>JBEARB010000254.1:0-3654 GCA_041163625.1 Pseudomonadota bacterium | reverse complement strand
AGGGTGCGCTCTGCGCCGGCGGCCAGCCCGCGGCCTGCGACGACGGCGACGCCTGCACCACCGATGCCTGCAGCGCGCTGGTCGGCTGCCAGAGCAAGCCCGTCGCCAACGGCACCCCCTGTGACGACGGCGACGCCTGCACCACCGGCGATGCGTGCGGCAACAACGGCTGCGCAGGCAGCGGCGATTGCGACGACGGCAACCCCTGCACCGCCGACGTCTGCGCGCAGGACACCGGCTGCCAGCACTTCCCGACCACCGATCCCTGCGACGACGGCGATCCGTGTACGAAGGGCGAGGCATGCAGCGGCGGCGCCTGCGTCTCCGGCCCGAAGAACCCCTTCTGCTGCGAGAAGGACGCCGACTGCGACGACGGCGACGGCTGCAGCATCGACTCCTGCGACGGCGGCGGCTGCAAGCGCACGGCGCTGCCCTGCGCCGCCGACGCGAACGTCTGCACCCTCGAGCGCTGCCTCGGCAGCGGCTGCAGCAGCGCGAACCCGGGTGCCGCTTTGGTCACCCTCTACTCCGCGAACTTCGACGACGGCACCACACCGGGGCTCTACGTCAGCACCAGCAACCCGGACGTGACCTGGCAGCCGAGCAAGAAGCGCTCACTCAGCCCGCCGGCGTCGCTCTACATGGGCAACCTGCAGACCGGCAACTACGACTTCGGCATCACGCAGGCCGATATCCTGCTACGGCCGATCACGATGCCGCCGCAGGGCACTGCCATCTTGCGGGGCGCGGTCTTCCTCGACGTCAGCAACAACAGCTGCAACGCCGACAAGCTGCAGGTCTTCGTCGACGACGTGCTGCAATCGGGCCAGGTCTGCAGCAGCAGCACCGCCTTCGTGCAGCAGAGTTGGTCGCTCGCCGCGTTCGCGGGCAAGACGGTGACGATTCGCATCCGCTTCGACAGCGTCGACGCCGCCAACAACAACCGCGAAGGCGCCTACATCGACGATTTGCGGGTGGAGTGGACGGCCGACGGCGCCCTGAACTGCGACGACGGCGACGCCTGCACGACCGGGGAGACCTGCCAAGTCGACGCGAGCTGCGGCGGCGGCAAGACCGCGGTCTGCGACGACGGCAGCGACTGCACCGTCGACAGCTGCGACGCTGCCACCGGCGCATGCGTCTTCGCTCCCAAGCCCATCTACATCAACGATTTCTCGAACGGTCTCGGCGGCATCGCGGTGCAGTCGAGCAACCCGCAGATCAGCTGGCAGCCCGACAGCAAGCGCTCCACCTCGGCGCCGACCGCCGCCTACCTCGGCAATATCGCGGCCAACGGGCAGTACTCGTACAATTTCGGGCTCACCAACGCGTCGATGACGCTGCCGGAGACCGCGATTCCGGCCTCGGCGAGCAAGGCGTGGGTGCGGATGCAGGTCTACTTCGACTCGGGCGACCCCTTCCCGAACTGCAACGCCATCTCCGACAGCCTGACGCTGACAGGCGGTGGAAAGACCCTGCAGCGTTGCGGCGATACCAATGGTTTCGTGACGATGGAGCTCGACCTGAGCAGTGCCATCGGGACGACGGTGCAGCCCGCGCTGGCGTTCTTCGCCAACCCGCTGTTCAACAACGGCGAGGGGGTCTGGGTCGACGATGTCGAGATCGGCTGGACCTGTGCGCCCTGATAGCCGCGTTTCCGGTCGCTTGCGCTTGACATGCACCGGTGCAATCGGCCACGTTGCGCGGCTCGCGCGACGGCCCTGGTGCTGGCGCGCGAGGAATCGATACGATGGATGAAGTCGCCACCCAGGCGACGCTAGGTCGACCCGAGCCGAGCCGGTGGGTCGGGAGGAGAGCAAGGATGACGAACCTGCGACTGATGCTTGGTGCGCTGCTGTGTTGCGCGCTGATGGCCAGCCCCGCCTTCGCGGAATCGGACGCCGGCGCCGGCGTGCCCGCCGACGCGACCGCTACCGGTGACGCCGGCTCGACCGACGCCGTCGATCCGCCGAGCGACACCACCGGCACCGGCGGCTCGTACACCGTCAACCCCTGCTGGGACGAGAAGTGCGGCACCGAGATCGACGCGTGCAAGAAGTCGGCCGGCTGTGACGCCTTGGCCAAGTGCGTCAAGGGCGGCAAGACCTCGAACGCCTGCGGCCAGGAGCTGCAGACGACCAAGGCCGACGGTGACCTCTTCGTCGCCATCGCCAACTGCGGCTACAAGGCTTGCAACGATCCGAACGCCGGCTCGTGCGGCTCGCCCGGCAAGAACGGCGCGGCCAACCGCTGCGGTCAGTTCGACGACAACTGGAAGTGCAACTGCGACGACGCCTGCACCCAGTACAACGACTGCTGCGCCGACAAGGACAGCGTCTGCGGCGGCGGCGGCGGCGGCGGCGGCGGCGGCGGCGGCGGCGGCGGTGGCGGCCAGACCGGCACCTGCAAGGATCAGTGCGGCAACTACCTCGGTCAGGACGTCTGCAACTGCGACTCGGAATGCTCGCAGTACGACGATTGCTGCCCGGACTACAAGGATCTATGCGAGACCTGCACCCCGCAGTGCGACGGCAAGCAGTGCGGCCCGGACGGCTGCGGTGGCAACTGCGGCGCCTGCCCCTCGGGCACGACCTGCAACGCCGGCGCCGGCAAGTGCGAGACCGCCGGTGGCGGCGGCGGCACCGACGCGGGCGGCACCGGTGACAGCACCTCCGGCGGCACCACCGACACCACCGGTGGCACGGACGGCACCGGCGGCACCGGCGGCACCGGCGGCACCGGCGGGACCGGCGGGACCGGCGGGACCGCGGGTGGCAGCAGCAGCTCGTCGAGCGGCTGCACCGCGGCTCCCTCGAGCAACGGCGCCACCGGCCTGCTCCTGGTCCTTGGCCTGGTCCTCGGCCTGGTCGTGACCCGCCGCCGCTTCGCCTAGCGAGGCGGGTCGCCTGCGGGCGACTTGACGGATCGCCGCGGGCGTCCTCCATTGCGGGGGGCGCCCGCGGTCGTTTTGGCCGGATATCGGGGCCTGCAGCAGGAGCAGCGCGCATGGAGCGAACACAGGGCGAGGCGCTGATCGACGCGATCGGCGGCATCGACGGTCTGCGCCCGATCATCGACGACTTCGTCGCGCGCATGGTCGACGACGCGATGATCGGCTTCTTCTTCGACGGGGTCGACCGCGAGCGCCTCGCGCGCCGCGAGCTGCAACTCAGCGCCGCGTTGCTCGGGGCCGACGTGCGCTACGAGGGCAGACCCGTGCGCGAGGTCCACGCGCCGCATCCGATCTTCGGCGGCCAGTTCATGCGTCGGCGGCAGCTGCTGCGCGAGGCCTTCGAACGGCACGGCGCTCCCGAGCGGGTGCGCGACGCGCTGCTCGCACACGTCGACCGGCTGCGGCCGCAGGTCACCGGCGAGGACGGCAGCTCCTGCCGCGGCGACGGACACGATGCTGGTCCGCTCTTGGTCGCGGTACCGGGCCGAAAAAACGCCGGCGACGGGGCTTGACACCGCGGCTCGGCCCGAACAGGATGCGCGTCCCGACGGCAGGGGTGCGTCCCCTCCGTCTCCGCTCTGCAAGCCGGCAACGGCAACGGGTGCGCCACGCGAGGATGGCGGAATTGGTAGACGCACTAGCTTGAGGTGCTAGCGCCCAATTTGGGCATGGGGGTTCAAGTCCCCCTCCTCGCACCGCTG
>JBEARB010000253.1:0-82215 GCA_041163625.1 Pseudomonadota bacterium | reverse complement strand
GCAGGTCCCAGAGCTCGACGGCCTCGACGCCCTCGCGGTGGCGCAAATCCGCCGTCAGCTCGAAGGCCACCAGCAGCGGCGGCCTCGGCTCGGCGAAGGCGCCGTCGGCGACCGTCCGCGCCGCCGCCGCCACCGCCGCCACCGTCGCGCGGCGCTCGGCCCGCGCCTGTACGTGCTGGCGCGCCATCCGCGGCGTCCACGCCAGCGTCCAGAGCGCGCCCAAGACCAGCGCCCCACGCGCCAAGCGGCCGCGGGTTCCCACCTGCGCCCCTGCGCCGAGCGCGTCTGCCGCACCGAGGCCGAAGAGCACCGCCGCCGCCGGCAGCACGACCAGCCCGAAGCGGAAGTTCTGGAACGGCATCCCCGCGAAGAAGAGCACGCCGACGCCCAGCCATTGCGCCCAGAGCAGCGCGCCGAACGGACCCACCGGCGCGCAGCCCGCCGCGCCCTCGCCGCACCACGCCCGCCGCAGCCCGCGCAGGGCGAACAGGCCGAGCGGCGGGGCGAGGTAGCCCGGGTGCAGCAGCGGGAAGAGCGCGTACACGCCCTGCGGCCACGGGTAGCTCGCGTGGCCGTCGGGGGTGTCGAAGGTGCGCATCACCGCGTGCCAGGGGCGCCAGGAGCGCAGCCAGGCGTGGTCGAGCGCGCCGGGGCGGTCCACGTCGAGCGCCAACTGCGCGAGCAGCGGCAGGGCGAGCGCGGCGCCGAAGGTCAGCAGCGCCGGCCGAGGAACCCGCCGCGCCGCCGCCGCGAGGAGCCAGGCGATGCCGAGCGCCGGGGCGGCGACCAGGCTGGCTTGGCGGGTGACGATGGCGAGCCCGAGCGCGGCGCCGGCGACCGCGCCGAGGCCGAGCCTCGCCGGCAGCCCGCGCACGGGGGCGTCGGCCCGCACGGTGGGCGCGGTGGCGAGGGCAGCGACCACGAGCCAGAAGACCATGGCGGCGTCGGCCATCACCGCGGCGCCGGCGAGGGTGGCGGCGGCGCCCAGCGCGAGCACGGCGCCGGCGAGCAGCCCGGCGCGACGGGCGCTCGGGCCGTGCGCGACAACGACGGTCCACGCCAGCAGCGGGCCGGCGGCGGCGCCGAGCAGCGTCGAGAGCGTGCGCAGCGCGGTGGCCTCGGGCACGCCGGTGGCGAGCGAGGCCACAGCGCCGAGGGCGGGGTAGCCGAGCGGCCAGAAAAAGCCGGTCGGCGGCGGCGCGTGGCCGATCAGCCAGGCGCCGGTGGCGCGGGCGGCGTCGAGGTAGCCCCAGGGGTCTTGGCCGCCGAGGCCGTCGTCGCCGAGGCCGGCGAGCCAGCGCGCGCCGACGCCGACGGCGAAGAGGACGAGGCAACCGAGCGCGAAGGCGCGGCGGCCGAGCGGGGCGGCGTCGCTCACGGCACCCGCTCGTAGACCGCGATCACGTGGTCGCAGAGCCAGGGGGCCGCGCCGAGGCCGGAGATCTCGCGCTCGATGGCGGTCGCCGCCGCGAAGAGCCGCGGCAATCGGTCGACCAGCCCGGCGGCTTCGCTGATCGGCAGCAGCACGCCGAGGCCGCGCGTCTCGACCCGCCGCAGGCCGGGCCCCAGCTCCCGGTCCAGCCGGCGCAGCGTCGGGTAATCGAGCGCCAGGCTGCCGCCGCCGGGCAGCTGCGCTGTCGGTCGCCGCCGCAGCCGCCGCACGGCCGCGCCGGGCCGCAGCTGCGCGCCGTACCAGAGCCAATCCCACGGGCAGACCGGCGCCATCGGCACCAGCACCGCGCGCGCGCCGGGCTTGAGCCATCGCGTCAGCGCAGCGCCGAGCGCTTGCCGGTCCGCGACGCAATTCAGTGGCCCGAAGGCGCTCCATGCGCCGTCGAAGGCGCCGTCGAGCGCGCCGTCCGTGGCGGCGCCGAGGCTGCAGCGCAGCGCGTCGGGGGCGGCCAGGTCGAGCGCGACGACCTCGACGCGGTCGGCCACGCCGGCGGCGGCGGCGCGGGCGGCGGTGGCCTCGCGCATCGCGCCGGAGAGGTCGCCGGCGACGACGTGCGCGCCGCGGCGGGCCATCCAGACCGCGTCGACGCCGGTACCGCAGCCGAGCTCGAGCAGCCGGCCCTCGCGCGGCAGCGTGCGGTCCATCGCCTCGTGCAGCAGGCCGCGCAGCATCCGACCGAGCCGGCGGTCGGAGAACTCGGCGTCGTAGCCGGCGGCGGCGGCGTCGAAGGGGGCGTGCACGGCGGCGTCAGCCCAGCAGCCCGGTCAGGCGCAGGACCGGCTTGAGGATGCCGCCGATGCCTTCGGCGACGATGCAGGCGACGGCGCAGGTCGTCAGCGTGAGCGTGCGCACCTTCAGGCCGCGCTCGAACACGCCCCAGAGCACCAGCGCGCCGAGGAAGAACGCCCAATCGTAGGCGATCGGCAGCACCAGCCCGAGGCCGACGCCGAGCGAGGAGGGCAGCCATTTCGCGATCGCCGGCCGGCTCTCGAGCAGCACGTAGACCACCGCCACGCCCGCGGCGATCGCCATCGCCATCGGCGCCTCGTCCGGCAGCGGCGTGCTGCCGTCGAAGACCAACGCCGAGGCCGCCCACATCTTCGCCACCGGCGCCGGCAGGTCGCCGCCCTCGAGCTGCAACGACGAGGTCGCGGCGATGCGCTCGAAGACCCACGCGCCGACCAGCGCGCAGGGCACGATGGTCAGCATCTGCGTCCAGAACTGCCAGCGCGCCGGGATGCCGAACCAGCGGCCGTAGGCCATGTCGCCGGTGAGGTTGCCGGCTTGCGCGCCGCTGCCCGCGACCATGCCGGCGCCGGCGAGGTTGGTGCCCGCCGCCGCGCCGCCGGCCGCCGCCGTCACGCCTTGCAGCAGGATGCCCATGACGCGGGCGGGGTTGAACGCGGTCTGCGCGGCGGCGCGGGTGGCGATGACGTTCTGCACGAAGCCGCCGACGACCACGAGCAGCACGACCAGCCAGAGCGACAGATCGAAGAGCGCCACCAGCAGGCCGATGCCGACCGTCATCGCGACGAGCGCGAAGATCGGGTACTGCCGGCCCGGCAACATCGGCGGCTCGGGCGCGGCGGCCGCGTCGTCGCCTTCCACGCCGGCGCCGCTGGCTGCGCCCGCGCGGCCGACGATCGAGCGCATCGCGTCGACCATCACCCGCCACGAGAGCGCCATCATCGTCAGGCCCGAGGCGACGAGGAAGCCGATGCCGGGCCAGACGAAGCGGTGCGGCGCCGCCGGCGTCGGCAGGTGCGGCGCCATCACCAGCAGCACGATGCCGCCGACGAGGAAGCCGACGGCGGTGCGCATGCCCATCAGGTAGGCGCCGCCGATGGCGAAGGGCGACCAGGCGACGGCGGCACCGTAGGCGGCGAGGCCGAAGAGCGGCAGCTCCGACGCCGAGGGCCACCACGCGTAGCCGTCGTCGTCGTTGCCGATGACGAAGGCGAGGGCGCAGAGGCCGAAGGCAAGGAGGTAGCGTGGTTGCTGCGGGTCGCCCTCTTCGACCAGCGAGTGGATGACGCCGTGGGTGGCGCGCGAGCCGGGCCAGGGCAGCGATTCGCGCACGACCAACAGCTCGCGCAGCGGCACGACGAAGGCCATGCCGATGAGGCTGGTGGCGAGGCCGAAGCCCGTCATCTGCCAGAAGGTGTAGGGCTCGCCGGTCGCCATCACCTTGGCGGCGAAGAAGTTGGAGATGAAGCCGAAGCTGCCACCCGCCGAGCCCATCGTGGCGACGATGACCATCTCGGTGGTGGTGATCTTGTTACGCGAGAGGTAGAGCGCCGCGAAGAAGAAGAGCGCCGCGATGGTCGGCCCCTCCTCGATGACGCCGAACGAGAGCGTGAGGTAGGCGTTCACGCCGCAGAGCAGCACCGCGAGCAGCAGGCCCGCGACGATGGCGCGCGCGGTCAGGCCCCCCGCAGGGGCCGGGGCGTCGGTCATGATGGGCTCCGTCGGGCGGCTTCGGTCGCGCCTCGCGGGCAGGTTGCCATGTCGCCGGGAGCGTTCAAGTCGCGGGCGGTTGCGGCGGCTTCGGGCGTCGGTCAGGCTCGGAGCCGCGATGTCGAAACCGAAGCCCACCGCCCGCCGTCTCGCCGCGCTCGTGCTCGTGCTGCTCGCCGTTCGCGCGCCGGCGGGCTTCGCGCAGGCCGGCGAATCCGACCTGATGGAGCCCTTCGCCGCCCCGCCGCGCGCCTTCCGACCGCATGTGGTGACGCGCCTCGATGCCGCGCCGAATCCGAACCCGAAGCCACGACCCGCGCCGCTCGCCGGGACGCTGCCGGACCACACGCTGACGGCGCTGCCCGACCGCGCCGCGCTCGATCGCCTCTGCGCGCTGCCCGGCCAAGCGCTCGCCTGCAAGTTCACCGCCGTGCGGCCGACCGCCGCCGACGTCGTCGTGCACTACTACGACCCGCGCTTCTACGCCTTCCACGACGAATGGTATTGGCTGCCGCGCCTGCCGACGCGCCATGCCAGCGTGCCCGACGCCTATCGGGCGGTGGCGGCGATGGCGACGCTGCCGAACGGCTTGGTCTGGCTCGACGGTCGGCTCTACGACGACAGCTTCTACGAGCTCGCCGCGCGGCCGGCGGCCAAAGGCAGCGAGCGGCCCTATTTCTCGGGCACCTTGCGGCATCTGCCGCCGGAGCCGAAGCGCTCGCAGCCCGGTGCGCTCTGGCTGGTCGAGCTCGAAGAAGGCGACGACCCCACCGACGCCGAGCTGCGCGGGCTGTTCGCGGCGCTGCGGCGCACGCTGCCGCCCGAGGTCGCGGCCGCGCTGCGGCTGCTGGTGCGGCCCACGGCGGCGCAGGAGGCGCTCGGTCGCCGCGTCGGCGGGCCGAAGGGGTGGCTGGCCGGTCGCGTGCTCCGCTACGACGATTTGGTCGTGCCGGGCCGCGCCATCGGCTACACCGCCGGCGTCGCTGCCGGCACGCTCCGCATCCTGCGGGTCGGCGACGATCCGATGACCACCCTCGGGCCCGACGATATCGTCCTGCTCGATTGGCTGCCCGACGCGCTGCCGCCGGTCGCCGGCATCCTCAGCCTGCACGAGCAGGCTCCGCAGGCGCACGTGAACCTGCTCGCCGCCGCGCGCGGCACCCCCAACGCCGCCGCGCCCGACCTGGTCCGCGACTCCTCGCTGCGCACGCTCGCCGAGCGCGGCGTCGCCGTGGCTCTGCGTGTCGGTCCCGATGGGGCGGAGATCCGTCCGCTCGGCGACGCGCAATGGCGGCATTGGCTCTCGCTCGACCGCCCGTTCGCGGAGCTGCCGCGCGATCCGGACGCCGGCCCCGGCCCTTGGCTCGTCGATCCCGTCGCGCTCGCCGCCGACCCCACCGCCACCGCGCCCCGCGTCAGCGTCGTCGGCGGCAAGGGCCTCGGCATGTTCCACCTGCTGCGCACGCGCCTGCCGCCCGCCGCCGCGCTGCCCTTCGCGCCGATCGTGGTCGGCACCCGCTGCTACCGCGAGACCCTTGCGCCGCTCGAGGGCGCGCTGCTCGACCTGCTCGACGACGAGCATTTCGGCCTCGACCGCCGCGTCCGCATGCTCGCGCTCGAGGGCGAAGCCGCCTTTCGCAAGCGCGTGCCCGACGCCGACGCCTTCCTGCGCTCGTATGCGCCCCACGTGCGCGGGCCGGCGGTGCGCCACATCCTCGCGCGCGGCGGCGTGGTGCCGATGATCGAGCAAGCCAAGCTCGCGCCCGCCTGCGCCGCCGTCGTGCTGCCGGCGCTCGCGCGTCGATTCGCGGCGCTCGCGCCCGAGCAGGGCTTGCGCTTCCGCTCCTCCTCGAGCGTCGAGGACCTTCCGGGCTTCAACGGCGCGGGCCTATATCGCTCCGTCACCGGCTTGCTCCGCGGCGGCAAGCGCGGCCCCGCCGAGGCGCTGCTGCGCGTCTTCGCCTCGTATTGGGGCTACGAGGCGTTCGAGGAGCGCGTCCACGCCGGCATCTGGCACCTCGACGGCGCGATGGCCGTGCTCGTCCACCCCCGCTTCGACGACGAGAAAGAGCGCGCCAACGGCGTCGTGCTCGCCCGCTTCTCCGACCCCGCCGGCGGCCCGGTCGAGGTCGTCGTCGAGATCAACGCCCAAGCCGGCGCCGTCTCCGTCACCAACCCGCGTGGCGAACAAGGCGGCAAGCCCTGGCGCGCCCGGCTCCGGCGCGTGGGCGACGGCCGGTTCCACGTGGAACAGCAAGCCGGCGTGCGGCCGCCCGCGCTCGACGACGGCACCTTGGACGCGCTCGCCAACGCGAGCGAGGCGGCGGCGTTCGGGCAGCTCGTCCGTGACCGCAAGGCGCACGAGAAGAGCGCACGGAAGGGCTACGCCGCACCGGAGTCGACTGTCGCGGACCTGGAGTTCCGCGTGGTCGACGAGGGCTGGCCGGCGCTCCAACGCGGCGCGCCGCTGCCGGGTCGGCTGGTCCTCAAGCAGCTGCGGCCGCTCTCACGCCCCGTGCGGCTCGAGCTGAAGCAGCTGGATCGCGACGCCAAGCGCCGCCGGCCCCGCCACGCGGCGCTGGTCCCGGTCGACCTGCTGCCCTACGCCGTCGCCGTCGACGAGCGCAGCTGCAGCGGCCGCGGCGTGCGCCTGCGTGCCGTGCGCGTGCATCTCGACGCGGCTGTGCCGCTGCGGCCGATCGCGTCCCGCCCGCGGCTGTTCGGCGTGCAGGTCCGCGGTAAGCTTGCCGGCGACGCCACCGCCGCGCTCGTCGACGACGCTGCGGCCACGGCCGCGGGGCTGAAATGCCGCGATCGCGCGTTGGCGACCGGTCCGCGGGCTTGGTTGCTGGGGCTTTTTTAGCGGGTTCGGGTGTGGTGGCGTGAGGTCTCGAGGGTGCGGTGCGAGGCCATTGAGCGCGTCAGACCTCCACGATGTCTGGAGCGGATCTTGGGGGGCAGGTCACCGGCATCCTTCCAAGCCAGCACCAAACCCTTGGCCTCGGCGACGTAGCCATCATGCGCGGCGAGCCAGAACGCTTGGCTCAGGTCCATGCCGGGCGATTGCTTGGAATTCGTTATCAGGACCAGATACTTCACGCCTTTGGCGCCGCAACGATGTCAAGTGTCAAGTCCCGACACCCCTGTCATGGTGACTTGCCGACGACACAGACGCCACAGAGGCAGGCCGAAGGCACTCCGTCGACGCACGGCACGCCGTCGGGGACAGGCCGATGTGTGCAGCCGGTCGTGGCGGCGCAATCGTCCATCGTGCAGGCGTTGCCGTCGCTGCAGCCGTCCCAGCCGAGACCGCCACATGCGGAAATGTCGACCGGGTCGGTGACCGCGAACGGCGCAAGAAAGGAGGTCGGCCCCCACCATACGAAGCCGGATGCGTCCACCTCCGGGACGTAGCGGATTTCGCCCCAGGCCGTGCTCGCTGAGAGAGGCAAGCGCTTTAGCCACCGAATCGAACCGTGGTGAGTCATCCGGATGGCAAACACGCCGGAGCATGATTCGGGCTTGGCCCGCACAACAGCGAAGAGGAGGAGCTCTCCCGAGGGCAAGGTGACTGGCTGGAAAAAGTAGGAATTTGTCCTAGTGCAACCGGGTTCGAGCCATGCGTCAAGTTTCCCGGGGTCGGCCGTCGCCACAGGTGGGGTCACTGCATCCCAAGCGTGAAATCCTTGGGGAAACTGCTGTTCTGCCCTTGTCAGGAAGCCAACATGCCCTTCGTTAACCTGCCCAACTTCGGCAGAGGCTGCCTGGACACTCCTTGCATGAACACGAAGCTCGTTGCGGAGGTTCAGTTTGAGGCTCCCCTTGCCAACTGCCGACCCCGCGAAAGTTGGACCTATTTCGTAGCCGCAGAACCATGCTGGGTCTGTGCAGCGCATCAATGCATTCACTTGCCAGGTCCCCTCAGACCCAGCCCCAATCTCAACCAAGTCACCTGATGATCGGAGCGCAGCGAACTTCAATGTGAGCGAGATGGACTTGGCTTCCGGCCCAACAACAGTCGTGTCGTCACTCTTGCTACGGTAGCCTACCAGAAGCGCTTCCTGGCCCCGGCGCGAAATCGCTCGCACGTCCTTCCACGCGGGCGGCAACACGCCCAAGCGCTTGGCGACGAATTCCGTTCCCGCTCGTTCAACACGAACGATATCGACATGGAGTCCGTGCAGCGTGCCTCCGCTGGGGGGAGCAGCCTCGGCGCTCGGAGTATCCGGGTGAACCTGAATCGCCAACAGCGCGGATGCGACTCCGTCTCGTACGCCGACGGCGCTCACACAAATTCCATCGAACTCCAGACCCTTGCCGCTAACTTCCCGAAGCGCTGGAGGGTCCGATCCATGATCAATCACCACGAACTGTTGGCCGACGAAGTCGAAACGGTTGCTCGGCGCGTCATGTGAACCGAACACACGGCAGAGAGGCAGGAGGACGGTGTTCGCAGAGAGGCGAATCACCACCGGCAGGGAATACGAGCCCATGCCGAAGTAGCTTGAAGCGCCAGCCCCGGGCGCAAACTTCACCGAGCGGCGCTGCAACGGGAGTCGACCAACTTCTCTTCGCACGATCCTTGGTTCCCCGGACTCGAACTCTTCGACAATCAGCTCGCTTGTGTCCTCCGACGGGCGGGCCTCGAAGGATCGGCATCCTTGACGGTAATGAAACCATTGCTGCCCTTGGTACCATAGACCTTCGTTCTCAACGAGAGGACCCAACGCTCCCGCATTCTTTCGATCTGTGGCGGAACATGCCGTCGGGATCGCTTGAGAACGCAGCAGTTTTGCACTACCCGACTCACATTTCACAGCTACGTTTGCGGTTGCCTTCTCGCCCGCTCCTCCGTCGCCACACCCAATTAGAATCTGAGTTAGGGCGATAGTTGCGAGGCTTCGAAGTGGAGAAACTCGATAGTGGATAGCCATGTGCCCCCCAATGGCCCCTGCTATTGCTTGTTCACATCCTTGTACACTGCGTCGAAATACGCCGTCTTAGGCCACACACGAGGGCGAATTGCGAACCAAACGCTGCGGAGCGGCGTAAGGTTCGCGTCAGGTCTGGAAGGAAGATGTAGGTGATATAGGCGCAAGCAGCCCAAAACATCCATGCCCGAGGCAAGAGATTTTGCGCCGGTTGCCGTTTGATCGCCAGGCGAGACCTGAATTGCGTGCGTTGTATTGGCCACCTTGGCAATAAATCGGGCCGCGTCTCCGTCGAACTTGACAGCCCGAAGTAGCGCACGCCACCCCTGATCGGTGTAGGTTGACCATTCGGCCAAGTAGTCCTTTACATCCGACATGTCGTCGTGCTGCCAGTCGATGATCACGCCCCATTTCTCCTGTTCGAGCCAAGCCCAGGTGCCGGGTAGTTCCTCTCCTTCTTTCAGAAGCAAGTCGAGATCAAGGTTCTTCAGCAGACGAAGGCCCACGAGATGGCCAGTGATAGTCTCATCTTCAACGATTGGCCATGGGTTCTCGCCTAGTGTCTTGAACGTGCCTACCTCAGAGTGCACGAAGTAGGGGAGAGCACCTTCATGGTCCAGCCGGATAGTTTGTGCGCGTATGTGCGGTCCAACCATTGAACTGGAGTCGAGCAGATACCACAGGTAGAAGTCGTGAAGATGAACCTTCGCCCGCGAATCGACCGGGAGTGTGGGCCCATCGACTGATGGGAGTGTCGCTCCGGTTGCAGAGACGTAGGGCTCAATGACGCCATTGTCGAAGAAGCGAAACCCGGAGACGAACTGGTAGTTTGCAGCCTGAAAGCGGGCACGAACATCGAACTGAACCGTTCCGATCGGAAAGTTTGATGTCGAGTCTTGGGGAACCAGTACATGGATCGCGACGACATCCTTGGCTACTGGCCGAGTCGTGGGGTCGGACTTCATTGACGCTTCGATTGCGGCCTGCTCTTTGCCGCCCATCGCGAATGCTTTAGGGTTTGCGCCGTTTGAAACAAGCCAAGGCCGCGGCAGCAACCGCACCCCGCCTGCGGTTCCGCCATACGGCTTACCCATTCCATCAAGGAGTGGGGGGCTTTCCACGGAGACCGAATCCGGACCAGCTGCATTCCTGGTGAAGTAGGTGGTCCGAGATGTGGTGAACTGAACGTATGAGACGGGAGAAATATTCGACAGTTGCATAGTGTCGGTGTTGAGGGCGAAGCGCGCACTAAGCAGCGCCAACCCCCCGCCGTATCGCTCGTCGCTGGGATCGTTCTCAAAGCGAAACAGAACTTCCCATGACGCGCCATTGGCAGATTTGTACACGAACGATCGGTACCGCGACACGCCATTGAGTAGTGCTGCAATGACCTTGATAAGAAGTTCGATCATTCTGTCTCCCGTCCCTGCAGAGTCGATTTGACGATCTGCAATCCGAGTAATACTGTGGAATCGCTCGCCTGTTCGATGTCGGATTGCAAATCGGTGAGTACCACCTCCGACAACCACGGCGCGATCCGCCCGACCTCGTCGGGCCTCTCGGCAATGCAGAGGCCTGCGAGTTCGTGAATCGCCATCAACGCATCGCGGGCCTCCATTTCATGGAGCCCTGGATTCACGCCCCCCAATACTGCTCGAATCCGCAATTCCAACTCACACGGCTCTCCGCCAACGTCGCTCGTGGCGGTACTGGATGGAAGTTCACGTTCCGTGGTCATGCGGACCTCCCACAAACTGACAGCGCGTGCGGTTGACGTTGAGCCCTGTGTTGCCGTCCGCGAGGGCGAACGGCGCAAAGATAGCCCGCCACTTCAGTGGCCGGGCGGACCTCCGACGACGCGCTCTACATCTCGTGCCGGCGCTGTGACTGCGCGGACTACGCATCATGCCGAGCGGTAGACCGAACATCGGCAGGCCGCCTAGCCGCCCACGCGGCGCGCCAGCACCCGAACCCAATCCACGACCGGCGTGCCCGTAAGGGTGACGGTGTTGACGTAGGCCACACGAAACGACATGCCCGCTTGGGTACTGAACAGCAATGCACCGGCCGTCGTCGTGGCGTCCAGCACCAGCGTCGGCGAACTGGGAACCGGCACCCAGACCGCCGCGGGATCATCGGGATCGTCCATGCTCGCCAAGAGTGAGAACGTCGTCGACCCCCCGGTCACCCCAGACGTCTGCACGTGCAGCGCACCGCTGGTGAAGCCGAGCAGGTTCAGCGAGGAGTTCGCGAGTTCGTACGTCGTGCCGGTGGCCGTCTCCAGCGCCTGGTTCTGCGCGAGCACGGTGCGGAGGATGTCCATGTCCGTCCACCACGGCACAACGACCACTGTTGCGCGTGCAGTGCCCAAGCTGCCCGCGCCGTTCTCGATCTCCAGACCCCAGCGGAGGAAAGGCGCGGCACGCAGCAACTCACTCGGCCAGTAGGTCGTGGCCTCAAGGTTGGTGGCGTTGTCGATGTCGTCGAACTCCAGCGGCAGGTCGTCCATGTTGACCCAACTCTTGCCGTCTGCGCTACCCTGTAGACGCACGCGCACGGTGTTGTTCGTCGCGTCGCTGTTCTGAAGGACTTGGTAGTAGACGGTGTAGAACCGGGCACCGTTGCCAGCCGACCACGTCTCGCGTGGCGCCCAGTGGATGACCGCAGCGCCGTCGGGTAGGGTCTGTAGCTCCACGTCGGTTGCGAGAAAGATTGGCTTCGGTTGCGTGGCCATCGGCACCCCTGGTTGCTGCGGAGCCGCTGGTTGCTGCGGAGCCGCTGGTTGCGATAGTTGGACTGTCTGCCGCCGTATTGTCCAAGTCAAGGAGAATTTTCCACGGCGATCGCAAGATCCCAGACCGGCCGTGATCATTGACGGAAGGAGCCACGCGTGATCGGCGGCATCCGGGTAGAAGCTGATCCACCCGAGCGGCGGAATTGAGGTACGGTGTCAGTAATTCGGTGTCAGGACCAGGCACCTAACACCTTTGCCCTTGGCTCGGTGCTTTGACTCCGCCGTCAGGTCAGCCGTCATCTCCAAGCTCGGTCCCGGCGCGCAGTCGGTCGAGGTACGCCTGGTACACATAGGCGCGGTCGCGCTTCTTGCCAGTGGTCTCGACGAGGACGCCGGCGGCTTCGAGCGCCTCGATGGCACGGCCGGCGGTGGGCTTGGTGGTCGACAGCGCTTCGACGACCCAAGATGTGCTCACGATGGGCCGACTCGGTAGCCGCTCGAAGAGCTGCACGGCGAGCAGGTTCACGCTTGTGTGGTGGATGACGCGCTGCCGGTCGGCGGTCACCAGCGAGAAGAGGTCGCGTGAGGTCGCGACGGCTTCGTCAGCGATCGTCGCCACGCCATCGAGGAAGAAATCCAGCCAGGCTTCCCAATCACCGTCGACTCGCACGGCATCGAGCCGCCGGTAGTACTCCTGCCGATGGCGCTTGAAGAACAGGCTCAGGTAGAGCAGCGGGCGCGTGAGCAGGCGCCAATGTTCCAGCAGCAGCGTCACGAGCAAGCGTCCGATGCGCCCGTTTCCGTCGAGGTAGGGGTGGATCGTCTCGAACTGCACGTGGAGCAGACCCGCTCGGACCACCGGCGGGAGCTCGTCGTCGGCATGGATGTACCGCTCGAACGCCGAGAGCACGTCGGCGAGCGCATTCGGCGGCGGGGGCACATAGGCCGCGTTGCCCGGGCGGCTGCCTCCGATCCAGTTCTGGCTTCGGCGTACCTGCCCCGGCAGCTTGTTCTCACCGCGGACGCCTTGGAGCAAGCGCCGATGGGTCTCGTTGAGCAGGCGCATCGAGAGTGGCAGCCCCGATGGGTCGCTGAGCTGCGCCCGGGCGAAGGTCAGCGCGTCGAGGTAGTTGCAGACCTCCTCGACGTCCGCGTTCGGCAGGGGCGGACTCCTTTCCGCCTCGTAGTTGAGGAGGTCCATGAGCGTCGCCTGCGTCCCCTCGATCTGGGAGGAAAGCACCGCCTCCTTGCGCACGAAGGCGTAAATCAACCAGTCGAGTGAGGGAACCATCTCACCGGCCAACTCGAGCCGCACGAGAGCCTGTTCCGCGGCACGCACCCGCTCCGCCAGTCGGCTCCCGATGACAATCGCGGGGTCAGCAGGAGGCAACGCGTGGGGCACGAAGGCGCGAACCTGCTCACCGCCAGTCGATGTGCGCTCGTACCGTCCCGTCTCTCGATTCGACATGGCGCACTCGGTGGTCAAGGTCGCGTGCCCACGGACGCCGACGAGATACGAATCCTTTACCAGCACACAGCAAAAGTCAAGAATTCGTTACTAGCGTGCCCGCCTCGGCCCTACTTCTCGCAAGTCCCCGCATCCTTCCAAGCCAGCACCAACCCCTTGGCCTCGGCGAGGTAGCCGTAGTGCGCGGCGAGCCAGAACGCTTGGCTCAGGTCCATGCCGGGCGATTCTTTGGAATTCGCTATCAGGACCGGATACTTTACGCCTTTGGCGCCGCAAAGATGTCAAGTGTCAAGTCCTGACACGCCAGTTCCAGTGCCGACGCTGTCACTCGTCGGGCAGCTCCATCGAGAGCATCCGCTCCAATATCGGGATCGCGAGCAAGTCTTTCGGTCTTCCCGCCCGGCGCTTCATCGCTATCAGGGTCTCGATTCCGAGGACACGGACCGGCGCGCCGCCGTAGTCGATCCAACGCGACAATGGAATCAGGACCTCGAAATCCGCCCCGTCCAGCGCGCCGAGGGCGTCCAGTGGACCGAGACGTGTCGCAAAGAGGTTGTGCCCGGGTCCGAGCAGAATCTCCTCTCGCGCGGCCAAGCGACGACCATGCTGATGTCGGTAGATGGCTCCGAGCTCGTCGAGAACCGTCTTGAGGCGGCGCACATTCTCTGGCGTCCGTGCATGAACGATGTCGAGGTCGAGGGTGCCGAGAGGCGCCCCCTGCAACACGGCCGCCGCAGCCCCGACGACCACGAACTCCACGCCGCCCTCGATGACCGCCGTCAGCAAGCGGTCGAGGTCAGTCGTCGCCACGGGCTACCCCTCCTGCCTCGGCCAGCGCGGTCCATTGTGCGACCGTGCGGAGCCGCTCGCGCGGCGTCAGCTGCAACATCATCTCGATCAGCGAGATATCGACCCCGTCTTCGTCCTGTGTCGCGCCGGGCCGCGTATCGATGATGACGCCGGGCTCGATCTCGAAGCAGTAGATGCCGTCCACCACCGCGGGTTGCGGGGACCGCTTCGCTCCGTTCTCCCGCGTTTCATCCACGACCGACCTCCGAGATCGACGCCTCGGTGCAGCCTAGCACGAGCTCCACGGGGGATCAGCACCGCCCGCCGCGCCGTCACGTCGGCGCCAGCCTCAGCCCTACTTGTCGCAAGTCCCCGTATCCTTCCAAGCCAGCACCAACCCCTTCGCCTCGGCGAGGTAGCCATAATGCGCGGCGAGCCAGAACGCTTGGCTCAGGTCCATGCCGGGCGATTGCTTGCGCCCGCCATCGCCGCCGTCGCCGATCTGGTACGGGCTGCGTTGCCACGCGAAGTCGGCGTAGGCGCGCAGCGACGGCGGTAGGCCTTCGCTCGCCATGCCTTGCGTGCAGGCGCCGTCCTGCATCTTGCACTCGCCGGGACGACCGTCGCAGGCGTGCGAGATCGACTCACCGGCGAGCTGGATGCCGAAGACCTTGATGCCTTCCTCGCAGCTCTTGCGCTCGCCCTCGCTCGGGCAGGCGAGGGTGGTGCCGGTGGGGAAGTTGTCGATCACCTTCTGCGGCGCGATCCCGTAGGTCCGACGCGGGCCGGAGAGCACGCCGCCGTTGCCGCCGAAGGCTTTGAGCACGGCTTGGGCGTCGGCGATGGCGAGGTCGCGGTCGCGTGGATCCGAGTCGGGCATCAGCGAGGCGTACATCACGTCGAATTGCGCGTTGTGCGCGCGCTCGAGGGTCTTGTCCCACTCCTCGGTGTGCATCACGTCGATCATCGCGTCGAGCAGCGGCCCGGGCTTCAGCATCGTCGCGAACTGCCACATCGTCGTGTAGGTGATGTGGTCGCCGTAGAAGGCCTTGCACCAATCGGGCGTCTGGAAGGCTTGCGTCGTATTCGCGACCGGGATGGCCTGCAGTTCCTCGATCAGCGTCTCGAAGAAGAAGGTGCGGTAGACCTCGTCGCCGGTAAAGCGATAGGCCATCGCCGCGAGGTGCAGCATGTGCACGGCGTCGCCGCCGCGGACGTTGGGCACGTACATGTGCGCGATGCCCTCGGCGTTGGGCGTCTTCTGGCTGCCGGCGGCGACGCGGTTGGCGAAGAGCAGCATCTCGCCGAGGAAGCCGGGGTCGGCGGCGTCGAGCACCAGCGTCGGCGTGGTCGCCGGCGCCTTCGGGCAGCTGCGGTCGTAGGTGTCGACGTTGGCGCTGTTCAGGTCGTCGAGGTAGTAGCCGACGACACGGTCGAGCTTGGCCGGGTCGAGGTCGCCCGGGTCGAGCTGCAGGTTGCCGCCGCCGAAATACGCCGTCACCGACTCGAGCAGCTGCGGGTTCTGCTGCAGGTGGATGATCTCGACGCGTTTGAGTCGGTTCAGGTAGCAGACGAGGTGGTCGGCCATGCGCTTGCGCAGCGTCGCGTCGTCGACGAGCTCGTAGACGATGGGGAACGCCATCATCGGGCCGGTGTATTGGTCGATCGAGGGGTTGCCGTTCCACATCGGCTCGGCCGCGATGACGCCGCCCTTTCCGTCCGGGAGCCCCTTGGCGTAGACCTCGGGCAGCACACCGAGCTCGCTCGCGCGCACCTTCACGTCGCGCGCGGAGACCGATTTCTCGCCGTATTCGACGATATGCGCGTCGTAGCGCGGCGAGCCCTCGGGCGCGAGCAGGAAGGTATGGCGCGCGAGGTAGCCGGGCACGCCGGTCACGTCGAAATGGCGCAGCAGGTGCTCGGTGATCTCGACCATGCGGGCGCGGTCGGCGGCGGTGCCGGTGGTGGCGTAGCGCATCGCCGCCGAGGTCAGCGCCGCGCCGGTCCAGATCGCGCCGTCGCCGGTGCCGTCGTAGCGCGCGAACGCGGCGGGGTCGCCCCAGACGCCCTCGGTCGCCTCGGCGGGCATCGGCGCGAGGAAGACGCGCTCGGCGGCGGTGCCGTCGGGGCTGCTGAAGCGGTCGAACCAGCGGTCGTAGTCGTAGGCGCGCTCGACCAGCGCCGGCACCGTCTCGGCAAACGCGCCCTTGGCGGTGTCGTAGACGGCGCAGGTCTGCTGCTTGCCGCCTTCGCAGCGGGTGTCGCGGAAGGTCGCGCACGAGGTCGTGCCGCCGCCGGCGAAGGGATCGACCGCGGCCTTGGCGACGGTCGGCTGCAGCTCCAGGACGTGTGGGATCGCGACGGTATCGGCGGCGTCGTTGCTGACCGCGTCGCCGTCGCCGCTGCCGTCGCTGGTGGCATCGCCGACGGCGTCGCCGGCCACGTCGCCCGCGCTGTCGGCGCCGGCGGTGTCGGCCGTGTTGCCGCTGCCCTTGCCGTCGTCGTCGCTGCAGCCCGCCGCGGCCAACGTGCACGTCGCCGCCAAGAGCACGGCCAGCCCGCGCCCGAAGCGGCGCTCGATTCGCTCGTTCATCCGACCCTCCCGCCGCGTGGTCGCGGCCCCGGACCGATCATGCGACCGCGGGCGTCGGCGCTCAACCCATCCGGCCCAACCGGATGCGCCAGCTCAACCACAGCACGTGGAAGCCGGCGAAGATGGCGAGCACCGCCCAGGCGAAGGGCGGCCGTCCGTGGGCGCCGTCGAGCAGCGACCAGGCGATGCCGATCGTCGCGGTCGCCGACCAGATCACCTTCAGCTGCAGCATCGTCAGGAAGCTCGAGCGGTCGGCGTTGCGCCCGAGCCAGGACTCGATGCCGATGCCGAAGAGCGCGGCGGCGACCAGGCGGGCGGTGATCGGATCGATCTGCTGCCAGCCGAACGCCTCGAGCATCGCCTGCGGCGCGAGGAAGAGCGGCAGGGCGAAGAGTACGTCGGCCCAGAAGTGGACGACGAACCAGCGCCGGAGCGCGACGGGGACCTCGGTGTTCGCAGGGGTGCTCATCGGGCGTGCATCCTGGCGACGTCGGCGGCCGCCGCTGCGGTCCCGTCGACGATGACGCCGTCGTGAATCGAGACCACCCGGCGAGCGTGCTCCATCACGCGCGGATCGTGGGTGGAAAAGAGGAAGGTTACGCCCTTGTCGCGGTTCAGCGCCAACATCAGGTCGATGATCTGGTCGCTGGTCTTGCTGTCGAGGTTGGCGGTCGGCTCGTCCGCGAGTACGAGCTGCGGACCGGTGACCAGGGCGCGGGCGATGGCGACGCGCTGCCGCTGACCGCCGCTGAGCTCGTCGGGCTTGTGGTGCAGGAAGTCGGTGAGCCCGACGTCGCGGGCGATCGCCTCGACGCGCGCCTTCAGCTCGGCGCCGCCCTCGCCGCGGATCACGCACGGGAATTCGATGTTCTCGCGCACCGAGAGCACCGGGATCAGGTTGAAGTTCTGGAAGATGAAGCCGATCTTGCGGTTGCGGATCTCGGCCAGGTCGTTGAAGTCGCGGTCGCCGATGGCCTCGCCGTCGAGCACGTAGCTGCCGCCGGTCGGCCGGTCGAGGCAGCCGATGATGTTCAGCAGCGTGGTCTTGCCCGAGCCCGAGGGGCCCATCACCACGGTGAACTCGCCGGCTTGCACCTCGAGGTCGACGCCGCGCAGCGCGGTGACGGTGGTCTTGCCGAGCTCGTAGGACTTCTGGATGCCTTGCAGGGTGACGAGGGCCATGGCGGACTCCTAGAAGAACGCGCGCGCGGCGAAGAACGCCCGCCACACGCTGGGTTGAAGCTGGAATTCCCGGACCTCGCCGTAGCGCGTCGTCACGCCGAGGCCGGGTAGGCCGGGCAGCGTCACGAACGCGCCGACCGAGAGGTTGAGCCATTGCCGCGCCGACCACGTCAGCTGCGGCGCGAGCTGGCCCGAGCCGTCTTCGAGGCCGAGCAGCAGCACGGTGGTGATGGTGAAGTCGTCGGCGAGCTGCGGGTGCAGGTAGGTCACGAAGAGGTAGTGCCGGCGCAGCGGCTCGAAGGCGAACTTCTGCGGCGTGCCGCCTTGGTCGGTGCTGGTCGCCCCCGGCATCCCCGGCAGCGCCCCGGCCGGCAGCGTCAGCCCCGCCTGCGCCGCCGACTTTCGCAGCGCCATCGCGCCCGCGAAGGCCGAGAATTCGCCGGCGTCGTAGCCCTCTTGGTTGTAGAGGTATTCGACCGAGACGCTCGCCGCCGCGCCGAATTGGTAGCGCAAGCCGACCAAGGTCTTGGCGCGCAGCCGTTCGTCGTCGAGCCGGCTGTGGGCGGCGACGTCCTTGCCGGCGGCGACGCAGCCCGCGGCGGCGGCGAGGTCGGCGGTGCAGCTGCGGTCGAGGTACAGGCGCGAGGAGCCGCGCTGCAGCAACGCCTCGCCGTGCACTTCGAAGCTGTCGCCGACCACGCGCGAGAAGGCGGCGCCCAGGCGCGGCTTGTCCTCGAAGACGTCGTTGAAGCGGTTGCCGAAAAAGCCGAAGAGCGAGAGGTCGGTGTCGGCGACCAGGGCGTAGACGCGCGCGCCGACGACGTATTCGGGTGTGTCGTCGGCCGGGTTCCAGAGCCAGCGGCTCGGCATGCCGCCAAGCTGCGCGGTCGCCTTGGCCGCGCCGACCAGGCTGAACGAGACGCGCTCGTATTGGCCCTCGACGCGCGCGAGCCACGAGCCGGTGCGCTGTTGGGTCGGATCGGTGGGGTCTTTGGGCGGGTTGAGCAGGTCGGTCGGGTTCCACGCCAGGCCCGTCCCCCAGACCACGCGCTTCTTGCCGAGCGTCAGGTTCCAATGCTCGCCGAAGCGGAACAGCCCGTAGAGCTCACTGACGAACGTGCCCGACTGCGCCGCCGGCACGTCGTGCGAGGCGATGCGCAGGCGGCCGGCGCTGCCGTCGTCGGCGTAGAAATAGGCGCCGCGGCCCCAGACCCAGGAGAGGTCGCCGACGACGCGGGCGACATCGCCCCAATCGAGCGTCAGCAGCAGGTTCGCCTCGGTCAGGTTCGAGAGGTGCGGCGTATCGTCGGCGGGCAGCAGGTGCGCGACGCTCGCGTAGCCGCCGGTGGTGCGGCTGTCGACCCAGCCGACGACCTTCTTCTGCAACAGGCTGCGGTCGCCGCCGCCGAGCAGGGCGGGTGCCGCGTCGGTCGCGGTCGGCGTGGCCGCGCCCGGCGTCGGCACCGACGTACGCGGCGCCAGCGGCGGCGGCTCCCAATCGTCCGCGGGCTGCGCCCACGCCGATCCGGAGACGAGCAGCAGCACGAGCGCCCAACGCACTATTTCCCCATATCGTCGAGCACGAAGCGCGACGCCGACGGGTCGACCCGCGTGGTGATCGACTCCCAGGCCATGATCGAGTAGCGCTTCTTGTTGAGCATGTTGCGCATCACGATTTCGCCGGGGCGCACCAGCCCGGCGTACGATTTGTGCGCGCGGAAGGTGGCGCGGCGCAGCAGCTTGCCCGAGCCGCCGTAGTAGGCGCCGGCGACGGGCTGCCGGTCGGATTTCCGCAACCAGAGCTGCACGCGGTCGTACGAAGCGTTCTTGGTCTTGGCGGTGAGCTCGACGCAATACGCCTGCTCGCTGCCGCAGCCGTCGTCGATGCGGGCGCTGTAGTCCTTCTGGTAGTTCACGCGCAGGACGTCGGCGTTGTTGAAGTCGCCACCCTGGAAGGAGTCGCGGTTCGCCAAGCGCACGGCGCGTTTGAGGTTGGGCATGTAGACCCAGAGGTTGTCGCCGACGCGCAACATCTCCTGGCCCGCCACCGCCGAGGGTGCCGAGAACCAGATACGGAACTTCTCGTCGCCCTTCTTGAGCACCTTCATCGTGTAGTCGCGGTTGGTGCCGTCGTCGCGGTAGGCGACCATGCGGATCTGTGCCTCGAAGTTGGGCGGGCCCATCACGGCGTCGTAGGCGGCGAGCAGCGCCTCGGCGGTGACGGGCGCGGCGTCTGCCTTGGCGGGCGCCGCGGGAGCCTGTGGCGCAGGCGCCTTGGGCGGGGCCGCCGTCGCCGCGGCGGCGACCAGCGCGAGCGCCAGGGCACTCAGGGTGGCGGGGACGAATCGTCGCATCGGTTCCTCCTTCGGGCGGGGCCGCCCGTTCGATCGTTCAGGTCGCGCGCAGGGCCTCGACCGGGCGCAGGCGTGAGGCGCGCCAGGCGGGCCAGCCGGCGGCGGCGAGGGTGCCGAGCAGCGTCAGCGCCACCGTCGGCGCGATCAGCCAGAGCGGCAGGTCGGGGATGATCACGTACTTGGCGACGGTGCCGGGCGGCGAGCCACTCACGCCGCCGAGGCCGCCGACGATCTTGGCGAGCAGGATGGCGAGGCCGACGCCGAGGCCGCCACCGAAGACCGCGAGCGTCATGCCCTCGAGCAGGAAGAGCACGGTGATGGTGCCGCGACGGACGCCGAGCGCCATCATCGTGCCGATCTCGCGCGTCCGCTCGAGCACGCTCATCAGCATCGTGTTGGCGACGCCGATGATCGCGATGATCAAGAAGACCGCGCCGATGGCGCCGAGGACCAGGCGCTGCACGCGCACGACGTCGGCGACCTGCGAGGCCAGCGCCTGCCAAGGCTCGACGACCAGGTCGGGGCCGAGCTCGCGCTGCAGCTGCGCCGCGATGGCGCCGACCTGTTCGCGGTCTTCCACGGCGACGACGAACTCGGTGACCCGGCCCTTCATGTCGAGCAGCTCTTGCGTCCACGCGAGCGGCACGAAGACCAGACGCTTGTTGTCGAAGGGGGTGCCGGCGCTGCGGCGACCGACGACGACGGCGTCCATCGCGTTCTGCTGGCCCGAAGCGGTCGCGGTCTGCAGCGTCAGCGTGGCGCCGGGCTCGGCGGCGAGCGCGGCGGCCATCTCGTCGCCGACCACGACGGCGGCGGTCTGCTCGGGGTCGTCGCCGACGATGTGGCCCTGCACGCTGGCGGCGAAGAGCGGCAGCGCGAGGCGGTCGAGCTTCGGATCGACGCCGACGCCGACGTAGTTCGCGCTCTGGCTGCCGTTGGTGAGGATGCCGGTGAAACGGATCCGCGGCGCCACCGCGACCACGCCCGGGGTCCTGCGGACCTTCTCGAGCCACGGGGCGTCTTGCGGCAGGTCGAGGTCGAGCGGGGCGTCGCCGAGCAGGTCGTCGTAGCCCTTGCGATGGATCTGAATCGCACCGACGCGACCCTTGACCGTATCGTCGATCAGCGCGTTCTGCAGGCCGGCGATGAACGAACCCAGCACCAGGGTCATCCACACGCCGAAGCCGATGGCCCCGATGGTCAGCACCGAGCGCGCGCGGCTGCGCAGCACGTTGCGGACGGCGAGGCGGAGGTAGCGGAGCATCGAATCCTCCTAGCCGCCGGCCAGCGCAAGGGCGGGGCGCAGCCGGCTCGCCCGCCAAGCGGGGTAGAGCGCGAAGAGCACGGCGCCGGCGGCGGCGATGGCCACCACCGCGGCGAGGTAGTGCAAGGGCACGTGCGGATGGATCACGTAGGGCACGTCGCTGGTCGGCAGCTGAATCGAGATGCCCTTCGCCGAGAGCCAGCTCGAGAGGCTCCAGCCCATCGCGCCGCCGAGGCTGCCGCCGAGCGCGCCGATGAAGCCGGCTTCGAGCAGGAAGAGCGTCACGATGGTCTGCCGGCGCACGCCGACCGCCATCATCGTGCCGATCTCGCGCGTCCGGTCGAGCACGCTCATCAGCATCGTGTTGGCCACGCCGAGCAGCATCAGCAGCATGAACACGCCGGCGACCAGGCTCAGCAGCGCGTTCTGCATGTTGCGGATATCGACCACGAAGGAGGCGATCTCCTCCCAGGTGTGGACCTCGTACTCGGCGCCGAGCGCCTGCTGCAGCGCCACCTTGGTCTGCTGGAGGTGGGCGAGGTCGTCGACCGCGACGGCGAGCTCGGTGACGCGCCCCTCCATCTTCAGCAGCCGCTGCGCGACGTCGAGGCGGACCATCGCGAGCTTGCCGTCACCCGGGCCAGAGAGGTCCAATTTGCCCACGATCGTCGCGTTTTCGCCAGACAGCGCGCCGTCCCGGTCGGGTGCGAGCAGGGCGGCGGGGTCCTGGGTCTTGGCCATCGCCGGGCGCAACGCCTTCTCGAGCTCGGCGGTGACGAGGATGGCGTCCGCGACCTGCTCGACGCCGCCGGCGCCGAAGAACTTGCCCGCGTCGTGCATCGCCGCCGCCCGCTTGGGGCAGACCTTCAGCTCCGCTGCCGGGTCGATGGCCTGGTTGAAGAGGAAGAGCGTCTCGTCGCCGACCGCGAGCATCCCGCCGAAGGCGATGCGCGGGGCGACCGCGCTCACACCGGGCACGGCGGCGACCTTGTCCGCGATCGCCTTGCTCTCGAAGTCCAGCGTCAGCGGCGAGGCGAGCACGTTCTGGCGGTAGCCCTTGCGGTGCACCTGCAGCGCGCCGGTCTGGCCCTGCACGACGTTGTCGACCAGCGCCCCCTGCAGGCCGTTCAGCACACCGCGGATGCTGACCATCACGCTGACGCCGACCAGCAGCGCCGCCAGGGTGATCAGCGTGCGGCGGCGGTTGCGCAGCACGTTCCGCAGGGCGATTCGCATCAACGCGAGTCCGCGTCTCATCGTGTCTCCTCCACCGCGCAGCCGTGCCCAGGGCGTCGCCTGCGTCCCCAACCGCGTCGCTGGTGCCGTTGCCGTCGCCGATGCTGCCGTCCGAGCCGGCATCGCCGTTCGATTGTCCGCAGCTCGCCAGCAGCGCGACGCACACCAGCGTCAGCGCAGTCCACCGTCCGTCGCGCACGGCTCGCTCCACGGGTGCGAACGCGACCGGGGGGATCGCAAAGTCCTTCGTGCACAAACGACATACACGAACATATTGCGATTTTGCGTGCCGACGTGTCAAAGGTCTCGCGCCGGGCGTGCCGGTTTTCCGGTGTCGTCCCTGGCGGCATCGCCGGCGCGCCTCTACGATGCGGCCGCGGCCCTTCTACGAGCCTCGAGGCGCCATGTACGACCTGATCATCCTCGGCTGCGGCCCCGCCGGCGAGAAGGCCGCCGCCCAGGCCGCGTTCTTCGGCAAGCGCGTCGCCGTCCTCGATCCGGGCCCGATCGGCGGCGCCTGCGTGCACACCGGTACGCTACCCAGCAAATCGTTGCGCGAGGCCGCGCTGGTCCTCTCCGGTGCCCGCGCGCTGGAACTCTCCGCCGTGCAGGTCGCCGTCGACCGGCGCGCCCGCCTCACCGACCTGCTCGCCCACAAGGCCGCCGTCACCGCCGCGGAGCAGGCGCGCATGGAGCGCAACCTCGCGCGCCACGGCGTCGACCTGCTGCTCGGTCGCGGCCGCATCGACGGGCCGAACCACGTCGTCCTCGCGCCCCGCGACGGTGGCCCCGAGCGCCGCCTCCGTGGCGAGGTCTTGTTGGTCGCGACCGGCACGCATCCGTTCCGTCCCGCCGAGCTCCCCTTCGACCACGCGCGCATCTGGGACAGCGACGAGGTCGTCGAGATGGAACTCCTACCCGAGACGCTGCTGGTCTACGGCGCCGGCGTGATCGGCTGCGAATACGCCAGCATCTTCGCCGCGCTCGGCGTGCGCGTGACCCTCGTCGAGCCCCGCGACCGGGTGCTCGGCTTCCTCGACGACATGGTGACCGACGAGCTGCTCGCCGCCTTCGCCGCGGCCGGCATCGACGTCGTGCGCGAGCATCGGCTCGGGCCGGTGCAGGCCGACGACGCCGGCGTCGACGTCGTGCTGCACGGGCCGGGAGGGGAGCGGCGCGAGCGCTTCGACCAGCTGCTCTACGCCGCCGGCCGCAGCGGCAACACCGCCGGCCTCGGGCTCGAGACGGTCGGCCTCGCCGCCAACAGGCGCGGGTTGCTCGACGTCGACGCTCGCTACCACACCGGCACGGCCCAGATCTACGCGGTCGGCGACGTCATCGGCTTCCCCGCGCTCGCGAGTACGTCGATGGAGCAGGGGCGCGTCGCGGTCTGTCACGCTTTCGACTTCCCGTACAAGCAGGAGGTCGCGAGCCTGCTCCCCTACGGCATCTACACGATCCCCGAGGTCTCGATGGTCGGCGAGACCTGCGCCGGCTTGCGCGCGCAGGGGCGCGATTTCGAGGTCGGCATCGCGCGCTACGCCGACAACGCCAGGGCCCACCTGCAAGGCGACGCCGCCGGCTTGCTGCAGCTGGTGTTCTGCCCGGAGACGCGGCGCCTTCTCGGGGTGCACATCGTCGGCCACAACGCCAGCGAGTTGGTGCACGTGGGCATGATGGCGATCCAGCTCGGCGCGCGAATCGACGCCTTCATCGACGCGGTCTTCAACTTCCCCACGCTCGGCGAGCTCTACAAATACGCCGCCTACGACGGGCTCGGACGCCTCGCGCGGCGGGCGTAGCCGCGCCGCCCGACGACCGCGCCGCCGGTTGATGGCGCCCCGCGGTGCCTCTCGCGCCACCCTCGCCGAGCGCATCGCGCACGCCCAGGCTGGCCGCGTGCGCCGCGGATTCCTCGCCCAGACCGAGCCGAGCAAGGCATCCGGCGTCGAAGTCTTCGACAACCTCACGCTGGCCTTCCGCGTCGAGCGCCCAGACGGCCGCTGGATCGCCAGCTGCGTCGACGACCTGACGCTGCAGCACGATCTCGACCGCAGCGGCACCAACCCGAACTGCCGGCAGCTCGGCGCGTGGCCGGCAGCGCTCCGGCAATGCGTCGAGACGCCCGGATTCGTCGAGCTCGATTGGCCGCAGGCACGCGCGGCGCTCGCCGGCGTCGGCTTGAGCAAGTTCTGCGATTTGAACCTGCTCGGCTTGGCGTCGCAGCACCCGAGCAAGCCGACGGTCGAGGTCCGCGTGCTGCCCGGCGCCATCGAGACCGAGTCGATCGTGATGGGTGCGGCGCTCTTCGAGGCCGTCCTGCGTCGCTCGCTCGCACCCGAGCCGGTGCCGGCAGAAGCCGCCCGCGCCGTGCGCGCCCGAACCTCGCGCGCGCTGCTCGAATCGCTGCCGCTCGACGCCGACGTCCGCGCCTATTGGCTCGCCCGCATCTGAGGCGTCAGGGCTTCTCGTCCGCGCCGATATCGGGCGGATTGGCGCGCACCTCACCGTCCATGTCGTCCGAGACACCGGCGATGGGCAGGCCCCTGTCCAGACACACCGAGCCCGGCTGCAGGTGCAGGTCGAAGGGCGCAGTCGTCGACACGAAGTCGATCTTGCCGACGACGTCTGCCGGGTTCGCCGCCGGGCTGCTCGGCGGGCTCACCGCCTCGAGGCAATTCGGCCCGAGCGGCCCGAGCGGCGTGCCAGAGACCAGCGCGCCCTTGCCGAGCGAGCGCACCGCATTGTTCCGCAGCGACAGCGTGCCGCCGGCGAGCGAGCCCTTCACCGCTTGGCCCGCGCCGAGCAGCAGCACGCTGTTGAACACGAAGGCGGCGTCGCCGACCAGCGTGTTGCTGCCGTAGAACTCGAGCGCGCTCTGGTTCGCCCGGACGGCGAAGCGGTTGTTGGCGACGAGCACGTCGTCCCAGCCGATGCCGTTGCGCAGCTTGATGCTCGGCATCCCGACGATGCCCTCGAAGTGGTTGCCGACGATGTGCAGGCCTTTGTGCGCGCCGTTGCGGGTCGCGATGCCGCCTTGGTTCGCCGTCGGTCCCGCGCCCGGGACGGGCTTGAACAAGAAGCCGCCGGTCTCGGCGTAGGTCCGTGGCCGCCGCTGCGTGGCCGATTTGCTGCCCTCCGATTGGCTGGTCGGCGTGGTCGGTCGCCTCGACAAGCCGACGACGGGCGCCCTGCTCGTCACCGACGACGGCGACCTCGACTTCTTGCTCACCAGCCCGACGTTCCACGTCTGGAAGCGCTACCTGCTCACCGTCGTCGGCGAGCCCGACGCCGGCGACCCGCGTCTGCAGCGATTGCGCGACGGCGTCTTGATCAGCGGTGAAGCCACCGAGCCCGCGCGCTGCGGGATCGTCGAGGGTGTCGCCTGGCCCGGTCGCGACGGTACCCGGTTGAGCCAGCTCTGTCTCGAGATTCGCGAAGGGCGGTTTCGGCAGGTTCGGCGGATGGCCAATCATGTGGGGTTCAAGCTCGTGCGCTTGCACCGCGTCGCGATTGGACCGGTGGAGTTGGGTGATCTCGCAGAAGGTCGGTGGCGGGAGTTGGACGCGGACGAGGTCGAGGGGCTGTACGACGCGGCCGGTGGTCGGGAGGCGCCGGTGCGGAGGGCGCGTGCTGCGCTTTGGCGGCGGCTCGCGGCTGGGGAGCTCGATGTGCGGGATGCTGCGCTGGTCGAGCGGTATGTTGTCGGCTCGGATTGGCGTCACTGATCGAGGTGGAGTCTGCTCGGCAGACGGCGGATCAAGGAGGGGACTGCCCCCTCCTTGCACCTCCCCCGTGGCCGAGGGGGGGCCGCTTGCGCTCCCCCCTCGGGCTCCCCCCGGGCTTGGGTCGCGTTGGATGGGCGGGTGGCGTCGGTCCGCCTGGGCACTTCGCCTTCGGCTCGGCCTGGACGGCGGCGGGAGGGGACAGAGTGTGCCGCTGCCAGAGGACTTGCCGGGATGTCTGACCCGCAAGCCCGGCGAAGGCCGGGCGCTCAATTCAGCTCGAGACTTCAGTCTCGAGTGGCCCGCCATCGTCGACGTCGTCGGTCGCTCGAACGCCTCGAGTTGGTTCGTGGTTCCTCATCCAGTCGCAATGCACGAGGCATGAGTCCCTGAAACCTGCGTCTCCACCGGGCCGCAGCTACTCGCTCTCGCCGTCCGCACCGTACCACCGCTCGCACGCTCGCCGAATGCAGAGATCGTTCGGATGGGCGTCAACCGTGCAGCCCGGTGGAGGAACACGGCACTGATCCATGTCCAATGCATCCAGAAGCCAGCCAACTTGAAAGTCCACGGCTACTTCTTCGACGGCATAGTTGGCGGCCAACGAGCTCGGCAGGGAGAGCAAGATCGTGACTGCATAGAGCAGGAAGCGCCAAATGGACCAGGACCACCATGGCCGACGCGTTGGAAGCTGTGGATCGTCGTCCAGGTCATCCACAGTCTACCTCCAATCCCTACGTCCGCTCCGCGTCGAACCGCCGCATCCCCAACCGCCCGAGGGCGCTCTGTGCGGCGTGCCAGCCGATCTTTGCGGCGTCCCGGCCGCTGCCGACGCCGACCGCGACGGCTTGGCGGCGTGCGACCTCGTGCACCATCCAGCGGTTGGCGGCTTCGAACCAGCGCATCGAGTGCCGGCCGCGGATGTGGCGGTCGCGGTCGCTGCCGTCGGCCCAGGCGCGGGCCTCGAAGGTGCGGTCCTCGACCTTGGCGGCGTAGGGCGTGCCGGCGATGGGGTAGCTGACGGTGGTCAGGAAGACGCCGGGGCGGGCGCGCGCGACCATGTCGATGCTGGCCTCGATATCGGCCTGCTCCTCGCCCTCGTAGCCGAGCATCAGGAACATGCCCGTCTCGATGCCGGCTTCCTCGAGCTTGCGCACCATCTCGACCACGCGCTCGGCGTCGGTGCTGCGCTGCATCGCGTCGAGGATGCGCTGACTACCCGACTCGGCGCCGACCCAGATCCGCCGCGCGCCCATGCGGGCGAGGGTGGCGATGATCTCGTCGTCGAGGCGGTCCTCGCGGGTGATGGTCTCGAAAGGCACGCGCAGGCCACGGCGCTCGAGCTCGTCGGCGTATTTGAGCAGCCACTTCTTGTGGATGGTGAACACGTCGTCCGCGTACCAGAGCTGGTCGGGCCGGTAGCGCGCGAGCAGCCCTTGCACCTCGTCGGCGACGTGCTCGGGCGTCCGGCGGCGGTGGCTGTGCCCGTAGACCGCGTGGCTGCACCAATTGCAGTGGAACGGGCAGCCGCGCGCAGTGATCAGGTTCACGCTGCTGCTGCCGTGGTGGCGCTTCCAACAGTCGAGGTAGGCGCCGATGTCGATCAGGTCGCGCGCCGGGTTCGGCAGGCTGTCGAGGTCTTTGACCTGCGCCCGCGGCATGTTGCGGACGACTTCGCCGTCGCTGTCTTGCCACACCACGCCCGGAATACGGGAGAAATCGCGCTTGCCGTCGAGCAGCAGCGGCATCAGCTCGGTCAGCGTCAGCTCGCCCTCGCCGACGACGACCGCGTCGATGCCGTGGGCGAGGTAGCGGTCGGCGTAGTTGGCGGGATCGGGTCCGCCGACCACGACGCGGCAGCCGGCGCGCTTGGCCGCCGCCGCCATCTTCAGGATGTGCCGCCGCGTGACCATATTGGCGTACAGGCCGACGACGGCCGGGCGGGCGGCGAGCACCGCGCCGAGGAATTCGCCGCGGGTGCGGAAGGTCCCGTCCCACGCCGCGACGCGGAAGCCTTGCTGACGCAGGTAGGCGCCGACGTAAAGCATCCCGAGCGGGGGGTAGGGCCGCATCGCCTTCTGCTCGGCCGGGTCCTCGTGCAAGAACCAGCCGTGCGCCAGCAGCAGATCGATCATGCCGAAGCTCCCGGCGCCTGCGCGCTGCCGTCGGGCGCGCTCGGCGTTGCGGCGGCGTCGAAGTCCATCGTCGCGCCGGTCGGCCGCACACCCTCGTGCGGCTGCGCCGCGAGCCGGTCGAGCTGCGCCTCGGCCAGCGGCAGCATCGCGCGGTCGATGGCGGCGCGCGCCAGCTCGCGCGCGCTCGGGCGATGCGTCCGCGGCGTCTGCCCGCGCAAGCGCCACATCGTCCGCCGCGACTTGTAATCCATGTGCACGACGCGGTGCAGGTGCCGATAGAAGGCCGTCGGGAAGGGCCCCTCGTAGAGCATGTCCAGGTCGGAGGAGTCGACCCAGTTCTGCTTGGCGCCGAGCTGGTCCGCGACGCGGTCGAAAAAGCGGGTCCCGGGCAGCGGGTAGCTCACCGAGATGCCGATATCGTCGGGCTTGCAGCGACGCAGCATCGCGCGGGTGGCCTCGATGTCGGCGCGCGTCTCGCCGGGGTAGCCGAACTGCAAGAAGTAGGCGACCTCGACGCCGGCAGCGTGCAACCGCGCGGTGGCGTCCTCGATCTCGCCGACCTTGGTGCCCTTGTCCATCGCGTCGAGCACCGCCTGGCTGCCCGACTCCGCGCCCATCCAGATGATCTCGGCGCCGGCGGCGGCGAACGCCTCGGCCTCACCCTCGCGCACCAACAGGTCCGCTCGCGAGAGCGCCTTGAACGGCAGCGTGCCGCCGCGCGCCCGCATCGCCTCGCCGAACGCGCCGACCCAGCCCTTTTTCAAGCCGAAGATATCGTCCATCCACCAGAGGTGCTCGGCGCCGAAGCTCTCGCGCAGATGCGTCGCCATCGTCGCCGCGTGCTCGGGGCTGTGCATCGCGTAGCGTTGGCCCCAGATCGGCTTCGCGCACCAATTGCAGTGGTAGGGGCAGCCGCGCGTGCTGACCAAGTTCAGCGAGAAGCGCCCGTGCCGCTCCCGCCAGATGCGCCGATACTGCTCGAGATCGCACAGATCCCACGCCGGCCACGGCAACGTGTCGATCGCCTTGAGCGTCGCCCGCCGCGGCGTCCGCACCAGCTCGCCGCCGCGCCGCAGCGCCAGCCCCGCGATGCCCGCCGCCGCGTCGACGTCCAGCGGCTCGCGATCCCAGCCTCGCCCGAGCAGGTCCGCCAACGTGTCGTCGCCCTCGCCGACCAGCACCAGCTCGGCGCCCGCGTCGAGGTAGAGCCCTGGATGGTCCGACGCGTCCGAGCCGCAGACCCACGCGCGGACGCCGTGCCGCCGCGCCGCCGCCAGCATCACCAGCGCCGCCTCGCGCATCCGCAGCAGGCACATCTTGCTGAGGTAGTTGAAGTTGTCCTCGTAGAGCACGACCAGCCGCGGCTTGTGCGCGACCAACGCCGCCTCGAAGGCGCGCTCGTCCTGCGCCAGCATCGCGTCGAAGAGCGCGACCTCTCGGCCGGCTTGCCGCGCCACCGCCGCCGCCACGATCGTCCCCATCGGCGGATAGGGCTGCATCGCCTCGTAGAGCTTGCGGTCGAAGCGCAGGAAATACGCGTGCGCGAACAGCAGCTCGCAGGAAGCCGGCGCCGTCATGCGGTGCCTCCGGCGCGGCGGCGCCGCGGCTCGAGCAGCCGATCCAGGTCTTCGCCCGCCACGCCGAGCGCGTCGAGGCGCTCGCGGAAGCGGCGCACCACGGCAGCTCGGTTGTCGCTCTGGTGCAGCTTCAGCACGCCGGGCCGCAGCAACATATCGCCGCCGCGTCCGCTGCTCGCTTGCTTCTTGCGCCCGAGGTGCCAGCCCAAGCCGCGTCGCGCCACGCGCTCGACCGCCCAACCGGCGGGCAAGAGGGCGCGTTCGATCCAACGCTTGGCGGTCGCCGCCGTGCCGTCCTCGTCGCCGAACGCACCGAGCAACGGGTTGCGCGGTCGCAGCCTGGCGTTGGGCAGCAGTTTGTGTGCCCAATCGTTGACGGTCGCCATCCGCCGTAGCTGCCGCTCACCCGCGATCGGCTCGAGTCCGAGCAGCTCTTGGCCGGTGAAGAGGTCGCCGCCATCGGGCACGACGATGTGTACGCGGTCGACGAGGTAGTTGGCGCAGAGCACGTCGCGGCAGCCGGCCGCGCGCGCGAGCAGGACCAAGCCGAGGAAGACCGACCAGGTGCGACCCTGCTCGGTGACGATGAAGAGGTCGAGGTCGTCGTCGTGGATCGAGTTGCGGCGACTGGTGCCGCCCGAAAACGCGATCATCCGCACCCAGGGCAGGGCTGCGGCGAGCTGCAGCACGCGGCGGTGCTCGGCGATCAGACGCTCGGCTGCTTCGGTGCGCTGTCCACGCTGAGCGCTGTGGTCGGGGCGGTCGGCCAAGGTCCAGAACTCGCCGACCTGCCGAACGCGGCTCGCGAGGAAGGGATCGTCATCCGCGTCCGAGAGGAGCGACTCGATCTCCGACCGCGTCGCCGGCTCGAGCAGGAGCTGGCGCCAGACCTCCTCGGTCCGCAGCGGAAAATCGAAGAGATCGGCGTAGGCCAGCGTGCGCACCACGGCGCGGCGCAGCCGGTCCGGTCTCGTTGCCTCGTTGGCCGTCATCGCCTGCCCGCCTCTCCGCGTTCGCCCTACGGCTCGCAGCATCGCCGCCGCGGGGGCGGGGTGCAAGGCCACGGCGGCGATGTGCATGACGCCAAAAGCGGACACCCCGCCCACGCCGTCGGGCGTGAGCGGGGTGTCGAGGAACGTCGGGCCGCCAGCGGCGCGCAGCCGCCGTGACCTCGCGAGAACGCTAGCCCTTCGGCACGCAGGCAGCCGCCTCGGTCGGGCAGTTCTGCAGGATGCACTTGCCGTTGCACTGCTCGTCGGTGCTGTCCTTGCAGGTCTTGTTGCAGTCCTGCTGGCAGCCGAGCAGCTTGACCAGCTTCTCGACCTCGGCCTTGGCGCCCTTGGCGGCGCAGTTCAGGCCGCAGCCCAGCCCGTCGCCGTCACCCTCCTCGCACGCCTGCGTGCAGACCATGATCTTGTCGCAGCTATCGCCGGTCTCCTTCGGAGCGGCGCAGGCGAACACGGCACCGAGGCACTCCTGGCTCGGGCCCTCGTCCTCGGTCGGCGTCGCGTCGCCCGGCAGCTGCTCGCCCCCGTTGTCGTCGTTGCAGGCCTGCATCAACGACACCACGAGCGGCGCCTCGGTCTTGCTGGTGTTGGCGATGCAGCCGAAGATGCACGGTGCCGGATCTTCGAGCTCGCCGGCCTTCTCGGTGCACGCGGCGATGCAGCCGAACGACGACACGCAGGTCTCGGTGCCGCTCGGGTCGATGCACGCCAGCATCTTCGCGGGGCAGGTGTCGTCCTCGCTGGCATCCTCGAAGCACGACGCCGCAGCCATCAGCTGGCCTTGGGCCTCCTTGGTCAGCTTCGGCAGGCACTCGAACAGGCACGCGTCCTCGCCCTCGTCGCCGGCCTCGCACGCCTTCTGGCAGCCGAAGAAGTCGATGCACTTGCCGTCGCCGGCCTTGCCGCTGGTCACGCAGCCGATCATCTCGGACGCACAGGCCTCCTCGCCGTCCTTGCCGTCCTTCGCGGCCTGCGCCATGCACTGACCGATGGCCTTGAGCGCCTCGACGCCCGGCTTGTCGGTCAGCGCGACGCAGCCCGCCATGCACGCGAACGGCGGCTTGCCGCTGGTCTCGCAATCGTCGAAGCAGCCGGCGGCCTCCATGCACGTCTTGGTGCCGGTCGGCTCGGGCTGGTCGCTGATGCACATGATCAGATCGTTGATGCACTGCTCGCCCATGCAGTCGTTGAGACAGCTCGCCTCGGTCGAGTCCTTGCACGCCGGCAGACACTTGTCCTGCACGCACTTGAGCAGCGGCAGGCCGAGCTTGAGCGCGCCCTGCGACGAATCCGCGATGCACTGCGTCGAGCAGCCGTCGGCGAAGCCGCTCGGCGCGCACGCGGCGATGACGCAATCGCCCAGCGCGGGGCAACTCTGGTGCTTGGCCGGCGGCGTCGTGTCGGCGGAGGCATCGCCGCCCGTCGTGGTGTCGCCACCGGTGCTGTCGTCGCCGGTGCTGTCCACGCCGCCGGTGCTGTCGCCGCCGGTGGTGTCGCTGCCGCCGGCCGTGTCGCTGCCGCCGGTGTCGGTCGTGCCGCCGGAGTTGGTGGTTTCGGTCCCGCAGGCCGTGAGGGCCAGTGCCGCCAGCAAGGCGATCAGCAGGGTGGGGGTGCGCGTCATGTTGCCTCCGAGCAATGCTGCGCCGCCGGCAGCAGATCCTGCCACGCAAAGGGGCGTGGGCGTTGTTCCCCAGCGTAGGGGCCTTCCGGGCGAGTCGCCAAAATTCCATACGAATTCAGAGTAGGGTTGCTCCACCCGCGACGGCGTCGGCTTGTCAGCACGCGGCCCGGCCGCGCACACTCGGCGCGCACCCCCGTCCGGGAAGGACCGATGCCCGCGCAGCCCGACCACCGACCCGCAGCGCCTCTGTACGGTCCGCTGCGGACCCTGATCCGCGCGCTACTCGGCGTCTTCTTCCGTCGCGTACGCACCACCGGTGAGGAGCTCTTGCCGCCCGACGGACCCCTGCTTCTGGTCGGCAACCATCCGAACTCGTTGCTCGATCCGGCGGTCCTCATCGTTGCGACCGAGCGCCCGGTGCTCTTCGCCGCCAAAGAAGACCTGTTCGACAATCCCGGATTGCGGCCGATCTTGCGCGGCGTCGGCGCCGTCCCGATTCGCCGCCGCATCGCCGCCGACGGCAAGGTCGACGCCGCCGCCATCAGCGCCCCCGTCCGCGTCGACAACAGCGCCGCCTTCACCGCGATGCACGGTCTGCTCGCTGCCGGTGGTGCCATCGGCATCTTCCCCGAGGGGCTCTCGCACGACGAAGCCCAGCTGCAGCCGCTGCGCACCGGGGCCGCCCGTCTCGCGCTCGCCACGCCCATCGGAAGCGCGCCGTTGCCGATCGTACCTGTTGGCCTGAACTACTCGGCGCCCAAGCGCTTTCGAAGCAACGTCCTGGTCCGCTACGGGCCACCGATCTGGATCGACGATATCCGCCGCGAAGCCTTCGCCGCCGACGCCAAGGCCGCCGGCCGCGCGCTCACCGAGGAGATCGACCTCGCCCTGCGCGCGCTGACCATCAACGCAGAGGATTGGGACACCCTCCGCGTGCTCGAGACCGTCCGACGGCTCTACCAACCACCGGGCCTCTCGCTCGAAGCGCGCGTCGAGCTCGCCCGCCGCTTCGCCGCTGGCTACGAACAGGTGCGCGACCGCCCGGACGTGCGCGCGCTCTTCGATGCGGTGCGGCAGTTCCGCGAGCGCCTCGACGCGATCGACCTCGGTGAGCGCGATCTGGCCCAAGATTGGCGCTTCCGGACGGTGCTCGCCCGCTTCTGGCGACGCTCGGGCCGCGCGCTGCTCTGGCTGCCGCTCGCGTTGCCGGGGCTGCTGCTGCACTTGCCCGCTGCGCTGCTGGCCGGTCTGGTCGGCCGGCTCGCCACGCCACGGCGCGACGTGGTCGCGACGACCAAGCTGCTGGTCGGGCTCGCGCTGGTCGTGGCGACGTGGGTCGCCTGCGCCGTCCTGCTGTGGCAGTACGGTACGCAGCCACCGCTCACGCTCGCGCTCTGGCAAGTCGCGGCGCTGCTGCCCTTGCTGCCGCTCTCGGGCTGGGCGGCGCTCCGTTTGGTGGAGCGCTACGCCGACGCGCGCGAGCTGCTGCTCTCGATGGTCGCGTACCTGCGCTACCGCCGCGAGGTGGCGGCGCTGCGGCGCGAGCGGCGACTGCTCGAGGCGGCGGTCGTCCGCGCGGTCGTGCGGCATCTTCCCGCCGATCTCGAGCCGCTCTTCCTCGAAGCCAGCGCCGAGCGCCTCGGTGGCCTCGGCGACGCCGAGCTGCCCGACGCCGCCGACCGCCGCGACGCCGAGATCGCCGCCGCCGCGATGGACGCGGCCGGCGTCCCCAGCGATGCTTCGCTGCGCTGGCTCGTCGCCTTCGACGAGCTCTTGGGGGAAGATCGATGAGCCGTCCGCCGGTGCTGTTGCTGCACGGGCTCGCGCGCACCCGGGTCTCCATGGCCGGGATGGCGCGATTCCTCGAGGGGCAGGGCTATCGCACCTTTGCGCACACGTATCCCTCGCGCCGCCACGGCGTCGCCGAGCTTGCCGAGCAGGTCGCTGAGGTCGCGCTGCGTGAGCTCGGCCCGGGTCCCATCGATGCCGTCACCCATTCGCTCGGCGGCGTGCTCGCCCGGCAGATGGCGGGCATGCTGCCGCTGCGGCGCGTGGTGATGCTCGCGCCGCCCAACGCCGGCAGCGACCTCGCCCGAACGCTCGAAGGCTTCGGTCCGTTTTCCTGGCTCTACGGACCGGCCGGCCGCGACGTCGCCCGTGCGGAGGGCTGGCCCGACGCGATCCGCTGCGAGGTCGGGGTCATCGCTGGCACCCGCGCGCCGAGTCTCGGCAACCCGGTCAGTTGGCTGAGCCGCGGCATCGGCGTCTTCGGCGCCGACCGCCCGAGCGACGGCACCGTGGCGGTCGACGAGACACACCTGCCGGGGATGACCGATTTCGCGACCGTTCACGCTTCCCACACCTGGATCATGAACCACCCCGAGGCGCGGCAGATGGTGCAGCGCTTCCTGGAGCACGGTCGCTTCGCCGAGGTGGGGCCGCGATGATCCGCGCGGAGACCGAGCGCCTGCGCATCGCACCGGCAGAGGTCTCCGAGGCCGCCGACTACGCGGAGCTCCACCGGCGCGACGCCGCCCACTTCGAGCCGTGGGATCCGCCGCGCCCACCCGGCTGGTCGACCGAGAACTTCTGGCGGCCGGCGATCGACCGCTCGGCCAACGACGCCCGACGTGGCGTCGGTGCCCGTCTCTCGCTCCGCCTTCGCCGCCCACTCGGTGTTCATCCCGCCGGTACTCTCGTCGGGACCATCGGCGTCAGCGCCGTCGAGCGCGGCCCGTTCCAGAACGCGCGCCTCGGCTACAAGCTCGCGAGCGCCTTCGAAGGCCACGGCCTGATGTACGAGGCGCTCTGCGCCGTGCTCGACGTCTGCTTCGGGCCGCTCGGCCTGCACCGCGTCGAGGCCAACCACATGCCCGAGAACGCGCGCTCCGCAGCCGTTCTGGACCGGCTCGGCTTCGAGCGGCACGGCATCGCCGAGGCGTACCTACAGATCGGCCCGGACGGCGCGTTTCGCGACCACGTCCTACGAAGCACGCGGGCCGAGCGATGGATCGCCCGGCCCGCGCCGTAGACACTCGAAGCCTTGTCGAATCGGAGTCGTCGGGGCGCGCCGTCCTCGCTGTGACGACGCGCCCCGCGCTCTCGATCAGTCGGCCTTGCTGGTGATCTTCAGCTTGTACTGACCACACGTCGTGGGCGTGTTGGCCGCACGCTTCACGCGGATGAAGTAGTACGCCGTGTAGTCCGGGCAGGCCGTCAGGAACGCCGTGGAGCCGGCGGAGGGCCACGGACCCGCCATGCCGTATTGGTAGCCTCCGGTCGGCGCCTTGGCTCCCGGAGGGATGGTCTTCCACTTGTTGCCCGGCGTGCCCTGGCAGTTCGCGACGCTGCCGCACCCCGCCGTCTGCGCGCTGCCACCGCGGTAGCACTTGGTGTTGAGCGACGTGAACGTGTGCTTCGCCGGCTCGTCCGCGCAGACCTTCGCCGCCGACTTGCAGGTCGAGTCGGTGCCGCCGGTCGAGCGGAAGATGTCCACCACGAACTTGTCCGAGTCCGGCGTCGAAGCGAGCGACAAGTCCACGGCGAAGTCGTACGTGTCGACTCCGCCAGAACCCAGTGGGACCTGCTTCTTGTCCGGCGCGTAGACGCGGTACCAATCTTCGGTCTCACCGAAGCGCACGCGGCCCATCGACTCCACGGTCGCCGTACCCGACTTCGCGATGGTGCCGAGGTCCACGGCCTTGCCGCCACACTGACCGACCAGGTCGATCTTCGGCGCCAAGCCGTCGTCGGCGCACTGGCAGGTGCCGACCTTGTACTTGTAGCCGTTGGTGCCGGTCTTCTCCGAGAGCACCGGCTTGGACCAACCCTCGCACTGGCACTTGTCCGAGCAGCCGTCGTTGGTCTTGGTGTTGCCGTCGTCGCAGACCTCGTCGAAGGGCGCGATGATGCCGTCGCCGCACTTGCTCTCGCACTTGGTCTGCGGCGTGCCGTAGTAGCCGTTGTTGCAGGTGCATTGGGCCTGGCCGCTGTTGGCCGGGTCACCCACGCAAGCGTACTTGGCGTACGGGTCGTCGAGCACGTAGGGGCAGGTCTCCACGACCTGGTCGATGCACTCGTTGACGCAGCCGCGGTTGTAGCCGTCCTTGCTCAGGTAGGCCTGGTAGCGCGAGACGAGCCAGTAGGTCGCGCCGGTCGACGGCGTGGCCACCGAGCAGCCGCTCGAGACCGGGTCGGCCGGGTTGCGGATCTCCTTGCCCTCGACCGTCATCGTGATCTGCGTCGCGTCGGTCGGCAGCGGGGTGTGGCTGTTCGCGCCGTACTTGCAGTCGTTGACGACCCACTTGTTCTCCAACTCGGAGGCGCGGATCTTGAACTGCTTCTCACTCTCGGTCAGCACGGCGTCGTTGGCCGCGATCACCGCGCAGTGGAACTGACTGTGGTGCGTCATGCCCTCGCCGAACGCCTGGGTGTAGGAGCTCCACTCGGCGAAGTCGAAGCCGATGGTGGTGCTGCCGTTGTCGACCGCGGTCTTGTAGTCCTTGGCGACCATGCGCTTGCACTGGCGCCAGTAGCCCTGGCTGGTCGTGGTCGGCTCCATGAGCGTGGTCTGCGTCGGCGCGGCCGCGTTCAGCGCGCGCTGCTTCTCGGCGATGAAGTAGACGCCTTCCTTCGGCGCGTTCGTCGTGTCGACCGGCGTCGCACCGGCCGGCAGCGAGACCGGAACCGGAACGTCGGCCCACCAGCCGCGGTGCAGCTCGATCCAGTAGCTGAACTTGATCGCGATCTGCGACATCGGATCGAGCTTGGCCTTGCCGTGCCCCGACCACTCCTCGACGTCCGCGATGTTGTTGCCGTTGAAATCGGCGCTCGCCGACACGCAGCTCTTGGTGAGCGGGTTGAGCTCGGCAGCGTGCGGCGGGCGGCCGCCCGCGAGGTTCGGGAAGCCGCCGCTGCTGACCTGGCTGGCCAGCAGGCTCTCGCTGTCGAAGAGCAGCGGCTCGGTCATCACCAGACCGCCCTTGCCGTCCTGGTTGAGCGTACCCTGCTTGAAGGTCGCCGCGTCGAGCACCGAGGTCACCGGGACCGGCAGCGCGATACCGGCCTCGGTGACCAGCGCGACGTAGTCCATCTCACGCATCACCGAGCCGCAGCGGGCGTTGGCCTTGATGACCGGGTCGTTGCTGCGCATCGCGTCGAGCGCGGTCTGGCGAATCCAGCCGTCACCGTCGCCGTCGCAGGGCTCGGCCTTGCCGGTGGTGGCCTCGTAGAAGTAGCCCTCCTTGGTCTCACAGATGCACGAGCCGTTCTGGGTCTGGCCGGTCACGGCCACGCCGGTCTCGCCGACGCCCATGCAGTTGCCCGGGCAGGAGGAGCAGGTGGTCTTGCCGATAATCTTCACCGGGGCGGGGAACTCGACGTTGCAGGCCAGCGGGCAGCCGAGCTTGCCGGGCTTGCAGGCCTCGCAGACGCCGATGTTGCAGGTGTAGCCGTCGACACAAGCCGCGACGCCGGTGCCCTTGCAGTCGCAGCCAGCGGTGCCCGCCTCGCAGGCGCCGCAGCTCTGCGTGGCGTTGTCGCAGACGTAGCCGTTGCCGCAGTCGGCCTTGCCCTGGCACGGGCAGCCGGCGACTTCTTTGCAGGCGACGCAGACGTTGTCGGCGACCTTGCACTTGTAGTCGCCGGCGCAGGCCTTGTTGCTGTCGCACTCGCAGCCGAGCTTGCCGGGCGCGCAGGTCTCGCACAGGCCGGTCGCCGGGTTGAGCGTGTTGCCCTCGCCGCAGGTGCCGTCGCCCTTGGGCTTGCAGCCGGGCGCGCCGGCGTTGTCGGCGCAGGGCTTGCAGGTGCTGTCGCTGCCGCAGGTCAGCTCGGTGCCGCACGGCGCCTTGTCGTTGCAGGCGCAGCCGGGGCCGTCGGCCTTGCAGATCTGGCAGGTGCCCGAGTTGCACCAGGCGTCCTTGTCGCAGCCGCCGTCCTTGCAGCCGCAGCCCACGGTGCCTTCCTTGCCGTAGCACGGGTCGGGCGCGCAGGCGCCGGTCTGGCACATGTAGCCAGCGTCGCAGGTCGAGTCGCCCTTGCACGGGCAGCCGTCGGTGCCGAAGGGGCAGCTGCTGCACACCCCGCCGGCGCCGCAGGCCAGGTCGGCGCCGCAGGGGTTGGTGGTGTCGCAGGGGCAGCCCGCGGTACCCTTCGGGCAGGTATCCTTGGTCGCGCAGGTGCCGTTCTGGGCCGAGCAGTACAGCCCGCCGTCGCAGCCCTTCTCCGCCGTGCAGGGGCAGCCGGCCGCGCTGTTCGGGCAGGCCTCGGCCTTGGCGCAGGTCTTGCCTTCCTTGCAGTAGAGGTCGGTGCCGCAAGCACCCTTCTCGTCGCAGGCGCAGCCCTCGTCGCCGGCCGGGCAGTCCGCCGCGGCCACGCAGGTCTTGCCGCCCTTGCAGTAGTCACCCTCGGCGCAGCCCCCGTCCTTGCAGTCGCAGCCGAGCTCGCCCGCCGGGCAATCGGCTGCCTTCACGCAGGTCGTACCGCCCTTGCAGGCCAAGTCGCCGTCGCAGGTCTTGTCCGACTTGCACTCGCAGCCTTCGGTGCCGGCGGTGCAGGCGGTGCTGTCCGGCGTGTCCTCGACCGTCGAGTCGGGGACGTCCTCGACCTTCGTGTCGGCCACGTCCACCGTGGTGCTGGTGTCGGCCGTGTCCGTCTGACCCGCGCCGTCGCTCACCGTGCCGTCGGCGACGACGGAATCGGAGCCGCCACCTGCCGTATCGGTCTTGGTGTTGTTGTTGGCCTCTTCCGTGCCGCAGCCGAAGGCGAACAGCGCGGAGAGCATCGCGGCGAGGAGAATCGCATGATTGCGGTTCATTCTAGCTCCTTGGAGACGAAGGTCGTCATCGGACCGAGGCACAGGTGGCATCCCGTCGGATGCCACGGTTTCAGGGGCGTTAGAGCGACGTGAAGTCGGTGTAGTAGACGTAGATGCGCAGGTCGACGAGCGACTGCAGATTCACGTCCTGGTTCACCAGTTCGTCCTTCTGGTTGATCATCAGCTGCCAGTCACCGTTGGCGAACGGGCGGTCCTTGTGCTTGCGGCTCTGGTAGACCTGGGCCGGGAACACCTTCTTGCCGTTGAAGAAGGCGTTCAGCACCGCGACGCGCTCGGGCAGCGTGTAGAACTGGTTCTGACCCGTGACCGAACGCACCGTCGAGGTGCCGCGCTGCACGAGGTAGACGCGACCGAGGGTGTCACCGACCTCCGAGCCGATGAGCTCGGCCTCGATGTAGTCGATCTTGTGGTTCCGGGTCAGCGGCGAGAGCACCGAGAGGTTGGTCGCGAAGCTGATCGTCAGGTAGCCCTGGTCGTTGAGCAACTTGGTGTCGGCCAGGCGCTCACGCATCAGGGCGATGCGCTCGCTGTCCGTCAGCGTCTTGCCCTCGGGGCTGATGCGCGGGATGTCGAGCAGGTCGTCGCGCAGCGAGAGGATCGCGACGCGCTGGTCCGGCTTGCCGTACAGCTCCTCGAACTCGGCGTAGGCGTCCGAGAGCTCGGCGAGGTACTTCTCCAGGCTGGTGTCGCCGTGGTTGATCATGCGCACCAGGAAGAGGTCGTCGAGCTTCGCGTACGACTGCGAGGTGTAGTACTCGAAGACGCGCGTGGCCTTGTAGGCCTCCTTCACCGCGGCCTGGAAGGTGCGGTCGGCCGTCAGCACGTCGTCGTTCTTGTAGACGCGCGTGTTCGGGTCGTTCTTGGCGGCCTCGATGTTGATGGTCTGCTGCTCGGCCTCTTCCTGCTCGGCCATGAGGCGACGGGCCTCGTTGCGCAGGCTCATCACCTCGTTCAGGGCCTGGTCGACGCGGATGCTGACCTTGGCGATCTCGAGCTCGCCCGACTTCAGGCTCATCAGGATGTCGTGGATCTTCGCCTCGGACTCGATCTGCATCGTCTGGCACTGCTTGGCGAACTGGTTCTTCGCCTTCTGCAGCTCGAGCTCCTGCAGCTCCTGCTCCTTGAGCTTGATGTCCACCTTGCTCTTCAGGCTCAGCGCGTCCTTGGCGATCTTCGCACCCTGGATCGCGGCGAACTGCAGCGCCTTGCCGGGCGCGTTGGTCGAGAGGCCGATGGTGACGTCGAGCGCGTTGGCGAGGTCGCGGGCGATCTCGTAGCCCTCTTGCGCGAACTCGATGTACTCCTGGGCCTCGGCGATGACCGTGTTGAGGTTCCACTCCTTCTGCGCGATCTCGAAGTAGAAGTTGGACTGCTCCCAGGTCAGGTTGCACTGCTTCTGCACGCGCTCGCGCTCGGTCTTGATCGCGGCGATGGCCTTCTCGTAGCCCTCACGCGCGAGCTTGAGCTCGATGCTGGCGATGTCGAGGTCGCTCACCGCGAGCGAGAGCCGGCCGGTCTTGACCATGCCGCAGAGGTTGCCGAGCGCCGCCGCCTTCGGGTGCAGGTAGGCGTACTTCGTGGTGGCCGGGTAGACCTTGCCGTCGGTGCCTTCGAAGGTGCCGCAGATGTCGGCGAGCTGATTCTCGTAGTTGTTGCGGATGCTGATCAGCTCGTTCTGGAAGGCGGCCTCGTCGGTGTCGTAGGTCTTCTTGCTCGACAGCGCCTTCTCTTCCTTCTCCGCCGCGACCTTGATCTTGTCGCTCGCGACGCCGAGCGCCTTCTGGAAGGCGTTGCCGTCGTTGGAGTCCAGGGCCGGGAAGGGGATGTAGTCGGGCTGCAGACCGAAGATGGTCTTGGTGTCCTGAATACCCTTGTACACGTCCCGCATCTCGAGCATCGCCGAGCGGTAGGCGATCTGGCCCTTCTCCACGGTGGACAAGATCTGCGCGCGCTCCTCGGGCTTCGAAGCCGCGAGCAGCTTGAGCATCATGCGGCCGAGGATGACCGACTCGAGGTAGGCGGCGGTGTAGGCGCGCTCGATGACCGCGCGGGCCAGCGATTGCTTGTTGAACGCGACGTAGCGCTGCGCGATGGCGTTCCAGGCACGCGTCTTCTGGATCGAGGCGCGCGTCAGGCGGGTGAAGTACGCTTCCACCGTCTGCTGACCGAGGAAGGGCAGCTGCAGCGACTTGGAGTCGGGGTTCAGGCTCGCGCTCATCAGCTTGGCGTTGCGGAAGAAGCGATCGAGACCGAGCTGGTAGTACTGGATGGCGCGGTAGAGCTCGACCATCTCGACGCCGGCGGTGCCCGAGAGGGTGATGCCGCCGTCCTCGAAGAGCGCGCCCTCGAAGACCATCGACTGCGTCCCCGCGAGGTCGAAGCGCGAGCCGAACGCCTTCACGTACGAGTCGTCGCCGAGCATGACGAGCAACTCGGTGTAGAGCTTCTCGAAGCCCTCTTTGTTCTCGATGGTGCCGTCGACCGGGTTCATCTCCTGCTTGAAGCCGTAGTTCTGCACCAAGTAGGCGTGGACCTGGTCACGCGTGTTGGTGTCGAGCTTGGCAGCGTAGGAGGTGTAGATCTCCGCCACGCAATCGACGCGCTCGCGGATGTTCTCGATCGACTTCGGGTCGTAGCAGTAGGGCACCGCGTCGCTGTCGGGCACGCAGATCGTCGGCGTGAAGCCGATGTTCTTGCCGAAGCGGTTGCGGAAGCGAGTCTTGTAGCGGAACGCCTGATCGATCTCGGCGGTCAGCGGCGTGAACAGCTTGCTCGGCTTCACGTCCTTCAGGACGAAGAAGAGCTTCTCGCTGCGCAGGTTCTGACGGTTGTAGTCGCACCAGTTCTTGTTCTCGTCCTTGCAGCGCCAGGGCGGGTTGACCAGCAAGCCGAGCTTGCCGCCGGCCGGGCCCTTGATCTTCCACTCCTGGAAGGTCTGGAAGCACGAGCCATCCTGCTGGCAGGGCTGGCGCGCGACGAACTCGGCGATGCACGCAGAGCTGTCGCCCTTGCCGCTCCAGTTGGTCGGGCAGTCGGACTGCGAAAGCTCACCCGTCAGCGTGAAGTAGGTCACCTGGCTGCCCACCGGGCAGTCGAACGTCAGCTTGTTGGCGTTCGGGAAGTCCTTCTGCGCGTTCGGGTAGTCCTTGCTGCCGGCATTGAAGTAGCCGGTGTCTTCGCAGAGGTAGTGGACCTTCTGCGGCGAAGCGTCGGTCAACTCGGTGGCCTTGCCGACCGGGGCGGTGCCGTTGACCGCAGCGCGGGCGATGACCGCGGCGTTGTCGGCGGTCAGCTTGGCGCCGGGGCCGAGGACGGTCTCGAGCAGCTCCTTGCTGCAGCCGACCTTGTCGAGCGTGCTGATCTCCTTGACCGTGCCGGTCGTCGAGGTCGAGCCCGCGTACTCCTCCGGCTGCACCGACTCCTTGGTCTTGGTCATCAGCATGAAGCCGTAGGCGGCGGTCGGCGCGTCCTGCGCACCGAGGAACGAAGGCATCGTCTCGCGGAAGAGCACGATCATCGTGGTTTGGTTGATGAGCGCGCCGTCGAGCAGCGTCAGCGTGCGGCTGCGCGGCTTGCCGTCGGCGATCGGGTTGCTGGCCGCCGAGGTCATGTTCGCGACCATCTGCGCCGGATCGTCGCCGAAGGGCACCTTCTTCGAACGGCACTCGTAGCGGTAGACGGTGTTGGTCTTGTTGTCGGTCTCGGTGCCGACCAAGAAGCCCGGCACCAACCACGGCAGCGCGACGTGGCCGTACGCACCGGCCGGCATGTCCTGGCAGGTGGTGTCCGAGCTGTTCGAGACGTAGCGACCACCGATCGCCATGTCGATGCTCATGTCGCTCACGCCGATGACGCACAGCCCGCCGGTGCAGGCCTTGGCGGGATCCTGCTTGAGCTTGATGCCGCCAATCGACGGGTTGCCGCCGTATTGCAAGCTGTCGGCCGTGGTGATGCGGCCGGTGAGCAGGGTCGGGTCGGCGGTCGACTTCAGGTTGAACGAGAGCGGCAGCTCTGTGACGCCGCTCGGCATCCGGATGGTGCGCGAGTCCGAGCTGACCTTGTACAGGCCGCTGGTGGCGCCGATCGAGCCGGGCTGCTGCGGGGCGTAGGGGATGCACGCGGCGTTCTCGCCGAAGCTCTTGCAATCCTTGCGGACCTTCTCCCACTGCCAGGTCTCGTCGATGACGCTGGTCATCATCGCGTTGATCATCTCGTAGTTGGCCATCGGCTGGTTGCGGAAGACCTGCCACTGCTGCACGAACGCGTTCTTGACGAGGTTGAAGTCCTGCGGGTTGAGCAGCCACTTGTCCAAGCCCTCGTCCTCGAAGGTGGCGAAGAAGTAGGCGGTGCCGATCCAGCGGCCGTCCGGGCGCACGGCGTAGGAGAGGAAGACCTCGCCGACGCCGTAGTTCGGGTGGCTGATCTCGACCACGCCCTGCCACGCCGGCGCGGGCGAGGCGCCCTCGGTGCTCAGCAGCAGGGTGAAGCTGGTCTTGCCGGCGCCGACCTTCACGTCGATCGACTGCACCTTCTCGAGGGGCTTGTCGCTGGTGCCAATCTTCAGCCAGTGCAGCGGCGGGGTCTTGGCGGTGTCGCAGTAGTAGGTGACACCGGCGAGCACGACCTTGCCGTCACCGGGCTGGCAGGGGCAGTTGTTGCTGCCGGCGACGCAGGTCACCTCTTCGCCGCCCTGGCCGACCATCGAGTGACGGACCTTGCGGACCTTGAGCGAGGTCTCCGAGGCGCTGTCGACGTCGACCACGATCTGGCCGGTCGCGTTGGCGTCCGAGAGGCTCAGTTGGTCCTCCTGCAGCGAGAAGCTACCGAGGACGGCCTTCTGACCGCACTGCGGACCCTCGCACTTGGTCGGCGGCGCGAGCGGCATGCAGAAGCCGTTCTCTCCGTCGATCGTCTTGCAGAACTGACCCTTGTCGCAGCCCGCCTTGGTGTCGCAGGTCTTGCGGCAGACGTGGCGGTAGCAACTCGCGCCGTCGCCGCAGTCCATGTCGACGTTGCAGTTCGAGTAGCAGTGGCCGTCAGCGAGGTAGCAGGTCTGGTGCTCGGCGCAGTCCAGGTCGGTCTCGCACTTGCCGGGCGTGTCGCCCTTCTTCACGCAGCTGCCCTTGACGCAGGTCAGGTCGTCGACGCAGCCCGGGAGTAGGCCGTCGGCGCCGCACGCGACGAAGGTGCCGTCGGGCTTGGTCACACCCTGGTTGCAGGGCGTCCAGCACTGCGCGTCCTTCGGCGGGTCGAGCGAAGCGGGCACGGTCGTGCTCGAGTTGCCGGGCGCGACGCAGCTGCCGAGGTGGCAGGTCAGCGGGGCGAAGCAGCCGCCGCCGGTGAAGCAGGCGCAGCCCTCGCTGCCGAGCGCGCAGGTCGCGCACTTGCCGCCGTCGCACTTCGCACCGGCGTTGCAGAGATCGCCGTCGAGGCAGGCACCGCCGGGGAAGCCCTTGTTGTCGACGCAGATCTGACCGTTCGCGCAGACCAGGCCCGCGTCGCAGGTGGCGCCGGCCTTGCAGCCGCAGTTCAGCGCGCCGGCGGCACAGGAGACCGCCTTGCAGGTGTTGGTGCCGCTGTCGCAGATGAAGCCGTCACCCTGGCAGCCGCCGGTGGCGGTGCAGGCGCAGCCGGGGGTGCCCTCGGCGCAGCCCGCCTTGGGCAGGCACTTGCCCGACTGACAGACGAGCAGGGCGTCGCCGCCGACGGCGCAGCTGCCGTCGCCCTTGCAGGTGCAGCCGATCTCGCCGGCCGGGCAGTTCTCGACCACGCAGACGTTGCTGTTGCAGACCAGCTTGTCGCCGATGCAGCTGCCGTCGCCCTTGCAGGCACAGCCCGACTCGCCCTGGGTGCAGCCGCTCGGCTTCACACAGCGGAAGGTGCCGGCGTCGCAGTTCAGGCCCGAGGCGCAGGTGGCCTTCTCGCCGCAGAAGCAGTTCTCGGTGCCCGGCGCGCAGATCGCCGAGATGCACAGCTTGCCGTCACACGCCAGCGCCGCACCGCCCGGGCCCGCCGCGCAGCCGTAGTCCGCGTCGCAGGCGCAGCCGAGCGTGCCGACGTTGTCCGCGCAGGCCGCCTTCTGGCAGAGCGCCGCACCGGTGCTGGTGTCGCAGGTCAGCCCCGCGGCGCAGGTCGCGCCGGCGAGACAGCCGCAACCCTCGCTGCCCTGCGTGCAGCTCGCCTTCTGGCAGACGCCGCCCACGCAGAGCATCGCGCGGCCTTCCTCGTCGGGATTGCAGGTCATGTTGGCGAAGCAGGCCATGCCCAGGGCACCCTGCTCGCCGGCCTTGCACGACCCCGAGACGCAGGACAAGCCCGGGCCGCACGCCGCGCCCGTCGCGCAGAGGCAATCCTTCGTGCCGGGCTCACAGGTGCCGTCGCTTGCAGCGTCGCTCCCGGACTCGCCTGCACAGGCCGACAGGCCGATCGCGGTCACCAGCGCCAGGGCTCCGAGGCCGCGTGGCATGGTGCCGAACAGGGTGCGAATGCGCTCGAGGACTGCCATCGTTCGTTCTCCCACGACGGATCCGACCACCCATCGTTCTGATGGGTTGGACGCGAGATCCGGTGCCCCCTTCGGGCAAGACCGCGGTGCGCCCGGAGTTGGGGGGAGGCGCACACGATCCTCCGTCGTTGCGGGAAGACTATCATGTGCGCCCCCAGCTGCCAATGGCGGATCACGCGGATGCGGCCGTCCGAGTGAGGCACGGCGCGGTCGCGGCCCCGCTCGGCGTCCCCCCTCGGCCGGGGCGACTTGACCCTCCCAGAGAGCGGCGCGACACTTCGCAGCCTTGTCCCATGCGGCACTCCGTCGATGTTGGCGTCGACGCGTCCGGAGGCTTCACGATGTCCAAGAGCACCGCCCTTCTGATCGGCGGCACCAAGATGGTCGAGCGTCACCTGCGTCGCGCGCTGCCCGACGATCTCGACATGGTTTCGCTGCGTACCCTCGACCAGGCGATGCGCCGGATGGACGAGGGGGGGGTGTCGCTGCTGGTGTTCGGTCCGACCCTTCGGCGGACGCTGGCCCTGGTGCAGACGATGCGCGCGGATGCGCGCTACCGGACGGTGCCGCTCGTCGTGGTCTACCGCGACGATCAGCGCTCCGACGTCACCCGCCACCTCGAGGGGCGCGCCAAGGCGGACGGCTACGTGATGCAGAGCCGCGCGCAGCGTGAGCTCGAGGCCGCCGTGAAGGACGCGCTGACCAAGCAGAACGACGGGCTCGGCGCCACCTCGGACCTCCTCGAAGAGCTGCCGCTCGAGGCTGTGAGCGCCCTCACGACCGAGATCAGCGAGGCCGCCCTGGCTGCCCGCGACGCGGCTGCGGCCGCCCCGATCGAGACGACGCTCGAGTTCGACGCCATCGAGGAGATCGACGAAGACGTCTCGCCCGACGAGACCTCGACCGTCATGCTCGACGTGGTCGCGCTCGACGACGAGCTCGAGGAGGCGCTGCCGGAGGAGCTGCCCGACGCCGAGCCGATCGAGGAACTCGCGCTCGACGAGCTCGAGGAGATCGGGTCGGTCGAAGCGCTCGACGTCGAGGAGATCGAGACCGTCGTCGAGCTCGACGAAGTCGGGGCCGAGGTGCCCGTCGAGTTGGTCGAACTCGAGGAGATCGTCGCCGAGGCAGAGGAAGTCGAGCCGCTCGACGTCACCGAGGTCGGCGCGACGGAAGACCTGCTCGAGGAGATCGAGGCCATCGACGAGTTGGCGCCCTTCGAGGCCAGCACCGTCACCGATATCGAGGCCGAGGCCGCCGAGGAGATCGCGCTCGAGGACGCCGAGGAGGTGCTGCCCGAGGCGCTGCCGCTCGACGACCTCGAGGAGCTCGCCGTCGAAGAGCTCGAAGTCGACGACGCCGCGGTCGAGGAACTCGCGGTCGAAGAGCTCGAAGTCGAGGACGTCGCGGTCGAGGACGTCGCGGTGCAGGATGACGCGGTCGAAGAGGTCGCGGTCGAAGAGGTCGCGGTCGAAGCGGAGCCCGAGCCCGAGCCGGCTTCCAAGGCGCAGCGCTCGCGCCACGCGTCGAGCACCGAGCTGTTGACGAGCAACCTCCACGAACTGACCAGCCTGATCGGGAAGCTGCAGACCGCCCTCGCTGATATCGAGCGGCTCGAGAACGAAAACGCCGAGCTGCGCGACGCGAAGGAAGCTGCCGAAGCGCGTGCGGGCAGCGGTGGCGCGGCCGAGGCGAAGCTCGCGGAGGCCGAGGCGGCGGCCAAGGCGGCGGCCGAGCGGACGGCCGGCGCGGAGGCCGACGCGGCCTCGGCCCGGACCCGTGCCGAGGCGGCCGAGCAGGCGCTCGAAGCCGCGAAGGCTTCCGCCGAGGCGGCGGCAGCCCGGGTCACGACCATCGAGGCCGATTTGAAGGCCGCGCGGGCCGAACTGTCCAAGCGGGACGACGCGGCGGCCGCCGCGGCTGCGTTGCTGCGCGAAGCAGCGTCGCGGTTGGTGCCCACCGTGGTCGAGGGTCGCGACGACTGACGCCTCGGCGTCCCGGAGCGCCGCGATGCACCTGCCGACCTGGTTGCTGACGCTCGCGACCCTGGCATTTGGCGCGCTCAGCGCGCTGGCGGTCCACGAGTTCGGCTATGTCGGGCTGTGGCGCCTGATCGGACAGGACAGCGGAACCGTGCAACTCTTCGCCGATCTCAGCGTGGCCATGTTACTGGTCACCACGTGGATCGGACGCGACGCGCGGCGCCACGGCGAGCCGCTGTGGCCGTGGCTCGTCCTCACCGTCCTCGGCGGCAGCATCGGGCCCTTGGCCTACCTCTGGTTTCGGCGGCTTCGCGCGGCTCGACCGGCCGGCGACGCGTAGAGACGCGATCAAGGAGTCGCCAAGAGCGATTTCTTGGCGCGGCTCGTGGAGGGGGATGGTTCGCCAGAACCGCGCTTCTCGCGACCAGGGGGCTAGGTGTCGTCGGGCGCGGACGGGCTCGCCGGTGGCGGCGGGAGGTCGTCGCGCGCCGGTCCGGACGGAGTCGGTGCCGCCGGCGTCGAGGGTGCGGTCGTCGCGCGACCGAGCTTGCGCCACATCCCGCCGGCCGAGAACGCCTGGAACGCCCACGGCAGCCAGCGCAGCAGCGCAGATGCCAGCCAGAGACTCCAGAGCAGCATCGCGCCGCGCCAGACCCAGAGCGGCAGGCTGAGGATTCCCGGCGTGGGCAGCGCGCCCGCCGTGCGGTCGACGTACCAGGTCAGGCAGTCGTTGTTCGAGCTGCCGCCGGCGACCTGCATGTCGATGTCCAGCAGCAGGTTGGCGTGGATCGCGGCGTAGAGTGAGCTGAGCGCGAACAGGCCCAGCACGACCAGACCGAGCTGGGTCAGGTCGAAGCCCATCGCGACGCGGCTCGACGGAGCCGGATTGGCGACCTCGGCGAAGGTGTGACGGCGCCAACTCAGCGCGACCAACCAGCCGACGAAGACCAATACCGTCGCGACCGGCAGGTTGGCGAAGCCCAGGCAGAGCAGCACCCACTCGAAGTGGCGCAGCGGCAGGCCGCGCAGGCGGGAGAGCAGCGTCGCGAGCAGCAGCAACACCAGCAGGTGACTCCAGAACAGGATCGCGGGGCCCCATGCCGGGCCGTGGGCCCAGAGCAGCCAGCGGTCCTCGCCGCGATGGACGCTGACGCGGACGTTGACCGCGGGTCCACCGAGGTCGATTTGCGGCGCGACCTCTTGCAGGGAGCGTTCCCACGGCTGCTGCCAGGTCAACTCGACGTCGGATTGGCCCGGCTCGATCGGCAGCGCCAGCACGCCGCCGTCCAGGCTCAGGGCGCGGTCCTTGCCGCCGATCCGGACCTTCTGCAGGGTCGCGTCCGTGGGCAGCGTCAGCTTGCGGACGCCGCCCTGCGAGGCGCGGATCCGCAATGAGAGTGACGCCTCGAGCAGGCGATGGCCGGGCGTCAGGTCGAGCTGCACACGGTCGACCGTCATCGCCTGGCCGTCGGCGCCGGCGGGCCGCTCGACCTTCAGCGTCACCGCCTCGCCGGGCCATGGATGGAAGGTCGGGCGCAGACGCCCGCCTTCCGCCGTCTGCGTCGGCGCGATGCCTTGGTATTCGCAGCGCCAGATCGGGGAGCATTCGAGGACCCAGGTCTCGGTCCAGGCGACACCCTTCGCGGCCACCAGGGCGATCTCCGGACGCACCTCGATCTGCGAGAGGATGCGGCGCTCGTGCTCGCCACGGTCGAGCTGCACCAGCGCTGCGCCGGACTCCACTCGTACGCCTTCGGTCATCACTGCTTCGCCCTCGACCAAGGGCACCTTCAGCAGCGTCGCCCGCTCGGCCCGCTCACGGCGGATCACGGTCTCGATCGTCCACGGCAACCCGAGCAGCAAGCGACGCTCGACCGCGAAGAAGTCCGGCAAATCGGCCGCAGCCAGGGGATCGGCCGCTTGGCTGCCGCGCTCCTCGCCGATCCGGCCGAGCTGCAGGCTCGACTCGGGCACGTCGTCCGGGCCGAGGCCATCGACGCGCCAGCCTTTCGCCTGCACCGTCAGCCTGGCCGGGCGACTCGCGTCGTGCAGCGCCAAGGTGACGACCGAGGTCGCCGGCAGCTGTCCGCTCGCCACCACCCGGTGACGGCCGGCGGGGATCCGCACCCAGACCACGCCGTCGCGCTCTCGACGCAGCGCCGAGGTCGGCTGGCCGTCGATTCGCACCTCGTCGATCCGCGCTCCGGTCGGCAAGGCCCAGCCCGCGGCGCGCAGGGCGAAGACCTCTGCCACGAAGCGCAGCGCGCCGCCGGCCTCGAGCTCCAGGGTCGCCGCCGGGGTCGTGGTGCAGGGCCCGTCACACGCTTCGGCCTGCTGCAGGCGCTCGCGCAACGTCTCGAGCACGGTCTCGGGCGGCCACGGCGTCGGCGTCACCGCCGCGCTCGCCGGGGGAGGCGGCGGGGGCAAGTCGGCGCGGGCGGTGTTCGGTGCGAGGGCCGCGGCGCCGACCGTCAGGACGGCGAGCAGCGCTGCGCCGCCACCGAACAGGCCGGTGCGGGCCTGCAGCCACTGCCGCATCCCTCCGGCCCGCCGACGCAACTCCAGCATCACGATGCCCAGGGCCGCCATCAGCACCACGCGGAGCAGCGCCAGCAGCAGGTTGAGCCGCGGCGAAAGCAGCACCAACTCGACCTGGTGGCCGCGATCCACGGGGCCGGACCAGGAGAGGTTCCAGCTCGACCAGCCCCAATCCGGTACACCCGGGCCGGTCTGCACCACCGCCTTGGGGTCGACGTCGACGAGGTTGCGATAGCTCTGCGTCTGCTGCTGTTGCAGCGCCAGGTTGCTGTAGCTCTTGAGCTTGCCGGGCTTGGCCAAGCGGCCCGCGCGCTTGCGCTCGTACCGCGCGTCGGCGCCGCCCCCCTCTTCGGCCTCGAGGACCATCTCCTCGGCCGGTGCGGCGGGCACGGCCTCATCGGCGCCAGACTTGGTCTGCGCTTCGCGGTTGACGAGATCGATGTTTCCCCCGAACCCGCTGTCGATGTCGAACGCAGTCCCGCCGCCGGGGCGGCTGACCTGCGGATAGATTCCGTGTCGGATCTGCCCGATCGCGAAGGGCACCAGGACCACCAGCAACAGCACGCCGGCCGCCGCGCGCCAGAAGACCACCACGCGCCGTGGCCAGCCTTCGGGCAGCACGCGCAGCAGTGCCGCGGCGGCGAGTAGGTGCAGCCAGAGCCAGGACGGCGCGTCCTGTTGATCGTGGCCGAGCACCATCGCGGCCAGCGCGAGTAGGCCCGCCGGTGCACCGAACAGCTTCATCGCTGCCGCCGCGACCATCAGCACCAGGAAGAAGTCGAGCAGGGTCCACGAGGCGATCCAGGTGCCGGGAGCCCGGTCGACGCCACGCGCGGCGAGCAGCGTCCAGCCGGGCGGCAGGCGCAGCGTGGTCCGAAGCTGCGCCACGTCGAGATCCCAGCCCACCGCGTGCATCGTCGTCGCCGGACCCAGCCGCGATTCGGCAGTCAACTGCACCTTGCCGCTGCGCAGTTCGACGCCGTCGTGGCCGGTCTTGGGGTTGCGCGTGATCAGCGCGTCCTTGCCGGTCGAACCGTCGTGGACGCGCCCGAGTTCCTGCCCGGCGTCGTCGCCGAGGGCGTCGATGCGCCAGTCGCGGTGCAGATCGCCGCGGATCGTGTCACGCGCGGTGAATCCGCCGCCATCGAGATCGAGCCAGAGCGAGCGGTGCACCTGCAGTCGATTCGGCAGCGCTTCCTCCTCGCCGCGGCGACTGACCTTGAGCTGCAGCGTCTCGCCCGGACGGGCCAGGAACGACGAGCCACCGCGCCAGTCCTCGGGGATGCCGGCGCGCGCCGGATCGACCGCGGTGAGCCCAGAGAGCTCCACGCTGCGCAGCGCTTCGTCGGTGAAGCTGACCCAGGCCTCGCTCTCTTCGATGCCGGTGCCGCTGGCGTGCGCCGGCACCCCGACCGCCAGCGGATTGTCCGGCAGCACCGCGCGCAGCTCGACGCGGAAGCTGCCCGGTCGAACGTGCAGGCGCAGCCCGCCGTCCTGCGCCACCGTGGCCGGCAGACCCCCGCCCTCGAGCGCAACGGGTCGTGCGCCGTCGGGCAACAGGCGACCGAGGTCGACGTCGCGGGCGCGACCGGCGGCCTGGACCTCCAGGCGCGTGGTCAGGCGCATCGGCACGCCGTCGTCGAGCCGGCGGAACACCCGCACCGTCAGGCTGTCGGCGTCGTCTTCCTCGGTCCGCGCCTCCTGCCCGAGCCAGACCTGGCCCTCCTCGCGGCGAGGCTGCACGACCGCGCCGTCGCCGCGGCGCAGGGTGACCCGGCCGACGGCGGTCGGTACCGGCAGCGTCTCGGGGGCCGCGGCGTACGGGAAGCGGCCGGTGATCTTGTGCACGCCGGCGAGCAGCAGCACCTGCGGCAGGCCGCTTTCGTCGCGGGCGACGAAGGCTGGTGCGCCTGCGACCTGTACGTCCTGCGGGAACCGCTTGGCGTCGCCGGGCAGCGCGACGCGGCTGGGGCGGTCGAGGAAGACCTCCAGCGCGAATTCAGCACCCCGCTCACCGACCTCGAGGTGCAACGCGCCGGGCCAGACGCAGATCTTGTCGTCCTGCAGCCAGGAGCAGCCGAGCGACTCGAGGCCGTGCGTCGCCCAGCCACGGTAGGCTTCCAGCGACGCCGGGACCGCCGGAGCCCGCTGGAACGGCACCTGGGCCGCGGCGAGTGCAGGAGCGAGGATCGCGAGCGCAAAGCCCGCGGCGAGGGCGCGCTGCACGTGGCGCCGGTGCGTGGTCGTCATCTCGACTCCTGTTGCTGCTAGTTCGAGCAGCTACCCTTCTTGCACGTCTTGCCGAGCTTGCACAGAGCGCCCTCGGTGAGTGGTGTGTGGCTGCAGCCCGTCGGCGTGCAGATGTCCGCCGTACAGGCGTTGGTGTCGTCGCAGCCGGTCGCGGGCATGGCAGCGCATCCTCCGGCGTCCTTGCAGCTGCCATAACCCCAAGCGTCGAAAGTCCATACCGCGACGTCTGCGGCGGCCGCGCCGGGCTTGGTCCCCTTGGCCGGCACGAGCAGGCTGCCGTCGGCCCGGCGCAACAAGGCAGCCGGCACATCCTCGGTCGTCAGGCCGTGTACGCGCTCCCAGAGCGTGTTGCCCATCGGATCCATGCCGCGCAGGAGCACGTCCCCGTTGCCCGGTTGCGTCGAGAGGCTGCTCGCCACCACGGTGAACGCTCCGCTTGCCAGGACCGTGACACCTCGTCCGATATCGTCGGCTGCCCCGCCGAAGGTGCGCGACCACAGCGACTTGCCATTCGAGCTCGCGCGACCCACGTAGACCTGCCGAATCCCCGGGTTGCTGGTGTATCCGACGCCGAGCGCACCGCCGTCGGGCATCGCCGCCACGGAGTTGAAGTAGTCGGGCGTGTTGTTGGCCTGGCCCCGGAAGTCGACGTGCCAGACCACGTCGCCATCGCCGTCCAGCGCGAGCAGTCGCGCGTCGGCACCGTAGCCGCGGAGCAGCAGGCCGTCCGAATCGGGCTTGGTGTACGTCGCGCCCACCATCACAGCGCCGCCGTCGGGCGTGACGTCCGCGCCGGTGGGGGTGTCCTCGCCCGCTTGGCCGTGGAAGGTGGTGCCGAAGCGCGAGGCGCCGGTGGTCTTGCACAGACCCGCCGCGCAGCTGTCGCCGACCGTGCAGTTGCCCGAATCGCAGGCGGCGGCGTTCGCCGCGTGGGTGCAGCCGACCTGCGGGTTGCAAGCGTCGTCGGTGCAGACGTTGCCGTCGTCGCAGCCCTGCAGCTTGCCGCCCTGGCAGACGCCGCCCGTGCACGCCTCGCCGGTGGTGCAGGCGTTGCCGTCGTCGCAGGCGAGGCCGTGGACCTGGTGGGTGCAGCCGAGCTCGGTGCTGCAGCCGTCGAAGGTGCACGGGTTGCCGTCGTCGCAGTCGGCCAGGGTCTAGCCGGCGCAGGCACCCTGGGTGGCGCAGTCGACGTTGCCCCACGGGTCGCGGACGACGACGCGGGCGGCGGCGCCCTGCGTCTTGGCGTCGGCGAAGGGCCACGCGAGCACGATGCCACGGCACGACCGACCAACCAAGCCGAACCGTCCGCGCCGGCAGCGACTGCTTGCGGCGTCTCGGCGTCCTTGCCGTCGACGGTGGCCTGCCAGAGCGGCGCCGGTAGCGCGACGCAGGCACCGGCGGTGCACACGCCCAAGGGCTGGCAGGGCACGTCGACCTTGCACGGCGCGGCGTTGGGCGTGTGCGTGCAGCCCTTGCCGGCGGCGCAATCGTCGTCGGTGCAGGGGTTGCCGTCGTCGCAGGCGATCGCGGCGCCCTTGCAGACGCCGAGCACGCAGCTGTCCGGGCCGGTGCAGGCGCCGTCTTGGCACGAATCGCCCTTCGTGCAGGCTTCGCCGTCGTCGCACGGCGTGCCTTGCGCGGGCGTGTGGGTGCAGGCGCCGTCCGTGCAGCCGTCGGCGGTGCAGGCTTGGCCGTCGTCGCAGTCGCGGGGGGCGCCGGGCTTGCAGACGCCGACGGCGCAGACGCCGCCGAGCAGGCAATCGTCGCCCGGGTCGCAGTAGGCGCCGTCGAGGAGTTGGACCGTCAAGCAGCCGACGCCCGGCTGGCAGGCGGCGGCGAGGCAGGGCTCGGTCGGCGTCGGGCAATCGGCGGCGACCTTGCAGGTGCCGCTCGCGGTGTCACTGGCTGCGGCGTCGGTGGTCGCCGTGTCGGCGGCCGTGTCTACCGCGACCCGCGACCACGGGCCATGGTGAGCTCGTTCGGACATGGATCGCATCCTCCGTCTAGGCGGAGGATCGCGCAGATCCGGGCCAACAGCCACTGTCCATCGCGGCGGCTCAGGGGCCCGAGGACTCGTTGCTCAATGCAGCGCGTCGTCGTGAGCCGGCAAGGCGGGATCGGCGCAGACGACGCGAAAGGCGGCGCGAATGGCGTCTTCGTCCGGATGCCGCCCGTCCCGCAATCGCCGCACGCCCTGCACCCAGACATCGCTCACCCACTCCGGCCGGGCCCGCAGCGCGACCGCCTCGAGCGGCGGCATCCCGTCGGCTTCGGGGCGGTCCAGGTCGACGGCGCAGAGGTCGGCGACAGCGCCGGCGACGATGCGGCCGCCGGGCTGGCCGATGGCGCGGTGGCCATGGGCCGAGGCCATGTCGAGCACGGTGCCGGCGAGGCTGCCCGGGCTGCCGTCGCCGAGCACGACGCGTCGGCCCAGTGCGGCGCGGGCGTGGCCTTCGAGCGCGCGTGCCTCGCCGAGCGGGTCGACGTCAGCGTAGGAGTCCGAGCCTACCGCGACGCGGCAGGCCGTGTGCAGCGCCGGCGGCAGGAAGCCGTCGCCCAGGTCGAGCTCGGTCGATGGGCAGGCCACGACGCTCGCGCCGCTCGCCCGCAGCAGGGCTGCGTCGCCGGGCTCGGGATGGGTCAGGTGCACCGCCGAGAAGCGCTCGTGCAGCAGGCCGGCGTCGGCGAAGAGCTGCAGTGGTCCGCGACCGAACGCGGCGTGGCAGGCGTGGACTTCGGCCGGCTGCTCGGCCACGTGCGCGTGCACCACGCCCGAGAAGCCCGCGAACTCGGGCAGCCAGCTCCGCGGCACCGCGCGCACCGAATGCGGCGCGAGGCCGACCACGACCCCTGGGTCCGCGGCGTGGTGGGCCTGCAGGCGCGCGCAGGCCGCGAGCACGTCGTCGGGCGAGCGCGCGAGGAAGCGGCGTTGCTCGGGTAGCGCCGGTGTCGGGCGTCCGTCGCGCTCGATGCCAGCGGCAGCGTAGGCGACGCGCAGCAAGGTGATCCGCAAGCCGACGCGTCGGGCTGCCGCGATGACCTGCTCGGCGAGCAGATCTGGCCGCTCGTAGGGCTGACCGTTCGGTGCGTGGTGCAGGTAGTGGAACTCGCCGACCGCGCTGACGCCCGCGCGCAGCAGCTCCAGGAAGGCTTGGCACGCCACGGCGTACACGCCGCCTGGGCCGAGCCGCGTCGCCGCCGCGTACATCGCGTGGCGCCAGGCCCAGAACGAGTCGCCCGCCGCGCGATGCTGCACATGCCCGCGGAAGATGCGCTGGAAGGCGTGGCTGTGTGCGTCGCACAGGCCCGGCATCAGCAGGTGGCGCGGCAACTCGTGGCGGCGCCGCGCCGGTGTTCGGCCCCAGACGTCGAGTGCGTCCCGGCCGAGGTGCAGCGAGCGGACCCGTCCGCCCTCGAGCGCGAGCGCCGCGTCGCGGTGCAAGATCGCGCCGTCCCAGAGCCAGGGCGCTCGCAGCAGCGAAGTGCCGACCGTCATAGGGTCAACCGTGCCTGGGAGCGCCAATCGCCGAGCACTTCGACGGTGGCGCGGCGACCCTCGCGAGCCAGCCGCGCCTCGATATCCTCGGGCAGCGTCACCACCGCGTGGCCCTCGCCGTCGACCTCGGCCTCGAGCTGCGTACCGTCCGCCAGCGTCAACCGCACCGTCCCCGAGCGCGCCGGGCCGCTGCCGCAGGCGCGCAGTTCGCCGTCGAGCCGCAGCTCGCGGTGTCCGAGCGGACGCTCGGTGACGCCGAGCGATGCGGTCTGGATCGCCGAGCCGACCAGCAGCCCCAACCCGACCGCGCCGAAGATCCCGGCCTGCAGGTACGCCGAGCTCGAGGATTTGACCGCGAACGTGCCGGTCTCGTCGGCTGCCGGCGGATTGGCCGCGGCGTAGCCCGCGATGCCGCCGCCCGCGATCGCGAACAGCCCACCCATCACCCACTGCATCGTCAGGCTCGGACCGACGGCACGCCGCGTCGTGCGCTCGAAGCCGTCCGCATGCTGTCGCGTGACCGTCACGCAGCGCTGCTCCTCGAGCACCTCGAGCCGCACCACGCCGCCGTCGCGCTCGCCGCGCAATCGATAGCCCTTGCCGCGCATCTCGGTCGTCACGCGTGGCTTCTCCCGAGGCGCGACACGCAGCGACTTGACCTCCGAGATGCGGGCGCAGCCGCTGCCCAGCGCGAGGAGCGCGAGCAGGGCGACCAGCGCGCGACCGGTGCGCGGGCGTCCGGGTTTCGGACCAATCGGTCGTCCGAAGGCGCGGCGCATCAGTAGAGCTTCTCGATGCTGGCGCCGTGATAGTAGTGGCCCAGGATCTCGCGATGGGACTGACCCTTCGCCGCGCGACCGACCGCGCCGGTCTGGTCCATGCCGACGCCGTGGCCGTAGCCGGCGCCGCGGAAGGTCCAGCTCTTCGGCACGCCGTCCGGGCCTGCCGGACCCGGCGTGAACAGCATCAACGACGAGCGCAGGCCCTTGAGCGCGCGACGGATGCGCAACTCGCCCCACAGCTTGCGCTCGCTGCCGTCCTCGAGCGTGAAGGCCATGTGGATGATCCGGCCCGAGACGCCGCGCTCGATCACGCGCATCGCCTTGATCCGCTTCGGGATGCCGTATTTCTTCAGCGACGGCAGCAGCTCGGTCGCGGTGCGCGTCACTTCCCAGCGCAGGGCGGCCTTGTTGCGGCCCGACGCGGCGCCCCACGAGCGGTCCGGTCCGTCGAGCAGCGCCTTGACGGCCGCCTCGGTCGGGCCGTCGGCGAGTGGGTTCGGCGCTCCCGGCTGCAGGTCGGGGCGACCGCGCAGGTTCGGGTGCGCGGTCATCCGCCACGCGTTCTCGTTGTTCTCCGAATGTCCGCCGGTGCTCGCCGAGTAGAACGTGTCGACGAGGCGGCCGTCGCTACCGACCAAGACGACCCCGCGGGTCGATTGCACGGCCTCGGCGATGCGCGGGTTCACGCGGCTGGTGCCCTTGTAGGCCTGACAGTGGACCTCCGAGCAGATCGAGAAGGGGTCGGCGTAGTGGCGGAGGCCGACCTTGGCGAGCATATCGGTGCGGGCGGCCACTGCCTGGCTGCGCAGCGCCTCGAGCGGTGCCGAGGCGAAGATCTCCGACGCCACCACCCCCTCGAGGATGGTCTCGATGCGGGCCTCGTTCACGACCACCAAGCCGCCGCCGTCGCCCGGCGCGACGTACACGCGGCCCGGCAGCTCGAGCTTGCGACCCTTGCCGCGGACCTCGAGTGGGACCGCGCTGCCATCTTCGGCGGGCAGCGCCTCGAACCAGAGCACGTCCTCGGCGCGGACCTCGGCCCCGCCCGTCGCGCTGACGATGAGCGTCCCGGTCGGCGGCTGATCGACCACGACGTGGACGAAGGTGTCACGGCCGTGCTCGCTCGCCAGCGCGGCGGCGCGGCGCTCCGCGCCTTCACGCGTCTCCTCGGGTGGGTCCAGCGCGAGCACCGTCTGACGGGTGTCCAGCACGCGCCCGGCCAAGGCGTACGTGGTCCCCAGCGTGAGCGGACGCACCTTCAGGCCGGCGTCGGTCCACTGCTTGCGGGCCGCGCGCAGGGTCGCCATGTCTCCCGAGGGGGCTCGCGCGAGGCCGACGTAGAACAACTTCCGACCCGGCTTGAGGGCTTCGGCGCGGACGGTGACGCCGCGGCCCGGCGGTAGCCGCATCTCCACGGCACCATCGCCGGTGCCGAGCACGCGCAGACCGCGCGGGGCGTCGACCGTCACCTCGGTCTGTTGCTCCAGCACGGCGAGCGGCAACACCGGATGGCCCTCGCCGTCCAGGCTGACGACGACGCGATAGAGGCTGCGGGCGCGGTCTTCGTGACCGAGCGGATCGCCGCTGGCGCCGACCCGCAGGGGGGCTGCAATGAGCGCCATGGCCACGCTCACCACCAGGGCGAACCGGCTCGCCGATGCCACGCCTAGCACCCTTCCCAACGCGCCGACCCTCCTCCATACTCTGCCGTGCATCGAGTCGGTCGGACTGGCTGGCGGGGTATCGGGGAGACCGGGAACAAGCATGGCGTCCGTCCATCAGCGCTACAGGATCATCGAGAAGATCGACGCCGGCGGCATGGCTGAGATCTACCGTGGTGAGGCCGTGTCGATCGACGGCTTCGCACGCACGGTCGCGATCAAGCGCATCCTGCCGTCGATGTGCACCGACGCCAAGTTCGTCTCCATGTTCCTGGACGAGGCGCGGCTCTCGATGCAGCTGACGCACGCGAATATCGTTCAGATTTTCGATATCGGCAAAGCAGACGACACGTATTTCGTGGTGATGGAGCTGATCGACGGCGCGAACCTGCGCCGGTTGATGCAGCGGGTGGTCGATTCGGGTCAGCCGTTCCCGGTGCCCTTGGCCTGCTACATCATCATGGAGACCTGCCGCGGTCTCGCCTACGCGCACGAGAAAGAAGGTCCGGACAACAAGCCGCTCGGCATCGTTCACCGCGACGTATCCCCGCCCAACGTCCTGATCTCCAAGCAGGGTGAGGTGAAGCTGACCGACTTCGGTCTGGCCAAGGCCGCGAGCCACGCCACCCACACCGACGCGGGCGTGATCAAGGGCAAGTTTGCGTACCTCAGCCCCGAGGTCGTCGACGGCAAGCCGGTCGACCTGCGCGCGGACGTCTACGCGGCCGGCATCATGCTCTGGGAGATGCTGTGCGGGCGGAAGCTCTATGCCGGCAAGACCGACATGGAGACGGTCGAGTTGGTCCGCAAGGGCGACGTCGACAAGCCGTCGCGTTTGCGCAGCGAGCTCGACGACGAGCTCGACCGGATCGTGCTCAAGGCGTTGGCTCGCAACCCCAAGCGCCGCTACCAGACCGCGCGCGCCTTCGAGCAGGCGATCGCAGGGTTCCTCTTCAAGCACAACCTGCGTGTGACCGCGACGGACATGTCCGAGTGGATGCGCGGGCTCGACGCCGGCGGCGAAGGCGAGGTGCCCTTCGACGTGATCAGCGTGCTGCGTGCGGAGTTCGAAGAAGCGGCGCATGCCGGCCGCGTCGATCCGCATATCGGCCAGCGGCCGCTCGGCCCCACGGACCTGGGTACGCGCGGCGGTGCGATGCTCCCGATCGGTGATCTGCTCGGCAAGTTGGCCGATCTCCCGCTCGAAGATCTGGCCTCGGACCGCGACGCGCCCGCCGCACCCGTTCCACTCGCCGAGCGCTTGGACGCGCCCGAGACCTTGCCCGAAGTGCGGGGCGAGTCGGCCTCCGGCGGTGGCGGCGTCGGCAAGTGGATCGCGATCGCTGCGGTCGTCGTGTTGCTCGGCGGCGCTGCGGCGGCGTGGAAGCTCGGATTCCTGCCGTAGCCGTGATCGTCGGCTGCGGTTTGCACAACCCAAGGCTCCCGCGACCGCGGGGGCTGCCGATTGGAGCTCGACGATGCAGTTCTTTCTGGACACCGCCGACATCGCGGAGATCGAACAGGCGCACGCCTGGGGCATCCTGGACGGTGTGACCACCAACCCGAGCCTGGTCGCCAAGACCGGCCGCCGCTTCGAGGACGTCAAGCGCGACATCCTGGCCCTGGTCAAGGGCCCGGTCTCGCTCGAGGTCACCGCGACCGACGTCGCTGGAATGATGGCCGAGGCGCGTGCACTCGCGGCCGAGGGGCCGCAGGTGATCGTCAAGATCCCGCTGACCCAGGCCGGCATCGCCGCGGTCGTGCGGTGCCGCGAAGAGGGCATCCGCACCAACGTGACGCTCTGCTTCTCGGCCAACCAGGCGCTGCTCGCCGCGAAGGCCGGCGCGACCTACATCTCGCCCTTCGTCGGCCGCCTGGACGATATCGGCCACAACGGCATGCAGTTGGTGCAGGAGATCTTGGAGGTCTACGAGAACTACGGCTTCCAGACCCAGGTCCTCGCCGCGAGCCTGCGTCACCCGCTGCACGTCCTCGAGGCCGCGCAGATGGGCGCGCACGTCGGCACCATGCCGTTCTCGACCATGCAGGCGCTGTTCAAGCACCCGATGACCGACCTGGGCCTCGAGCGCTTCCTCGCCGACTGGCGCAAGGTCCCGGACTAGGCCCTTCGCATGCCGCCATCGGACGCCTGGACCCCCGAAGGCAGCGCCGAGGGACCGACCGCCGTACAGCGGGCGGCTGCTCGGGTCGCCTTCGCGGCCTGCGCCGCAGCGGTCGTCGTCGCCATCTTCTGGACCGGCGGCGTCTACACGCCGACGCTGGCGCTGCTTTGGGGGCTCGGGGTCGTCACGTGGGTGGCGACGCTCGTGACCGGTGCAGGTCGCAGCGCCCGGGCCAACCCGCTCGCCTGGCTCTGGCTGTTGATGGGCGTGTTCTCGCTCGTTGCGTTGGTGCCCCTACCGCGGGGATTGATCGGGCTGTTGCACGCCAACGCGTTGACGGTCGCCGATGGCGCTGCGGCAGCGCTCGGGAGGGCGCCTCCGTCGTTCTTGCCGCTGGCGGTGCATCCGGGGGAGGCGGCGTACGCGTCCGCCGTCTATCTGGTCGCCTCCGGCACGGCGTTGGCTGCGTCGGCGCTGCCGTTCTCGCGGCGGGATGCTTCGGCCGCCGCGCATTCGCTGCGTGGGCTGGCGATGCTCACGCTGGCGGCGGGGGCGATTTGGCTGTTGGCGCGATTGCCCCTGACGGTGGGCTTGGGCGAGGAATTGCGCGGCCTGCTGCGTCATTTGGCGCCGGTCAACGCCAACCACGTCTCGGCGCTCCTGACGGCTGGCTTGGGCATCATGTTGGCGTTCTGGCACCACCATCGGGTCACCGATCCGGCAGTCCGGCGGGTGCAGACCTTTGCCGTCTTGCTCTTCGGGCTGACCATCGCGTTCGTGCCGTCACGTGGCGGGGTGCTCGGCTCGTTGTTGATCCTGGCCCTGGCCAAGCTGCACGGCCGGCGTCCACGAAGCAGCCTGCGCGTCAAAGAAGAGACGCTCGACCGGCAAGCCCGCGTGCGCTTGCTCTTGCAGATCTTTTCGGTGCTCTGTGTGCTGTCGATCGTGGCCCTGCCGAACCTGAAGCAGGAGTTCCTGCCGCGCTCGCGCTTCGAGCCGCTGGCCGACTTGCAGAGTGGTCACGGCAAGCTCGCGATCATGTCGGAGCTGAGCGCGCACCTCTGGGACGGTTGGGCGCTCGGCCAGGGCACCGGTTCGCTGCCGGTCTCCGTCATGATGACGCCGCCGTTCGAAGAGGTGCGCTACGAGTACGTCGAGAATTTCGTTCTCGACCGCATCGTCTCCCAGGGGCTGCCCTTCACCATCCTCTTCGTGCTCCTGCTGCTGCGCGTCCTCGTCGTGCCGTTGCGGACCTGGCGCAACAACGGCGTCTTCCACGGTGCCACGTTGGCGATCGTTGGCCTGCTGGTCCACGACTTCGCCGATTTTTCGCTGGAGCTGCCGGCCGGCCTGTACGTTCTGCTGGCCGCAGCCACCCTGCTCGAGCAGCTCCGACCCGACTCCTGGCCTTCGCGCTGGTGGCCGCTCCCGCGCCGACCGAGTCGCACCGTCGCGCTCGGAGCGGCTGGCTTGGCGCTCGCGCTCGCGGGCGGAGCGGTGGCGATGACGTGGGAGGCGCGCGAGCTCGACATCCCCGTCGCGATGCGAGGCCGAGACGCCGACGCGCTCGAGCGGCTGGTGTCCGAGCGATTCGCGGCGTCGCACCATGCCTGGTATCGCCTCGGTCGCGCCCGCTACGAGGCGGGCGACGACGCGCGGGCCCAGCCGGCGCTGCGCCGGGCGGTGGCATTGAAGCCCCTGTCGCGGCACGCAAATTTCGTCCTCGCCGTCTCCCTGCACCGATCCGGGGGCGACGCGGCCGACCCCACGCTCGCCGTCCTCGACCGTCCGGACGACTTGGCCGAGCGGTTGATCCGTGCGCTCGCCGGCGACGAGGCTGGTCGACGGACCATCGAGCGCGTGCTGCTGCGCGAGTCGACGGTCAACGGCGCTGTGGGACGATGGCTCGCCGCAAGCCATCCCATGTTCGTGTTCACGCTCTCGCAGAAACTCAGCGCGGCCCACCCCGGTCGTCACTTCGCGATCGAAGAGAGCGTCGGCGCGCAGTTCGTTCGGCGTCAGGCGTTCACCCAAGCCGCGCTGATCGCCGGAGGTCTCCTGGGCGATCCGACGGTGCATCTCGCCGGCGTACGCCTGCTGGGCATGTCTGCGCGATTCCAGAAGAAACATCACCAATCCTACAGCCTGTACGCGGACGTCTGCCAGCAAGACCCGGAGGACCTGACTTCCTGCATCTGGTCGATCGAGGGGGCGTTGGAGGCCCTGGAGCCGAATCAAGCAGTCGCCTACATCCGCAGCGTCTACCCGCGCTTCCGCAAGGGGCCCAATGTGCAGGCCGAGTATTGGCAGCGGTTGGCTCGGGCGCAGTTCAAGGCGCGCGCCTACGACGAGGCCTACGTCGCCGCCCGACGCGCCCTGGGCTACCAGCCCAAGCACGTGGCGGCGTACCGGATCGGCGTCAAGGCCCTCGTGAAGGCCGGCAACTTCCGGGAGGCGCAGTCGCTCATCGATCGGATGCGTCGTCGCTCACTCCCGGAGGCCGATGTGGCCCCGCTCGCCAACGAAGTGAGCGCCTCGCGGCTCGACGCTTCGCTGCTCGGACGATCGCGGCTGCGGTTCCGAAACGACTGATCCCGGTCCGGCGTCGCACCGGGCGCTGCTTCATGACGATACGTTCGCGACGAGCACAGAATGGCACTGGGTCTTTAGTGTAAGTATTTTGTCGAACGCGCTTGCGTCTCATCACGAAACAGGTGTTTCGCGCCGAGGTGCCAGATCTGTCTCGGCGACGGGCGTTTTGCACGGCCCGTCGTCTACGAAGCACGCCAGGCCAGTTCTGCGGTCACACCATGCGGACGTTGGATCGAGAGACGCTCGACTACTCGGAGAAGGTGTTCGTGACGATCCCGTACCTGCGTCAACTCTCGCGGCTGACGTCCCTCAACCTGATGTTGATGCCCTTCGATGTCGAGAACTTCGAAGCTCTCCGCCTCTACGGCGACGTCGGCAAGGACGACTTCGAGGCGCTGTCGGCCGGAAAATCCTACGACTCGCTGTTCGCCGGCCTCTCGTGCACACCGGAAAAGACGATTCCCGACACGGGGACCCAGGTGGAGTGGTTCAAGCAGCTCTTCGACGATTGTCCGGCTGGATTGCCGCTCCCGCATTGCCGCGGCCTGGACACGGCGCGCCTGCTCGCGCTCAAGACCCAATGCGACGACGAGACCAAGGCGGGCGGTGCCGACAAGCCGAGCTGTACTGCCTACGAGCAGGCCTTCAAGTGGAAGAGCTCCTACACCAAGGCAGAGTTCCAGGCCGACTTCATCGACCGCAACTCCCACTACAAGGTGACGCTCGAGGTCAAGGATGGCTGGCACGAGGGCACGGACGGCTACGAAAACGAGACGGCCTCGCTGCAGACGCTCGTCATCTGCCTCGACGCGCAGATGAAGGAGATCGCCTGTCCGCCCGAGAAGGCGGCGACCGTCAAGAAGGCGAACCTGAAGTACGACGCAGCTCCGAGCGTGGCCTGTGACGGGATTGCGTTCCAGCGCTTCGACCTCGACGCGCCGTGCAGCAAGGACGAGGACTGCGCCAAGGCGCTCGGCACCGCCAACGCCAAGTGCGTCGCCGAAAAGTGCGCGATCTCGTACGCGACCGACGCCGACAGCGGCGGCAATCCGCGCTTGCCGCCCGGTACCGTCTGCAACCCCGATACCAAGACCTGCTACTCCGCGGTCGAGCAGATCTTCACGCCGCGCCTGCGCTCGGCCGGCAAGCTCGACTTCGTGCAGGACGACGGCAAGCCCTGGGAGGCCAGCGTGAGCGCCTACAAGGCCACCGATTCGGCCGACTGGCGCTACATCGTGTCCGAAGAGTCCAACGGAAAGCTCGTCCCTCCCGACTACACGCTGCGGCCGAAGATGGGGCAGATTGGCGGCGAGTGCACCGCCTGCTATGCCAAGGACAAGGCCTGTGGCGCGTCCTCCGATTGCTGCGCGGGCCTGACGTGCGACAAGGACAAGAAGACCTGCCAGTAGCCCAACGCGCGACCGCCGTCATTGACACGGTGCGTCGTGATGGCTTTACTCCCGGCCGGTCGCGCCCCTCCTCGGCACGACCGCCTCACCTTCCTTGCTATGGGAGCGCTGCATGAAGATCCTCGTGACCGCCAAGCGCGTCACCGATCCGAACGCCAAGCTCGTGATCAACGACGACGGCAACTGGATCGACGACGACGTCGAGTTCATCCTCAACCCGTTCTGCGAGAACGCGATCGAGGCGGCGCTCCAGCTCGCCGAGGCCGGCGACGACGTCGAGACCGTCGCGATCGGCATCGGTGACGAAGAGGTGCAGCGCTTCATCCGTCAGGGAGCGCTCGCCCGCGGCATCGACCGTGGCATCTGGGTGGAGGCCGAAGAAGCCGAGCTCGACTCGGACGGCATCGCCCGCATCCTCAAGGCCGTGATCGAGAAGGAGGAGCCCGAGCTCGTCCTGCTCGGCAAGCAGGCCGTCGACGGCGACAGCAACCAGGTCGCGCAGCTGCTCGCCGAGATGCTCGGCTGGCCGCAGGCCACGTTCGCCTCGGACATCAAGCTCGAGGGCAACGAAGCGATCGTCACCCGCGAGGTCGACGGCGGTCTCGAGACCCTCGCGATCGGCATGCCCTGCATCGTCTCGGCCGACCTGCGCCTGAACGATCCGCGCTATGCCAGCCTCGCGGGCATCATGAAGGCCAAGAAGAAGGAGATGGACGAGTACGAGCCCGACGATCTCGACATCGGCGATCTCGACCCGAAGGTCCGCGTCGTCGCGATGCACGAGCCCGCCGGTCGTTCGGCTGGTGTCGCCGTCGCCGACGTCGACGAGCTGATCGCCAAGCTGGCCACCGAGGCCCGCGTCATCTAAGCGCGCCCGCGCACGCTACAGGAGCACGACATGAGCAAGATTCTCGTCGTTGCCGAGCACGGCAACGGTACGGTGCGCAAGGCGACCCTGACGACGCTGCAGATGGCCCGCGATCTGGCCGCCAAGAAGGGCGCCACGATCGACATCGCCGTCCTCGGCCACGGGGTCGGTGACATCGCCGCCGCGCTGACCGGCTACGGTGCCGAGACCATCCACGTCGCCGATCACGCCGACCTCGCGTACCCCCTCGCCCCGACCTGGGGCAAGGTCATCGCCGACATCGCGCAGGCTGCCGACGCCGACGTCGTCGCCATGAGCGCTTCGACCACCGGCAAGGACATCCTGCCCCGCGTCGCCGCCCGCCTGGGCGCCGGCATGGCGTCGGACGTCGTCGCGGTCGTCGACACCAGCGAGGGCCCCGGCTTCCGTCGCCCGATGTGGGCCGGCGCGCTGCTCGCCGACGTCGTCATCGACACCGACGTCTGGTGCGTCACCGCCCGTGGCTCGGCCTTCGACGCAGCCGCCGCCAGCGGTGGTAGCTCGGCCATCGAGGCGTTCGCCGCCGACCCGGCTGCCGCTGCCGCGCGCACGCGCTTCGTCAGCTTCGACGCGACCGCTTCGGATCGGCCGAGCCTGGACGAGGCCGATGTCGTCGTCGCCGGTGGCCGCGGCCTGAAGTCGGCCGAGGGCTTCTCGCAGGTGATGGAGCCGCTGGCCGACGCCCTGGGCGCCGCCATCGGCGCGAGCCGCGCGGCGGTCGACGACGGCTACGCGCCCAACGACTACCAGATCGGTCAGACCGGCAAGGTGGTCGCGCCGCAGCTCTACGTCGCCGTCGCCATCTCGGGTGCCATTCAGCACCTCGCCGGCATGAAGAACAGCAAGGTCATCGTCGCGATCAACACCCGCGACGACGAGCCGATCCACAAGATCGCGGATTACTCGCTGAAGGCCGACGCCTTCTCGGCGATCCCCGAGCTGGCCGAGAAGCTCGCCGCCCGCGGCTAGTCTTCCCGACGTGTCTTCGTCCGAGGGGCCGGTTCTTCCGGCCCCTCGGCATTTTTGCATTCGACCGGCCCCGCACAGCCACTCTCGAACATCGAGAAATCGGCGCTTCGCATGGAATAGCGCGCCATCGACGAGACTTGCATCGATTGAGCGGAGACGGTTCGACTGGTTCGTGCGTCGCTGCCAGCGATGGCTCCGAGCGCAAGCCGATGGAGTGACGATGCAAACGGAGCGATGGGCTCGGACCTGCCTCGCGGGCTTGACGGCGGCCTCCTTCGCTGCCGGGCCCGTCATGGCCGCTCCCCCTACACCCGACCCCGAGACCGGCCTGTACGACCTCGGGCCGGGTGGCTATCCGCTCGACAGCTTGCTGCGGGAGATGCCGGCCAAGGGGCCGGCGCGCTGCCCGCGCACCCCGCGTGTGCGCTACCGCGGCGACGTCGTGCGCTACCACAGCCCGGTCTTGGTCGCCGAGCCCTTCGTCGCCCATCTGCGCGCCTTCGAGCAGCTGGTCGCCGAAGTCGCGCGCGAGCACTACGGACGGGCGCCCAAGCAGATCCGCCACATCGGGACCTACAACTGCCGGCGCATCCGGCTCTACCCGACGCTGCTCTCGGAGCACGGCCTGGCCAACGGCATCGACGTCGCCGGTTTCGACTTCGGCCCCGCGCCACGCTCCGAGCGGGCCAAGCTGCCGGCGCCGCTGCGTCGGGCGTTCCAGGTGCGAATTCGCGGCGCTTGGCGCAGCGATCGCCCCGCAGACGCCCGGCACCGCGCGTTTCTGCACGACCTCGGCCGCCGGCTCGTGGCCGCGCGGCAGATCTTCCGCGTCGTGCTCGGGCCCGGCTATCCGGGCCACGAAGACCACCTGCACCTCGACGTCGCGCCCTATCGACTGGTCGAGCTGGACCTGGACGAAGGGGCACGCCGCGCCAATCCGACGCACGCGCCGGGCACCACGCCGCCGTGATCGAGCGGGCGGGGAATGCGTCGCCACGCCGCGATGTTGGCTGTAGAGTTGACGGCGCGCGCGGCAACGACGACAACGCGGGGCGTGGTCGCCACCGCGAGGGCCACGGGCCCAGCCAACCGGGAGCCGAGATGATGCTTCGTTCGATGACCCCTCGCCGCGCCGCGCAGCCCTTCGCGGGCACGCGCGCGCTCGTCGGCACGTTGCTGCTGGCCGGCCTGCTCACCGGTTGCGGTCCGGGCTACCTCGACGTCGGCAAGAAGGTCCCGGCGACCGACGAGAACCGCGAGATCTACAACGTCCTGGTGGCCTACCACCGCGCGATCGAGGACCGCAACGTCGAGTCGCTGCGCAAGCTGATCAGCAAGCGCTACTACGAGAACGGCGGCACCACCGACACCGACAAGGACGACTACGGCATCGACCGCCTGCAGGCCGACGTGCTCCCGAAGCTGCGGGAGAACGTCAAGCGCGTGCAGTTCCGCATCAAGCTGCTCGCGATCGAGGTTGACGGCGACAACGCCCTCGCGCAATACGAGTATTTCGGGCGCGCGCTGCTCACCGAAGGCGGCCGCGAGTCGTACAAGATGTGGAACGACTTCGCGCAGATGAAGTTGCTCCGGGAGGACGGGGCGTGGAAGATCGCCGAGGGCCTCTGAGCCGCTCGATCTCCCGGCTCGCTACCCTCGCCGTCGCGACCGCGCTCGCGTTCGCGGCCGGTCCCGCCGCCGCCGGCACGCTCGGCGGTACGCCCCGCACCGACACTGCGCGCTCCCGCGAGGCGGCCGACCACGCGCTGCACGGTCGCTACGACGCCGTCGTCGCGCTGCTCGAGAACGTCAAGGACCGCAGCCCCGAAGAGATGGCCGATTTCGGCCGAGCGCTGCGCTTCGTCGGCCGCCGCGCCGATGCCCGCAAGGTGCTCGCCGGCTGCGACGCTGCCGCCTGCGTCGCCGTGCTCGCCCGGCTCGAGCTCGAGGACGGCGACCGGCGACTGGCCGTCAAGCTGCTGACCAAGGCGGTCGCTCGCTTCAAGCAGGACCTGGCCCTGCGGGTGCTCTACGGCCGGGCGCTCTACGCCGTCGGTCAGGACATGGCGGCGCGCAAGATCTTGGATCCGATCGCCGACCTCTACGGTGCCGGCAAGATCACCTCGGTCGCCGAGATGGTCGCGACCGCGGAGTCGCTCGCCGCCAACGGCTTCTTCAAGGACGCCAACCAGGTCCTCGCGGACGCGAGTGAAGCGGTCGCCGAGAAGACCGAGCGCAAGCAGGTCGAGCGCGTGTGGGGCTGGCTCTTCCTGGACAAGTACAATTTCCGCGACGCCGACACCGCGTTCTCGCGGGTGCTCAAACTCGACCCGCACGACGAGTCCGCGATCGTCGGCATGGCGCGCATCGATCTCGACAGCGACCACGACGTCGCCCGTGCCCGCAAGCGGCTCGACGCGCTGCTGAAGACCTCGCCCCGGGCGCCACACGCGCTGGTTGCCCGCGCCGAGGTCGCGATCCACGACGAGGCGATGGAGGAAGCCGGCAGCTGGCTCGACAAGGCGGCCGCGATCGCATCGACCGCACCGGACTACCTCGCCGTCCGCTACGCGTGGGCCCGTCTGCTCGACGACGCCAAGACCGCCAAGCGCACCCTCGCCACGGCCCACAAGCTCGACCCTACCGACGGCATCCCGCATCTGGTGGCGGCGCAATACCTCGAGCAGGCGCATCGCTACGACGAGGTCCGCGCCGAGCTGCTCGCCGCGCTCAAGCGTGATCCGGAGCTGTGGAAGGCGCACGCGCAGCTGGGCTTGGCGTGGTCCCGGGTGGCCGACGACGTCAAGGCGCTCGAGCATCTCGAGACGGCCTTCCGAAACGATCCCTTCAACGTCCGCACCGCCAACCTGCTCAACGTGCTCTACGACGGCGTCCTGCGACAGATGGTCCTGCTGCCCGGAAAATCGGTCGAATTGCGGGTCCACCGCCGCGACCGCCGCGCGCTCGAGCGGACGGTGCTGCCCTTCTTGCAGGAGAGCTACGCCACCCTCGCCAAGCGCTACGCGATGGAGGCCAAGCCGCCGCTGCGGGTGGAGATCTTCCCGACCACCGAGCAATTCAGCGTGCGGACCGTCGGCTTGCCGCGCCTCGGTGCCCACGCGGTCTGCTTCGGCCACCTGATCACCAGCCGCTCGCCGATGGAGGCGCCCTTCAACTGGAAGATGGTCCTGCACCACGAGATGGCGCACGTCTTCCACATTCAGGCGACCGAGGGGCGCGTGCCACGTTGGCTGACCGAGGGCCTCGCGATGATGGAGTCGGCGTGGCTCGACCCGCGCTACCACATGGTGATGGAGCGCCAGCTCTACGATCGCGCCCGCGACGCTCAGCTGAGCCCGATCGCGACCTTCAACCTCGCGTTTTCGCAGGCGCGGTCGATGCAAGACATCGTCGGTGCCTACTACCAGGCGATGTGGTTGGTGCGCTTCCTCGACGCGACCTACGGCTTTGACAAGCTGCGCAAGCTCGTCGCGGCGCACCGTAGCGGCAAGCCGACCGAGCAGCTGATCCAGCAGGTCTACGGCAAGAGCGCTTCCGCGGTCGACGGCGAATTCGCCGCGTGGCTGGGCAAGGAGCTGAAGCGGTTCGACCGCGATTTCCAGCCTACGCCGGCGCAGATCGGCAGGCTCGTGGCGCAGAAGCTGCCGGCGACCGCGTCGGCCGAGACTGCCGCGGCACACAAGGCGCTCTCGAGCTGGAAGCGGGCCTTCGACGCAGGCGACAACGCCGGCGCCTTCGGGGCGGTGCGCGGCGTCGAGCCCAAGGCGGGCGCGGCCCCGCCCGGCGTCCTTCAATGCAGCGCGTGGTACCTCGCGATGGAGGCCTCCACCGCGCGCGGTGCGTCGAAGAAGGCCGCCGCGTTCGCCGAGGCGATGATCGCAGCATCCGACGGCACCTGCGACGGCGTCGCGCAGCGCATCGCCGCGGCGCGCCCGCTCGCGACCGACGCGGAGACCCGCGGCAAGGCCGAGGCCCATCTCGACGCGGCGCTCGCCATCGACCCCCGCAACGCCACGCTGCTCGCGACGCGATTGGTGCTGGCCCGCAAGTCCGGCAGCCTCGACGCCGCCGGCCAGCGTGCGATGCTCCGCCGCCTGGTGGAATTGGCCCCCAACGACGTCAGCGCTGCCGAGCGCCTGGCCAAGCTGGCCTGGTCCGAGCTCGCCCCGGCAGTGCAGCTCGACGGCATCCCGCTGAAGGCGACCGCCGGCGCTGCTGCAGATGCGGCCACCCCACCCTCGACGGCCGAGGCACCGGCGTTGCCCGCGGCAGGGTCGGCGCCCGCGCCCGCGCTGCCCGGCACGGCGCCTGCGGCCACGCCGACCGTCGCCGAGAAGACCGCGCCGTTGACGGCCTCGCAGCGTGCCGCGCTGGTGCGTGATCTGCGCTTCGCCCAGCAACAGCTCGAAGAGACCGCGCCCGCCGGCCGCCTCTCGGTCCTCTACGAGGCACGCGTCGCCGTCGCCGAGGGCCGCGCCCGTGCCGCGCTCCCGCTCTACCGATTGGCGGCCGACCGCGGCAGCCGCGCCCGCCACCGCGCCGAGGCGTGGTGCGAGCTCGAGCGCGTCGCCACCCGCGCCGCGGCCAAGGACGACGCGGCCGAGGCGGCCCGCCGTTGCGGCGTGGCCCGGCGCGGCGCCCCAGCGGCGCGCTGAGGAGGCTGCGATGGTCGAGCGACTCGGGCGCCTCGGCGCAGCGCTGACCGTCTTCACGATGCGCTGGGTGCCCGACGCCTGGGTCGTCGCGGTCCTGCTCTCCTTCGTCGTCTGGGCCCTGGCCATCGTCGTCGGCGGCGCCGCCCCCTTCGCCGGCGCGACGCCGGCGCCCGCGTGCTACGCCGACGCGAGCTGTGGCGCGTTCGACGCCTGGTCCGGCGGCATCTGGAAGCTGCTGGCGCTGGCCTCGCAATTCGCGCTCGCATTGGTCGCAGCGCAGGCGGTGGCCACGGCGCGACCGGTGCACCGCCTGATGGACCGACTCGCCCGGCTGCCGCATCCGGACCATCCCCGGCAGGCGATCGTGCTGATGGCGCTGTTTTCCGCGAGCACGGCGTTCGCGAACTGGGCGGTCAACCTGGTGATGTGCGCCGCGTTCGCGCCGATCGTCGCGGCCCGCAGCCCGAAGGTCGATTTCCGCCTGCTGGTGGCGACGGCCTACCTCGGCCTCGGTGCCGTGTGGCACGCCGGCCTCTCGGGCTCGGCCCCGCTGATCGCTGCCACTCCGGACAGCTTCCTCGTCAAGCAGGGCGTGCTCGCCGCGCCGATCCCGATCGGCGAGACCCTCTTCTCGACCTTCAACCTGGTCTACGTGCTCGTCATCGTCGCGGTGACGACCACCGCGGCGGCGCTGTTGCACCCCGCGCCCGAGAGCGCCGAGCCGCTCGACGTCGAGCGCGCTCGCGCCCTGGTCGCGCCTCCCGAGCCGCCGCCGGACACCGCCGGCCTCGGCCCCGCCGCGCGGCTCGATCGCAGCCGCTTGGTCAGCTTCACCGTCGGCGTCGCCTTCCTCGCCCACCTCGGTCTGCGCTTTTCCCGCGAGGGCAGCGCCGGCTGGGACATCAACGGCTACAACGCAGCCTTCGTCGGCTTGGGCCTGGTCCTGCACGACTCGCCGCGCAGTTTCCTCTCGGCCTGCGAGCAGGGCGCCCGCAACGCCTGGGGCGTCATCGTGCAGTTCCCGCTCTACGCGGGGATCTTCGGGCTCCTCACGCTGACCGGCCTCGGCGCGGCGCTGACCGCGGGGCTGCAGCAGGCCGGTTCCACACAGACGTATCCGGCCGTGGTCTACACGGTCTCGGCGGCGATCAACTACCTCGTCCCCTCGGGTGGTTCGCAGTGGGTGCTCGAGGCGCCGGCGATCTTGCGTGCGGGCGAGGCGCTCGGCCTGCCGCCCGCGGCGACGACGCTCGCCTTCGCCTACGGCGACATGAGCACCAACCTCGTACAGCCGTTCTGGGCGATCCCGCTGCTCTCGGTCACGGGCGTGCGCTTCGGCGCCATCATGGGCTATTGCCTGTTGCTCTTCGTGGTCGCCGCCACCGTCACCCTCGGCGCCGTGCTGCTGATGCCGGCGTTCTTCTAGTCCGCGTCGCCGCGCCGGCACCGCAGGTCGCAGCGATGAACTCGCGGTCCAAGCGAAATTTCCGAGTCGGAGTGCAGTGGCCCATTTCGCCCGGAACGTCGCGTCGACCGCCGAAATTCGGCCTTGATCTTCGACTTCGGATCGGTACCCTCCGCGCGATTTCGTCCCTGTCGGAGGTCGTCGATCCATGCGTCAGTTCCATCATTTCTTCGTGATTCTCATCGTCTCTGCCGTCGTCGCGGCGGGCTGCGGCACCGAGCCCACCCAGCAGACCGGCAACGGTGGCTTCACCTCCGACACCACCGGCGGCGACACCCAGATCGGCTTCGGCGATACGACGACCGGTGACGACTCCACGACCGGTGACGACAGCACCGGCGGCGACGGCAGCACCGGCGGCGACACGACCACCGGCACCGACGGCAGCGGCGGCTGCGAGCGCGACGCCGACTGTGGCGACCTGACCGCGGGCGTCTGCCAGGCGCCGAAGTGCAACCTGCAGACCGGGCAGTGCTACGTCGCCGAAGACGCCGACGGCACCGTTTGCGACGACGGCGACCCCTGTACCTCGACCGAGGGCGTGTGCAAGGCCGGCAAGTGCGAGGCCAGCGCCATCGACTGCGACGACGGCAACCCCTGCACCACCGACACCTGCGACGCCGCCAGCGGCTGCAAGCACGGCGGCGGCGGCGACGGCGCGACCTGCGACGACGGCAACGCCTGCACCGAGAAGGACGCTTGCAACGCCGAGGGCGCCTGCGCCGGCACGCTCATCGCGTGCGACGACAACAACCCCTGCACCGTCGACAGCTGCGACCCGCAGAACGGCTGCGTCGGCCTCGCCGCCGACGGTGGCTGCGACGACGGTGACGCCTGCACCGAGAACGACGCCTGCGCCGATGGCAAGTGCGCCGCCACCGCCGTGACCTGCGACGACGGCAACCCCTGCACCGACGACGCCTGCGACAAGACCGACGGCTGCAAGGCCACCGCGAAGTCGGGCGCCTGCGAGGACGGCAACGCCTGCACCAGCGGCGACAGCTGCGACGACAAGGGCGCCTGCATCCCCGGCGCCGCCGCCGACTGCGACGACGGCAACGCCTGCACCGAGGACGCCTGCGACGCCATCGCCGGCTGCACCCACACCGCGCTCGCGGACGACGCGCAATGCGACGACGGCACCGCCTGCACCACCGGCGACGCCTGCAAGGCCGGCAAGTGCGAGGGCACCGCGCTGGTCTGTGACGACAACGAGGCCTGCACCAACGACAGCTGCGACAAGGACAAGGGCTGCATCAACGCCGCCGACGACTCGCTGACCTGCGACGACGGCGACGCCTGCACCGGCAGCGACGCCTGCAAGGACGGCAAGTGCGCCGGTACTCCGGTCGTCGATTGCGACGACAACAACCCCTGCACGACCGACAGCTGCGACACCGCCACCAAGGGCTGCACCAACGAGGCGAACACGGCCGCGTGCGATGACGGCGACGCCTGCACCCAGGGTGATGTCTGCGCCGACAAGGCCTGCAAGGCCGGCAACGCGATCGCGTGCGACGACGGCAACCCCTGCACCGACGACGCCTGCGACAAGACCACCGGCGCCTGCGCGCAGACCCCGAACACCGTCGCTTGTGACGACAACGACGCCTGCACCGAAAAGGACGCCTGCAAGGACGGCGTCTGCGCCGGCGGCCCGAAGTCCTGCGACGACGGCAACCCCTGCACCGACGACAGCTGCGACGCTGCCAAGGGCGCCTGCGTCCACAACAACGTCGCCGACGACAGCGCCTGCGCCGACGGCAGCCTCTGCACCAGCGGCGACGTCTGCAAGAACGGCGTCTGCACCGGCGCTGCGGTCACCTGCGACGACGGCAACCCCTGCACCGACGACAGCTGCGACAAGGCCAAGGGCTGCGTGACCGCCGCCAACAGCGCGACCTGCGACGACGGCGACGCTTGCACCAAGGGTGACGCCTGCAAGGACGGCGCCTGCGCCGCCGGCGGCGAGGCCGTGAAGTGCGACGACGGCAACCCCTGCACCGACGACGCCTGCGACAAGGACAAGGGTTGCGTGGCGACCAACAACGCCGGCAACTGCGACGACGGCAACGCCTGCACCGAGAACGACGCCTGCACCGAGGGTCAGTGCCTCGGCAGCAAGGTCAGCTGCGCCGACCAGAACGCCTGCACCACCGACAAATGCGACGAGAAGACCGGCTGCAGCAACACGCCGAACACCAACAAGTGCAGCGACAGCTCGGTCTGCACCGAGGGTGACATCTGCGACGGCAAGGGCAACTGCACCCCCGGCACCGCCATCAAGTGCGACGACGGCAACGCGTGCACCACGGACACCTGCGACGCCAAGAAGGGCTGCACCTTCACGCCCGTGAAGACCGGCACCGCGTGCGACGACGGCAACGCCTGCACCGACAAGGACGCCTGCGACGCCGAGGGCAAGTGCGCCGGCGCCGGCAAGAGCTGCGACGACGGCAACCCCTGCACCGTCGACAGCTGCGCCAACAACGTCTGCGCCAACAAGCCGGCGCCGAAGGATTCGGCCTGCGACGACGGCGACAGCTGCACCCAGAAGGACGCATGCGACGCGGCCGGCAAGTGCGTCGGCAGCAACCCGGTCAAGTGCGACGACAACAACCCCTGCACCGACGACGCCTGCGTCAATGGCCAGGGCTGCAAGTCGACCGCCAACACCAAGGCGTGCGACGACGGCAAGTGGTGCACCGAGGGTGACGTCTGCAAGGACGCGAAGTGCACCTCGGGCAAGCCGAAGGTCTGCGACGACGGCAACTCCTGCACCTCGGACATCTGCGACGAGAGCAAGCAGGCGTGCGCGAAGTTCCCGAAGCTGCCGGGCACCCCCTGCGACGACGGCAACCTCTGCTCGACCGGCGACGCCTGCGACAAAGCCGGCAGCTGCAAGTCGAACCCGGTCGCGTGTGACGACGACAACCCCTGCACGACCGACGCCTGCGACACCAAGACCGGCAAGTGCACGTTCACGCTCGGCACCGTCTGCAGCAAGCGTCCGATCCCGGATCTGGAGGAGATCGGCTACCTCGACGCCGACTGGCACCTGACCAACAGCGACACCGCGATCAAGTGGGCGGCGGACAACACCCCGAACCCGCCGGGTGCGCTGAACAACGGCGCCGCGCTGAACTTCAACAACGGCAAGGACTACAACAACAGCAAGGTGGTCAAGGGCACGGCGCTGACGAAGTACCTCTACGACGCGAGCAAGGTGCAGGGCGCGATGACGCTCGCCTTCTCGAGCTACAACGGCGTCGAGAACAGCAGCTCGTTCGACGATCGCGTGGTCGAGGTCTCGACCGACGGCTTCGCCACGACGGCGCTGAGCACCAAGCTCGACAACAGCAAGCACCGCGACATGTGGTGGCTCGAGACCGTCGACCTCTCGCAGTTCAAGGGCAAGGTCTTCCAGGTCCGCTTCCGCTTCGACAGCAAGGACACCCTGAACAACACCGGCAAGGGCTGGTTCGTCGACAACGTCGCGGTCTACGCCGGTCCGGTGGTCAAGGTCAGCGCCAGCACCGCGTGGGACGAGGCGTTCAGCGCCGCCAACGCCTTCGGCTGGCACTTCTCGGCCAAGTACGGCGACAACGCCTCGGTGTGGGCGCTCGACAAGACCTCGTCCTCGGTCGGTGGCTACACCGGCGAGAGCATGAACTTCAACGACGGCGTCGACTTCAACAACGGCACCAGCAAAGCGTACGGCTGGGCACTGTCGCCGGTCGTCGATCTGACGGGCGTCACCAGCGGCTCGGTCACGCTGCTCTTCAAGAGCTGGTACGACGGTGAGGCCTCGCAGAACTACGATCAGCGCTTCGTCGAGGTCAGCAGCCTCGCGTTCGGCGGTGCCGCCGAGGACGTGAAGGTCCAGATGCAGAACGCCGACAACCTGCAGGACGGCTGGCGCTGGGAGTGGATCGACCTGACCAAGTTCAAGGGCAAGAAGATCCGCCTGCGCTTCGTCTTCGACAGCAAGGATACCGTCAACAACACCGGCAAGGGCTGGTTCGTCGACGATCTGCGCATCGACAATGCGCCGCTGCCGGTCTTCGGCGACATGATCACGCTGGCCAACAAGGCGGCCTGGACGATCAACAACGCCCAGAGCCCGGTCGGCTGGAACATCGACACCACCGGCATCGCCCCGCTCTCGAAGAACGGCAGCCTGAACTTCAACGGCTACAACTCGGGCACCAAGGGCTACGACTACCTCTGCCCGACCGGCAAGACCAAGGTGACCGGTACCGCCACTTCGCAGGCCTTCACCATCACCGCGTCGAGCAATACCTCGGCCAAGTACAGCCTGAGCTTCGAGGCCTACCTCGATCTCGAGGGCCTGACCGGCTGGGACATCGTCACCGTCGAGGTGGTGCCGACCAACGCGGCCGACACGACCAAGGTCAGCCAGAAGCTCGCCAAGACCGAGCTCGACAAGTGGGCCACGTTCAAGTTCGACGTCACCGCGCTCAAGGGCAAGCAGGTCAACATCCGCTTCCTCTTCGACAGCATCGACTGCAACTACAACGACAAGAAGGGTGTCGCCATCGAGAACGTGATGGTGCGCGCCGACAAATAGCTTCGCGTCGTGGTTCGAAAGGGACGCCCCGTCCGGCAGAAGCCGGGCGGGGCATTCTGCTATGGTGCGCCGGCGATGTGTTGGCTATCACCGCTCTCCGCCTCGTTGTTGCTCCTGGGCACGCTGCTGCTCGGCGTGGGCTGCGGCGGCGACGCGCTGGTCGCCGGACCGGGCGGCGCGCCGTCCGATGCACAGGGCGTCGACGCTCACCTCGACGCAGGGGCCGGCACAGATACCGCCGACGCGCCCGATACCGCCGCTGACGTCGACGCCACGCCGGACGTCGAGTCCGACGCCACGCCGGACGTCGAGACCGACGTCGACGCCACCCTCGACGCAGACGCCGACTTCGAGGCGGACACGCACACGGACGCCGTTGCGCCCGACGCGGACGCCGACGCCGACGCCGACCTGCCCGACGCGGACGCCGTTGCGCCCGACGCGGACGCGGACGCGGACGCCGACCTGCCCGACGCCGACGCCGACCTGCCTGACGCCGACGCCGACCTGCCCGACGCGGACGCTCCCGATGCCGACCTGTCGGACGCCGACGCCAATGCCGACGCCGACGCCGACGCCGTCGACGTCGATCTACCCGACGGCGCGACCGACGCAGACGCGGACACCGACGCGGACACCGACGCGGACACCGACGCCGATGCCCTCGTCGACGCCACGAGCGACGCCGACGCCGATACCACGCCGGTCGACCCCAAGGTCTGCCCCTACGGCCTGACGCCCAAGCAGCTCGGCTGCCGCGTGCTCGGGCCCTGCGCCGGCGTCGTGAAGGTCGGCTGCGACGGCGACAAGGCGATCTGCGACTACGCCGGATTCCCGGCCTTCGAGCCCTACGAGAAGACCTGCGACGGCATCGACAACGACTGCAACGGCTCCACCGACGATGCCTTGCCGAGCCCAGCTGCCAAGACGTGGCCCGACAAGGGGGTCTGCCTCTTCGCCAAGCAGGTCTGCAAGGGCGCCGCCGGCTGGGTCGAGCCAGGCCCGGACGAGGTCGACGGCTACGAGGCGTCCGAGCAGAGCTGCGACAACAAGGACAACGACTGCGACGGCAAGACCGACGTCGTGTCGGCGCCGCCGCCGGTCGGGGCGGGCACCGGCGTCTGCGCCGAGGCGGTGCTCTATTGCCAAGGCGGGGTGTGGTGGCCGCCCAAGCCGTCGGAGATCCCGGGCTTCGAGCCGCAAGAGTCGAGCTGCGACGGCAAGGACAACGACTGCGACGGCCAGACCGACGAGGGGCTGTTGCCGCCCGCCGATCTGCCCTTTTCGATCCTGCAGGCGGGCGTCTGCGCGGGCTCGAGCGCGCAATGTCTGGGCGGAACGTGGGCGCCGCCGGATTATCACGCCTTCACCGCGTCCTTGCCCGGGGCCACGACCTCGACCTATCAGACCGTCGAGACGCTCTGTGACGGCCTCGACAACGATTGCGACGGCCAGACCGACAACGGCCTGCCGGTGCCGCTCGCCAACAAACAACTCGGCGTCTGCAAGGGCGCGCTGCGGGTCTGCGTCGGGCTCTCTGGCTTCGTCGAGCCCAACTACGCGCTCATTCCGGGCTATTCGTCGCAGAAGGAGTCGATCTGCGACGGCATCGACAACGACTGCGACGGCAAGACCGACGAGGACGCGACCTGTCCGCTGTGGCAGCGTGGTGGCGGCGGTCCGGTCGCGATAGCGCCCGACGCGGGCCTGTTGGTGCAGGCACATCGCGCCTCGACGAGCCTGCACGCGCTGGCAGACGGAGCCCTGCTCGACAGCGACTTCTCGGCCGACGGCGACATCGACGCCATCGCGCTCTCGCAGGACGGCGGGCTGCTCGCCAGCGTCGGGCGCGACAGCGTGCTGCGCGTGGTCGAGGTCGGCGCGCAGGGATTCGGCAAGCAGCGCGTCGCCATCGACGCGGTCGGCCAGCGTTGGCAGCGCGTCGGCTGGGACAACGGTGGCGGCCGTGTCGTCGTCGGCGACGACAAGGGATGGATCCGCGTCGTCGGGATCGGCCTCGGCTCGGTCCTGCTCGGCCTCAAGGGCCACGATGCGCCCATCGAGGCGGTCGCGTGGCAACGCGCCGGCACCGGCGGCAACGTGGGCATCTGGAGCGGCGACGCGGCCGGCCGCCTGCGGCTCTGGCACAGCCAAACCGGCGCCTCGACCAGCGTCCTGGTGCAGGGGCCGGGCGTGCGTGCGATCGCCCCCTCGAGCACCGATGGCCGAGCGCTCGTCGGTCTCGCCAACGGCATCCTCCGCGTGGTGGACGCCGAGACGGGCGCGGTCGTCGTGACCCTCGCGAGCGTCGCCGAACCCGTCGTGGACCTCGCCTGGCGGGCCGACGGCGGCGCGTGGGTGCTCGCGGCCAGCGGCATCCTGCACGCCTACCCGCCGTTGCCGACCGCGAGCGGGGGGCCGCCGCCGCAGGCCAGCGCGGTGCTGCCGACGCCGCCGGGCTGGGGTTCGGGCGAACAGGCGCGCTCGCTCGCGGTCTTGCACGCCAGCGCGAGCAGCGCCGAGGCGTTGGTGGTCGCGGGCTCGCAGGGCCCGCCCTTGCGCGTGACGGCGTCCGATGGCGCGAGCCAGCCCGTCCTGCCGGGTGGGCGCGGCGCGCTGCGTTCGCTCGCGGTTCGATCCGATCTCGGCGTCTGCGCGCTGGGCGGCGACGACGGCGTGGTCCGTCTGCACGCGCGCGCCGACGGTGCCTGGCTCGCCAACCTGCTCGGCCACAACCAGCCGCTGACCGCGCTCGCTTGGCGTCCTGCCGCCGCGACGGCCGGCGCCGGCGCGATGCAGCCGACGCTCGCCACCGGCGGCAAGGACAAATCCGTGCGGCTCTGGACCTTCAGCGTCAAGCCCGGGACACCGCCGACCGTCGGTGCGGCGAGCAACGTGAAGACCTTCGGCGCTGGCCTCGGTTGGCCCTCGACGCTGGCGTTCACCGCCGACGCCGCGGCGCTCTGGGTCGGAGGGCTGGGCAGCGCACGCCGCGTCGTCGGCAGCGGCGCACAAGCGGCGCTCGGCACGCCGCAGATCGTCTACGGCGTCGATCTGCCCGGCACCGTCGACGCCCTGGACGTCGACCCGGGCTCGGGCCGGGTCGCCCTCGGCCTGGTCGGCACGGGGGAGGCTGCCCGCATCCTCGACGCCGACGGCAACCTCCTCGCGCTGGTCAAGGGCCTGGACGCCAGCCGCCGCGCGGTCCGCTTCCGACCCGCATTTGCGGCCTCCAAGCCCGCCCCGGCGACCTGGTTGGCCGTGACTGGCGGCAGCGCGCGCCTGCAGTTGGTGACGGTCGCAGACGGCGCGATCGCCGTGCAGCTGCTCGGCCACCTCGCCACCATCACCGACCTGGACTTCTCCGCCGACGGCAACCGCCTCGTCAGCGTGGACGACGCCGGCAGCGCGCGGCTCTGGTCGGTGGAGGCGGCGGCCTCGGGCACCGCGGTGTCGGTCCAGAGCCTCGGCGTCCTCACCCGCCATTGCCCCTGGCCCTGCAGCGGCCTGGGCCTGGTGGCGGGCCGATTCGTCGATGCGGCGGGCAGCGAGTTGTGGACCGCCGCCGATGACGGCTCGGTCATCGCGTGGCGACGGCCGTAGCGCCGCGTGCTAAACTCTCGGTCGAGACGCCCGGATCCCGAGGAGGCCTGTCGTGAGCATGGAGATGGTGACCTTGACGACCCGCGCCGCGGTGCCGGTCGACGCGCTGGTGGAGGCGCATCGACCGCTGGTGGACGCGGCCCGGCCGGCTCCGATCCGGCTGCGCGTCGCCAAGGGTCTGTTGCCCGCGACGATCGAAGACCTGCTGCCGACCGTCGCGTTCCTGACGCACGCGCCCGAGCCCGAAATCGCCGAGGCCGCGCGCGAGACGCTGCGCACGATGCCGGAGAACGAGGTCGTCGGCATCGCCCGCGGCAAGCTGCACGCGGCGGTGCTCGACACGATGGCGCACGTGCTGCCGGGCCCGCATCCGGCGCAGGTCGAGATCACCGTCAACCGCTTCACGGCCGACGCGACGCTGATCTACCTCGCCGGCGCGGGCGACGGCCGCGTCTGCGACCAGATTGCACGCAACTCGGTGCGCTGCCTGGGCGAGCCTGCGATCATCGAGGCGCTCTACTTCAACCCGAAGGCGCCGCCCGGCCAGCTGCACAACCTCATCGAGTTCGCCGTCCGCGAGGGCTTGGACCTCGACCACATCCCTGGCTATGCCGAGACGCGCGCCGCCATCCTCGGCGAGCGCGGCGCGGAAGACGACGGCAAGGGCCTCTCGGACATCGAATTCCTGACAGCGATGGCGATGGCGGTCGGCAAAGAAGGGCTCTCGCGGGAGGAGCAGGAGCGCCTCGAGCTCGGCGAAGATCTGCTCGCCCAGGCCGAAGACGAGCACGATACGACGAGCTTGCAGTCGCTGATCTTGCGGATGTCGGTCTCGCAGAAGATCCGCCTCTCGCTGGTCGGTGACGCCAACGCACGCAAGCTGCTGATCCGCGATCCGAAGAAGATGGTGGCCCTCGCCGTGCTCAAGTCGCCGCGCCTGACCGACGGCGAGGTCCGCATGTTCGCGCAGAACAAGGCGCTGGCCGAAGAGATCTTGACCCAGATCTGCCGCAACCGGACCTGGACCCGCGACTACGGCATCCGCAAGGCATTGGTGCTCAACCCCAAGACGCCGATGCCGCTGGCGATGGGCTTCCTGCGCACGCTGGTTGCCAAGGACATCAAGGAAGTCAGCAAGAGCCGCGACGTCTCGGGTGTGGTCGCCCGCGCCGCCAAGCGAATCCTCGATCAGGCCGAGCTCGCTCGGAAGGGCAAGCGCTAGAGACGCGACCAGAAAATGCAGCTTCGCATTTTCTGGCCGAGTCTCTCGTCTGTTGTTTGGGGGGCTAGGCGCCCCCTGGTCGC
>JBEARB010000252.1:0-10635 GCA_041163625.1 Pseudomonadota bacterium | reverse complement strand
CCTGACCAACTGCATGATCGCGGCAGATCAGCGCTTCGCGGCCGCCTCGTCGGGCGCTGGCGTGTTCGACACCACGATGCAGTGGATGATCGAGGACACGCCGGGCCACGTCATCAACTACAACCAAGGTCAGCCGTGGACGGCCGGCCCTGCGATGCAGCGCTCGTCGCCGCTCTACGCCGTCAACAAGGTGAAGACGCCGACGCTGATCCACGTCGGCGAGCACGACGAGCGGGTGCCGGTGCAGCACAGCCGCGGCTTGTTCCGCGCCCTGGATCAGTATCTGAAAGTGCCGACGCAGCTGGTGGTCTACCCCGGCGAGGGCCACGGGCTCACCCGCCGCGCCCATCGCGAGGCCAAGATGCGTTGGGACATCGCTTGGTTCGAGAAGTACGTGCCGGGCTTCGGCGACAAGGCCAAGCCCGCGGCGAAGGTGCCGAAAAAGCCCGACGCGGGGGCCCCCACTTCGACGGAAAGGGCCCGAAAGTAGGTAACTTGACTGGCTCCGTACGGCGCGGTGTCTAGCGCCCGACCACGGGTTTCGCACATTTCGATGTGTTCGTTCAGATCCAACCTGAGGATCGCGCGTCCATGAGGACCAAGGGAGCGACGGTCGCCCTCGGACGCGCGAGACATGCCGAGGCGATCTGGCGCGGCCTCTCGCGCCTGGAGCCGACGGCGTCGGCGGAGGTGCGGGCGACGTTGGAGAACTACCGCGACAATGCCCGGCAGCGCGTCGCGATCGAGGGTGGCGCGGGCTCGCTCTCGATGCGCGGCAGCGATCGTCGGGCCGAGCGCAAGCGACTCGACGCCGAGCGCAGCCGCTTGGTCCAGAAGCTCGACCGCGCCATGCCGCAGATCGGCTGGGTGCAGCGCGCGCTGCGCCCCGACCTCGAGCAGGTGTGCAACCGCCTTGGACCGAGATCGACGACGCCGGCAAGCCCCGCGACCACTGCGGCGCGTGGGTGGTGCAGGGCAAAGGCTGCGAGGTGCGCTTCGTGCCGCTCGGGCCGGCGCGCGCGATCGACGCTGCCATCACCGCCTGGCGCGAGAGCATCGGCGCGGCGACTTCCTGCTTCGTCAGGAAGCGCAAGGCCGCGTTCTGCAAGCGCGAGCTGAACCCGACGCCGGCGCGGCTGTCCGCGGCCCGATGCACGAGCGCGACGCCGCTCGCCGCGCGCTGATGACGGCCCGCAAGTTGCTCGACGAGGCGAGCGAGATGGGCGCGAGCCCGCTGACGGTCGCGGCTGGCCGAACCTGCGTCGCCTTCTACCTCGGCGAGGGGCCCTCCGCCGCGAGCCACCACAAGGACACGCTGTGTCTGCTGCCGAAGTCGGCGCCGCCCTCGGTCGTCTCCGCCTTGGCCAGCAACGGCGCGTTGGTCGCCTTCCTCGCCGCGCTCGAGAAGAGCCCGGCGCCCGCGCTGACCGACGACGAGGCGCTCGGCAAATGGGGCAAGAAGTTCGCTCGTGGCAAGAAGGCGTTCGCCGCCAACGCGCCGCTCGCGGACGTGGTCGCGCGGGTCGGGGCGTTGCCCAAGCGCGACGCTGGTAAGCCGCTGGTCAAGGCCCGCCCGCAGTGCAAGGACAAGGCGGCGGCGCCCGCCAAGCCGCTCGCTCTGCCCGCCGCTGTCGCGCCGGAGGGCCGCAAGCTCGGTGCTTGCCCGGCGGGTTGGAAGCTGGCGCACACGCTACCGAGCCTGGAGGTCGCGTCGCGGACTGGCTCTCCAACCGGCGTGACCACCTGCATCCCGCAGGATGGACGCGCCGGAATGCGCTGGGTCTCGGTCGATCTGCCCGGGGTGACCAGTCCGCCGATGGACGAAGACGTTGCGGCTGCTCTCGGCGTGGGCCTGCGCCGGCGGCGACGCGATGGAGATGTTGGGCTTGTCCGACGTCGGTGAGGCGGGCTACATCGTCGCCTGCGACGCGTTCGGCGTCGGTCTGGGCGTGGTCTTCGCCACGACCGCCGGCGACATCAGCCGGCTCGTCGTCGTCGACAGCGAGTAGTCGCCGGCCACCTCGGCCGTCGCCGCGCGGAGGCCGAAGATGAAGCCCAAGCACCTGCAGATCCGCATCGAGCAATGCCTCGCCCTCTCGAAGGCGAGCAATTGCCCACGCCGCAAATTCGGCGCGCTGCTCCTCGATCCCGAGCGCAACGTCATCCTGATGGACGGCTACAACGGTGGGCCGCGCGGCGGTGGCGCGCTCTGCGGTGGTGAAGTCTGCCTGCGCGACGTGCAGGGCGTGCCCTCCGGCACCCGCATGGAGATCGGCTGCCACCACGCGGAGATGAACGTCATCTGCAACGCCGCCGCCTCGGGCGTGGCGACGCGTGGCGCGTGGATCATCGTCACGGGTGAGCCGTGCATGATGTGCGCGAAGCTGATCCACCACGCCGGCATTCGCCGCGTCATCGTCGTCGATGGCGGCTACGGTGGTGCCAACGGCTGCGGCTACCTCGAGGACCACGGGGTGGACGTGCAGCGCGAGGACGGGCCCCGCGATCCGCGCAGCCCGGACGAGCTCGCCGGCAGCTGAGCGCCCGCTACTCGTAGCTGTAGAGCACCCACGCGCGGACCGAGCTGCCGGACGGATCGTTGTAGACGTTGCCCTGGTCGTCGGTGTCGGTGCAGCGGTAGCCGTCCCAATCGTTGTGGTAGGTCCACTGCAGCGTGAGGCTCGCGCCGGCGCTCGAGAGGTAGTTCACGTTCGCGTACGTGAAGCCGTGCGACGCCCCCTTGTTCGGCGTCGGCGACAGGGTGTGCGTGCTGCCCGGGTTGTTCTGGCCGGCGTGCCAGGTGAAGTTCAGTCCGCCGCCGCTGAGTCGGAACTGGTTGCTACCCGATGCGGGGGCAGAGTCGCCACAGATCGCGATGCGGTGGATGCGGATCTTCTTGCCGCTGATCGCCGCGATGGTGCCCATCGTCACGGTCGGGTTCTGGCTGCTGGTGACGACATTGCTGAGCACCTGGAACTTCGGCGCGTTCTTCTTGCAGGTATTGCTGCAGGCGTCGTCGTCGACGTTGTTGCCGTCGTCGCACTCCTCTCCGGCGTCGAGCTCGGCGTCGCCGCACACGGCCTTCTGCTTCCAGTTGTGGCCGACGTACTCCACGCGCAGCCACGAGGAGCGCGCGAGCTTGTCCTTGCCGGTATCGGCGACGCTGCCGTACCAGTTCGTCCCCGAGCTGATGTACAGCCGCAGGTTCAGGTAGTCCTTCGCGTCGAGCCAGACGACGCGGTCGAAGTGCAGCGAGTTGTTCGAGTTGCCCGAGTTGTAGTGACGGCCCTCGGCGGCGACCTTGCCGTTCTTGTAGAGCTCGAAGTAGTGCTGGCTTCCGGAGCCCCAACCGGTGAAGACGACGCGGTAGTAGCCCGCGATCTTGGCGGTGATTCGGCCCGTGGTGTTGGCGGTCGAGCTGCCCGAGGTCACGGTCGCGACGTCGAGGTAGCGACCCGCCGTGTTGTAGTCGGTGTGGTCCGTGCAGAAGTAGTTCCAGCCGGTGTTGCCGTTGCTGGTGCAGCCGCCCTGCCAGAACACCGGGCGCGGCTGCGCGGCGACCCAATCGGTGCCGTTGCAGATCTCCAAGCCGCCCGGCGCGGCGAAGCGCAGGCGGCCGCTGAGCGTCGCGCCGCAGTCGGCGGTGGCGTCGCCGATGAGCAGGCCGTTGTCCGAGGCGATGCCGCCCTTGACGATGAGGTCGCCGAGCACCTGCGCCTTCTTGTTGCTGACGGTGGTGACCTCGATCGACCAGTCCGCGAGCGCGCCGTCGCTCTTGGCGTCGACCATGCAGAGGTCCTTGTTGCCCGGCTTCTGCGGGATGCAGAACGAGACGTCCTTGACCTTGATGGTCCACAGGCCCTTGGGGTTCTTGCCGACCCAGGTGGTCAGGTCGCCGGTCTTGGGGCTGGTCGGCACCGGGTAGGTCTTGTCGAACACCTTGGCGTCGACCTCGCCGCAGGGGTCGCAGAGGGTGTAGCCGACGGCCTTGTCGTCCGGCGGCAGCAGCTGGATCGACACCGTCGAGAGGTCGGTGTTGGCGGCGATGACGCGCACCTTCAGCTCCTTGGCGGTGCCGAGGTCCGGGACGGTGATGGTGGAGGTCGCGTCCGCGCCGGTGTTGTCGGGGATCGGGATGTTCTTGGTCGCCGCGGCGAAGGCGTCCTTGAACTCGGTCGAGAGCACGCCGCCCGAGACCTCGTCCAGCCCGTCGGCCGGCAGCGAGCCGGCCGCGCTCTTGCACAGCACCTTGCCCGTCCCGTCGATGCCGACCACGACCTCACCGCTCTTGCAGGTGCCCGTCGGGGTGGGGATGCCGGTGAGCTTGCTGCCGTCGCCGACGAACGCGGTGGCCGTCACCGTCTTGGCGACGACGTCGCCCGAGAACGTGGCGTTCTTGCCCTTGAGGCTGTTGCCGCCGAGATCGACGTCGCCGTCGAAGGCCAGCTCGGCAACCGAGACGCAGCCGGTGCACGCGAGATCCAGCGCGGGGCCTCCCTTGGTGTTGCTGCCGGCGTAGTTGAAGCCGAGCTTCGCCGCGGCGATCGAGCCGTTGGCGAGCTGGTCGCCGCCGACGCAGCCCGTGCAGGCGAGCTTGCCGGCCGATTCCGCGTACATCGCCGCGAGCACCGAGGAGAGCGGGAAAGGCCCGAGCTCGGGCTCGTCCCCGATCTTCAGGCCGCCGATGATGCCGCTCTCGGCCCAGAACTCGCCGCCCGCCGCGGTCGCAGCCGCGAGCAGCTTGCCGTCGACGCCGAGCTGATGGCTGAACCGACCACCGGTGACGGTGATCTCGGCCGGGCCCTCGGTGTGCAGCGTCTTGAACGTCTTGGCCGCGCGCAGCGTGATGACGACACTGTACTTGCCGTCCGGGGCAGGACCGCCGCCAGGGCCGGTCAGGACACCCTCGAGTTGCAGGGTCGGAGGCACCGTCGCGACGGCCCCCGTCGGTGCGAGGAACAGGGCAAGCGCGAGCACGCCGCAGAGCTGCTGGAAACGACGCATGGGCAACCTCCGAGGGGACTCCTTAAGGATGCCGAATCGACACCATCGGTGCAAAGGCCGATCTACGCCGACGGAGGCGGCTCAGGCCGGCGGTGCCAGCTCCGGGAACATCGCCCGCAGTGCCGCATCGAGCGCGTCCAAGTCGCCGTAGTTGTCGATGTGCAGGTCAGCCAACGCGGCGGTGGCGACCAAGCGCTGCGCGGCGACGTCTTGCGAGTGCAGCTCGGCCTCTTCGTGGCGCACGAATTCCTCGAAGCTCTCGGCGTCGCCGCTGCGGGCGCGGGCGCGGATCCGCTCGTAGCGCACCCGACGATCCGCGCGCACGTCCAACAACCGGAAATCCGGACGCTGACGCAGGACCTCGACCTCGGCCGGGTTGCGGACGCTGTCGACGATGGCCGGCCCGCCGTCACGGTCGATGGTCTGCAGCACCAACGTCGCGAGGACGCCGGCGCCGCCCTCCTCGCGTAGCCGACGGCCACCGGCGATGAGGTTGTCGCGGGTCGGCTCGAGGCCACGGCGACGCAGGTCCGCGCGCAGTTCGTCCGAGAGCGAGGTGTAGCGCAGCCCGTGCGCGACCAGCCAATCCGCGACGGTTCCCTTGCCGGCGCCGTTGCGCCCGGTCAGCCCGATGATCATGCGGCGAACACTCCCTCGCGGGTGGTGCCGAGGACCCGCAGGCCGATGGTCTGCCCTTCGGCCTCGGCCTGCAAGACGGCGCCCGGCGCCGCGGCCTTGCGAGAGACCATCGCCAGCCCCAGCGCGCGGGTCGTCCCGTCCGCGGCGAAGACGACGCCACTGCCGGCGTGGCCGGCGCGGCGGCCGCCCTCGTCGCGGAGCAGCGCTCCCGCCTCGGGTGTCGCCTCCCCGGTGGGCTCGACCCAGCACAGGTGTCGGCGCAGTTGCCCGCGCCACGCCTGCATCGCCAGCGCTTCCTGGCCCAGGTAGCAGCCCTTCTCGAGCGAGACGGCGTCGGCGAGGCCCGCCTCCCACGGCGTGCTGCCCTCGGGGACGTCTTTGTCGATGCGCGGCACCCCGGCGCACACCCGCAACACCTCGGCCGCAGCGAGGCAGCCGATCGCGGCGCCGGCCTCGCGGAGTCGGCCGACCAGCGCGCCGAGGTCGTCGCGGGGCAGGGTGATGCGGACCTCGGGCTGCGCGCCCGGCAGCGTCTCGGCGGCCCGGTTCGGCTGGGCGGACGCGACACTGACGCGCGTCGCGTCTCCGGCCACCGCGCCGGGCTCGGGCAGCGTCAGCCCGGCCTCGCTGGCGATCTCGAGCGAGCGCGGCCCGACGACGGCGACTCGCGCCAGGGATTCGTCGAGCGTCAGCGTCACCCGTTCGGCAACCCGATGGGCCATCAACCGATCGATCAGGAGCTGCGCCTCGCCGCGGCCGACCCAGAGCGTGACCGCGTCTGCGCTGGTCTCGACCTCGGCGGCGGCGTAGAGGCGGCCCTGGGCGTCGGTGAGGGTGGCGGCGAAGGCGCGGTCGGCCGGGGCCTCCGCGAAGGGCGCGGTCAGCAACGCGTGCAGGAAGCGCCGATGGTGCTTGCCGCGGGCGACCACGGCGAGTTGGTCGTCGCGACCGAAGAGGGCGGCGCCGCCGAGCGCGGCGTCGAGCGCGAGTTGGTCGCGCGGCTGGAGCGAACGGTAGTGCATCGGGGAGGCGGGCTCCGGCGCGGTCGGCCACGGTCGGCCGGCGGCGCGTCAGGGCAGCGAGAACGCTTTGCCGTTGGTCGACCAAGAGCGCCAGCTGCCGAATTCGACGTCGAAGGTCGAGAACGCGTCGATCGAGAGGGCGGGGTTCCAGATGCGATCGACGCGCGCGAGCAGCGGCACGTCGACGAAGACCTGGATTCCCGCCATCGTGGCGAAGTCGGGGAGCTCGAGCGCCGTCGTCGCGGCCTGCACGTAGAGCCACCAGAACGGGAAGCCGCCGCCGTCGACGTGGACGCGCTGGATCGTCGGCAGCGTGCCAGGGGCGCTCGACCACTCGAGCGCCACCGGCGTCGGGTTGTTCTGCTCGAGCGGCTTGGCGATGGCCGGCACCGTCAGGAACGGTCCGAGCCAGAGCCCGGGGTCTCCGACCATCAACATGCGTCCGTCGTCCAGGCGCACGCCGCCGCGCGGGCGGACGTCGAGTCGATCGGGGCTCTCGTCGTGTACGCCGAGGTTGTCGACGCGGAAGAGGGCGCCCGCCTCGGTCGCGCCGAAGACGCTGCCCGGGGCCCCGGCGACGAGCAGCGAGAACGCGGGGCGGTCCTTGTCGCCGCCCGGCCAAGCCGCGACCACCGGCCCCGACGCCGGCACGCGCCAGAGCCCGCCGCTGCCGTCGGCTTGGTCGCCAGCGACCAAGAAGCTGCCGTCGACCTGCGCCAACACCGCGCGCAAGGTGCCGGCGCCCTCGAGCGAGGACTCCACGGCGGTGGTGCCGCTGCCGCCGAAGCCGATGCGCACGAGCTTGCCCTCGTCGCCGACCGCCAACGCCGCTGTCGCGCCGCAGCCGAGTCCGTGCAGTGGCCGCGCCGCCTTCGTCAGCACCTGCCAGCCCTCGCCGGCGTCCAGCCCGACGCCACCGTTGGCGCCGACCACCATGCGGTAGCCCGGGCCGTGGCAGATCGCGTGCAGGTCCTCGGCCAGCGGGCCCTTCTCGCTGGCGACGTCGTAGCCCTGAACGCGGCGAATCAGGCCCGACTGACCGACCAGCGTCGCGTCGGTCGGCGTGCCGGCGGCGGCGAGCACGGCCGGCGGCTCGGCATAGCTGTCGATCTGCGGCGGCACGTAGATCAGGCTCGCGCCCTCGAGCGTGCCGCGCAGCAGGCGACCGTTGCGGGCGACCAGGAGCAGCTCGTCGGCCGGCCCGCGCAGCACGCTCGCCAGCGCCAGCGCGACGCCGACCGGCTCGACCTCCCAGGTGCCGTCCTTGCCGCGCACCAGGGTGTTGCCGTCACCGGGGCGGACGATGGATTCGTGGTGGGTGCCGGTCTCCATCGGCGCGACGATGCCGCCGAAGTCGACCACGGCGCGCCAGGTCTGCGTCGTGCCGGTCATCGACTCCGGCAGCGTCAGCGGCTGATACGGCACGGCCATCACGTCGACGACGCCGGTGCCGCCGGCCTCGCTCTTCTCCGAGATCGCCTCGGCGATCGGGATGAACCCGTCCGAGCCCAGCGCGAACCAGGCACGCACCGAGAGGTCACCGCCCTTGTTCGCGGGGAAATAGCGCTGCGGACGGTCCAGGCGCAGGTCCAGCGTCCGCTGCAGCGGGATGTCCAGGCGCAGGTCCAGGCCCTTCAGCGTCGCACCCGGCTCCGGGAAGACGTGCCGCCGGACGCCCATCGAGGTCGGCACGAAGCTGTTGTCCGCCTGTACGTAGCCGGCGATGCAGTAGATGGCGAGCTCGTCCAGGCGCGCCGAGATACTGAATTCTCCGGTCTTCTCGTCGACCGTCGCGCCCGGGCCGGGCGGCGGGTTCTCGCTCTGGCGCGTGCGCGTGCTGGTGGCGCAGGTGATCTTGCGGATGCCGATGCTCGGTCGGCAGATCTTCCGCGTCGGCATCAGGGCGTCGACATTGCAGCTGAAGTCGGTGTCGCAATCGTCGTCGGTGCTGCACTCGTTGAAGCAGCGCTTGCCGCCGGGGCCGGTCGTCACGCAGGCCCAGGTCTGGCCGGCGGCGGTCGAGCCGGGCGTCGGCGCGCAGTCGGCGTCGGCCTCGCAGAAATCGCAGATTGGCCCGCCGGTCGGCGGCTTCAGGCAGTTGGTCGGCGGCATCAACGAGTATTTGTCCAGGTCGAGGATGCGGCCTTGCAGCGTCGCGAGCGGCAGCCCCGGTCCGCCGCCGCCGCCCCCGCCCGAGCTCGGCGGCACCCACGGGAAGAGCAGCAGCGTCGCGTTGCTCACCCCGAAGTGGACGATGGAGCTGGCGCTGTATTCGGTCTTGCTGGCCGAGACCGTCAGCGGCGGCAGCAGATCTTCGCCGGCGAAGACGATCTGGCCCTGCTTGTCGGTCTTGCCGACGTATTTGCCGAAGACCGCGTCTTTGGGTTGGCCGACGATGACCGTGGCGTCCGGCAGCGGATCGAGCGTGTAGATGTCGAGCACCGTCACGTTGAGCGTGCCGAAGGCCGGCCCGCCGTGGGTGCCGCCTTGCGGGCTGGTCGGCGAGAAGAAGAGGAAGCCGTCGACCAAGGCGTCGCTGCCGTCGCCGCAGACGACCTGCACCGTCACCGGGCCCGCGGCGTGCGCCGGCGTGCGCACCCGTAGGCGGCTGTTCGCGACGACCTCGACGAGCTCGGCCGGCTTGCCGCCGAACGCGACGCTGCAGCCGTTGCCGAGGCCGGCGCCGTAGATGGTGACCAAACTGCCGCCGCCGGTCGCGCCCTCGGCCGGGACGACCGCGTCGAGCTGTGGCTTGGCGGGGCTGTAGGCGAACGCCTCGGTGAGGGCGACCTCGTAGGGACCGCAGCGTACGCGCACCGTCGCCGGACCGGGCGGCCCCGGCGGCGTGCGGACCTGCATCGCGCTGCCGCTCGCCTGCAGGATCGGCGCGTCGTACGCGCCGATGCGGACGCTGCAGGCCGCGTCGAGGCCGCTGCCTTGCAGCGTGAGCGTGGTGCCGCCGGCGGTCGGGCCGGTCGCAGGGCTGACGTCCTGCACGGCCAGCGGCGCGAACGCACGGAACGCCCCGGCGAGCTGCAGCGGGCTGGTCCCGAGTTCGGCGGCGACGTCGTGGACGCCGGCGGGTAGGGCCGGCGTCTCCACCAGGATCGCGCCCTTGCCCTGCAAGATCTTCGCGTTCTTGCCGCCGAAGCGGACCTGACCCGCCTCCGCGCCGGCCAAATCGGCCAGCAAGGCCACGGCGTCGCCGCCGGTGGTGGTGCCGAAACTCGGAGCGACACCGAAGAGCGCGGGCTTGCTGCCGCCGCCGTAGACCAAGCCGGGGTCGAGCGTGGCGCTGCCGAAGGGGCCGCTGACGGTGACGGCGACCGCGCGCCCGGCGGCGCCGACGTTCTTGGGGGCGTCGCCGCCGCGGACGCTGCTGGCGTTGCCTGGGGCGAGCGTGCCCTTGCGGCCGTCGACGTAGAGCGTGTCGATGGCACCGAGGCCCGCGCCGACCAGCGTCACCGAGCCGCCGGCGCCGCCGAGCGTGCCCGGGTCGACGCGCTCGAGCCGCGGTGGGCGGCCGTAGCGGAACGTGCCCGCGTAGGTGGTGACGCCGCTGGCGTGCCGCACCGCCACCGGCACGTCGATGGTGTCCTGACCGGCCGGAAGGTCGAAGGCGGGCGTGCGCGCCACCAACGTCTCTCCATCGGCGACCTCGCTCTCGATCGCCTCACGCCAGCCGAGCAGCAAGCGGTCGCCGGGGTGGAAGCCGACGCCTTGTACGCTGATCGGCGTGCCGCCCGTCGCGGGGCCGAGCGCGGGCGTGATGCCGGTGACGTGCACCTCGCCGAGGTAGGCGTAGCCGGCCGAGAGCCGGGCTTGGCCGTCGACGTCGCTCAAGATCACGTCGACCGGGCCGGGCACCGCCGCCGTGGGCACGACGACGAAGATGTGGGTGCTGCCGGCGCGCCAGCTGACCTCGGCCTCTTGGTCGCCGCACCAGACGCGAGTGGCCGGGCCGATTCCT
>JBEARB010000251.1:0-16638 GCA_041163625.1 Pseudomonadota bacterium | reverse complement strand
ACCGACGGCTGCTGAAGGCGAGGAATCGACGATGGCGGATCAACCCGCGACGCCTGGCGAAAAGGGCACCGGCGGCGGCGCACGCCGCGAGCCCCAGCTGCCGCCCGAGGCCATCTGCACCGTGATCCGGGCCGACGAACACCTCGTGGTGGTCGACAAGAAGGCCGGATTTCCGGTCACACCGGCATCGCAATACCAACATCGATCGGTGGTGCGCGCCCTGCAACGCATGGGCTTCGACCAAGTCTACCCGGTCAATCTCCTCGACCGCGAGGCGACCGGGCTGGTGCTGCTCTCGCGGGACGAGGCGACGGCGAAGTCGATGCGCTGGAACTGGCGCAGCAACCTCTGCGAGCGCGACTACATCGCGGTGGCGCAAGGGGATATCGCCGGCGCCCGCGGCCGCATCACCTACCCGATCGGGATGGTGCAGGCCGGCAAGCGCAAGCGCCGCGGCGTGCTCCCGACCGACCAAGGTGGTCGCCCCGCCGCGACGCGGTGGCGCCTGCTCGCGCGCGGCCGCGGCATGTCGCGCCTGCTGCTGACGGTCAACGCCGGGCGTTGCCACCAACTGCGCATCCATCTCGCGGCGATCGGGCATCCGGTGGTCAACGAGCGAGTCTACATCGAGCGCAATCGTGAGACGCCGCTCGACAGCCTCCTCGAAGAGCTCGATACCCGGCGCCACGACGTGCGACGGCTGCCGCCGCACCAGATCGGTTTGCACTGCTGGCGTGTTCGCGTGCCGCACCCGACCACCGGCGAGATGATGGCGCTCGAGGCGCCGGTCCCGCGCGAGCTGCTCGATCTGATGCCGGGTGCCTGGGTCGTCGACGCGGCCTGAGGCCGCTCAACCGCGCATCCGCGCCCGTCAGGGCCCCGCCCAAGCCTCCGAACCGCCTTCGCCCGCCGGCGATGCATCCGACGCGCGCCCGCACAGTCGATGCGCCGTAGGCGCTCGGGCCCAAAACGACCGCGGCCCCGGCGCGCAAGGCGTGCCGGGGCCGCAGCGTTCCGTCGCGCGGAGTTTACTTGCCGCCGAGCAGCGAGCTCACCCACTCGTAGAAGCCGAAGCGCGCGGTGTTCTTGGTGCCCTTGGACTCACCGCCCGTGGCGCTACCGCCGACCAGCATCCGAGCGTCGTACTCGGCGTTGCCGGACTTGACCTTGCCGGTGACCACCGCCGAGCCGAAGCGCGCCTCGTAGCTCGTCGGCTTGCAGCCCTCGTCGGTCTGGCCGTTGCAGGTGTCGTCCTTGCTGTTGCCGCAGGTCTCTTCCTTCAGCGGCAGAACTTCACCCTCGCACGAGCCGAGCTTGCCGGCGCTGCACTTCTGGACGCCCTCGGTGCAGATGCCCTTGCCCTTGGTCGCGGGGTCACCGCTGTAGCAGGGCACCGTCGCCGTGTCGTCGTTGGTGTTGGTGCAGCCGTTGGTCTTGTCGCAGGTGTCCTTGGTGCACGGGTTCTTGTCGTCGCAATCCGGACCGACACCCGCGACGCAGCTCCACTTGCCGGCGACGTCTCCGCACTTGTCACCCTCGGTGCAGGCGTTGCCGTCGTCGCAGCTCTTGCTGAGGTTCTTGGTCTTGCAGCTGCCGTCCGACGGATCGCAGCTGTCCTCGGTGCAGAACTCACCGTCGTCACAGACCTTGGCCTTGCCGGCGGTGCAGCTCTTCTCGAGACAGACGTCGTTCTCGGTGCAGGCGTTGCCGTCCGCGTCACACGGCGCGGTGTTGGCGATGAACTTGCAGCCGTCCTTCGGGTCGCAGACGTCGTCGGTGCACGGGTTCTTGTCGTCGCACGCCAGCTTCGCGCCGGGGGTGCAAACGCCGTCCTTGCACTGATCGTCGGTGGTGCAGAGGCTCTGGTCCGCGTCGCACGAGGTGCCCTCGGGCTTCTTGACGACGTCGCACTTGCCGGTCGACGGAGTGCACTGCGTCTGCGCGCAGAAGGTGTCCTTGCTGGTGTCGCACTTCACGATCGTCGCCGGGTTCACCTTGCATTGGTAGGGCAGCGCGCTCTTGTCGCAGAACAGCGTGCCGTTGCAGAGGTTGCCGTCGTCGTTCGCGGTGCAGTCGCTGTCGGCCGTGCACGAGCAGGTGTTCGTGCCCGACTTGCAGACGCCGCCGTCGCAGCTGTCACCGACCGTGCAGCCGTTGGCGTCGTCACAGCTGGAGCCCGTCTGCGGCGCGTTCTGGCAGCCCTTGATCGGGTCGCAGGTGTCCTTGGTGCAGTCGTTGTTGTCGTTGCACTTCACGGTCTCGTCCGTGATCTTGCCCTTGCACTTGCCCTCGTCGCACGAGTCCTGCTCGGTGCACTCGTTTCCGTCCGTGCACGGACCGGGCACGTTGGTGTGGATGCAGCCCTTGCTCTTGTCGCACGAGTCGGCGGTGCACGGGTTCAGATCGTCGCATTCGGTCGGCTTGCCGGTGCAGTTGTCGGTCTGGCACTTCTCGCCGGTGGTGCACGGGTTGCCGTCGTTGCAGCCTTGGCCTTCCTGGAAGGTGTACTTGCAGACGCCGTCGATGATGTTGCACTTGCCCGTGACGCACTGATCTTCGCTGGCGCAGGCCTTGGTCTCGCCAGGCTCGCACTTGCCGTCCTTGCACGCGTCGTTCTGGGTGCAGGCGTTGTCGTCGGCGTTGCAGCCCTTGCCGTCGTCGTTGACGTAGACGCAGCCCTTCTCCTGGTCGCAGGAGTCGGCGGTGCACGGATTGCCGTCGTCGCACTCGACGGCGGCGCCGGCCACGCACTTGCCGTCCTTGCAGGCGTCGTCCTTCGTGCAAGCGGAGCCGTCAGCGTCGCACGCACCCGCCTTGTTGGTGGTCTTGCAGCCGTTCTGGCCGTCGCAGGTGTCCTCGGTGCAAGGGTTGTCGTCGTTGCACGTCGACTCGTCGGTCTCACCGTCGCAGTCGTCGTCGATGGCGTTGCAAGCCTCCTGCTTCGGATCGGGCGCGAGGCAGGCGGAGAGACCACCACCGGCCGGCGCGCCCTGCTTGCCGTCGGCGAGGCAGGTTCGCACGCCCTCGCACTTGGCATCACCGGAGCCGGTGTAGCAGACCGTGGCGAGCTCCTTGGCGATGGCGGCGTCGCTGCACGCGCAGATGCCGTTGTCCTTCGGCACGCACTGCTTGACGTCGGTGCCCTCGATCGAGGTCACGTCCTTGCAGGTGTAGCCCACGGCGCAACTGGCATCGGTGGTGCAGGTCGAGCCGCAGAAGGCTCCCGCGTCGCCGTTGTCGACGCAGGCGGCGGTGCCGTCACCGAGGCTCGAGCACTCCGAGCTGGCCTTGCACGGGTTGCAGATGTTGCCGCCCTTCGGGACGCAGAGGTTCACCGGGTCGGGGTTGCCCGGGAAGTTCACGAGCTTGCAGTCGAAGCCGTCCTGCGTGCAGCCCTCGATGCAGACCTCGGCGCAGATGTTGCCGGTCGGGCCCGAGATGCAGAAGCCCTGGTCGCAGTCGCTGTTCGAGGTGCATTCGCAGTACGCGCCGCCGGGGCAGTTGTCGTTGCCGGTGTCGGCGTCGTCGGTGTCCGGATCACCACCACCCGCGTCGGTCGAGCTGTCAGCCTCGGTGTCCGGCGTCGTGTCGAGACCTCCGCCACCGGTATCAGTGGTGTCCTCGCCGACGCTCGCGTCCGTGCCGCCGCTCGTGTCGTCGACGATGTTGGTGTCGCCACCAGAAACGTCGACGCCGGCGGAGGTGTCTCCACTCACCGAAGAATCGGCCTCGCCACAACCAGCTGCCGCCAAGAGCATGCCGAGGGCCAGGAAGACGGCGGCGTGATTGCGAAAACGGTACTGCTTCATGAGAGTTTCCCCTTCAGGTGCGTTCCGCGGGGGAGCGGTCCAACGTGATTCTAGCCGATTCCCCCGCGCGAGGCGAGAGTGACGGAACTTCCGCCGTCACTCTCGCGTCCGCGAGTGTCCTACCAGAGACAGCAAGCGTAGCCGTACTTGCTGCTCGGCGGATGGTCGTCACCGACGCTGCCGACGGCGATGGCTGCGTTGTTGCCGTCGTTGTCCGAGTATGAGGCCGTCCAACTTCCCGACGCCGTGACCTTGCCCTTGTTGCGCAGGACCGCGGTCTGCGACATCGAGCACAGGCGCGAATTCAGGTCGGCGCAGGCCTTGGCGGCCGTCGGCCAGTCGGCCAGCGTATTGTTCTCGATCTTGGTCACGCAGACGCCGCCGACGTCCTCGTACTGCGCCGGGCAGTCGAGCGTCTTGCGATGCGTGCCACAGCAGATGAACGAGTAGTGCTGGCCGAGGTTCGGGTTGTCCGAGACGCCGCCGATGCCCTTCTCGTAACCGGTGTTGTCGTTGTCCGAGTGATCGCTCGCCCAGTAGCCCCAGCTCTTGTTGGTCTCGTTGTTGTCGCGCAGGACCTGGTACTCGGCCTTGGTGCAGAGGTCGGCTTCCATGCCGCTGCAGAACATCGCGGCTTGGCGCCAGTAGACGCTCGCATTGTCGTGCTTGTAGACGATGCGCACGCCCTTGACGATCTTGTCCGAGGCGCGCGGCGGCGTCGCGTTGTAGCAGCAGGGGGCGGTCCAACCGTTGGACCAGCTGTGATCGTCGCCGGTGCCTCCATTCACTTCGCTCCACTGGCCCGCGTCGTTGTCCGAGAACGAGTTGGTCCAGATCGCGTTGCTCCAGAGCGCCGCGGTCTGACGCAGCACCCAGGTCTGGCTGTCCGAGCAGATGTCCGCCTTCTTCGAGGCGCAGTAGAGCGCGCTGTCGCGGAAGTTCAGGTTGCCGCCGCCGGTCGAGGCCAGGCAGACGCCGTGCGTGAGCGAGCCCCAGCAGGCGTTGCGCGCGACGTTGACCCACATGCCCGACTGGCAGATCTGGGTCTCACCCGAGGCCTTGTCGACGCGCACGGTATTCTCCAGCTGCGTGGTGCAGGCGCCCGGCTCGTCGCCGATCTGCACGCCGCCGCCGATCTTCACCGGCCCGCCGGCCTTGCCGTGGCCGTTCTCGCTGCCCCAGAGCGTGCCGCCGACGTAGAGGCTGCCGTTCATGTTGACCTTCTGGTTGCTCAGCGTCTGGATCTTGATGCTCCAGGACACGATCTTGCCGTCGGTCTTGTTATTCACGTCGCAGATGCCACTGTTGCCCGGCGCCTGCGGAATGCAGTAGCTGCTGTCGAGCGCTTTGAGGTTCCAGGTGCCCTTGATGTTGGCACCGATCCACTTGGTCAGATCGCCCGACTTCGGCAGCGAGTCCTTGCTGAACGTCTTCTTGTAGCTCTTGGCGTCCTTGTCTCCGCAGGGATCACAGAGCGTCCAGCCCGTCTTCTTGTCGTCGGGCGGCAAGACCGTCAGGGCGAGGGTCGAGAGGTCGGTGTTGCTCACGTCGACCGTCAACTCGAAAGTCTGCGAGATGCCGATGTCCGGGAAGTCGAGCACGGCGTTGGCGTCCGCGCCCGTGTTGTCCGGAATGGCCACGTTCGCCGCCCCCTGGATGGTGTCGGTGAACTGGTTGCTCAGCAGGTCGTTGCTGATCTCGTTCAAGCCGTCCTTGGGCAGGGCGCTCGGGTCCATCGCCACGACGCACTTCAGCGAGCCGTCGGCGTTGATGCCCTTGACCACCTCGCCGGCGTTCTTGCACTCGCCCGAGGCGGTCTTGATGCCGGTGAGCTTGCTGCCGTCGCCGACGAATTCGGTCGCCGTGACCGACTTTGCCGTCACGTCGCCGGCGAAGGTGCCGTTCTTGGCCTTGAGCGAGTTGCCGGCGAGATCGACGTCACCGTCGAACTTCATCTCCGAGACGCTCACACAGCCGGTGCAGGTCAGGTCGAGCGCGGGGCCGCCCTTGGTGTTGCTGCCCGCATAGTTGAAGCCCATCTTCGCCGCGGCCATCGAGCCGTTGGCGACCTGGTCACCGGAGATGCAGCCGTCGCAGCTGACCTTGTCGGCGACACCGGCGTGCAGCGCGAAGATCGAGGCGTGCAGCGCCTGCGTCGGCAGCTCGGGATCCGAGCCGATCTTCAGCGCGAGCCACTGGCCCTTGGCGGCCGCGAGCTTCGCCGCGTCCATCGGGGTGGAGCTCCCGAGGACGTGGGCAAAGCGCCCACCGGTCACCTTCATCTTCACCGGACCCTCGGTCCAGACGGCGGTGCCGCCGCTCGGAGCGTCGTAGATGGTGAAGGTCACGTCGTAGTCACCGTCCGCGGCGGCGCTGCCGCCCGACGAAGTGAGGACGCCGTCGACGAGCGCGGTCTTGGGCGCCGCAGCGAATGCCGGCCCAGCGACAGTGACGAGTGCGAACACGGCGCACGCGGCGAGCGAGTCTCGCAGCCGTCGCATCCAGATGCCCTCGAGCAGCCGATTCATGATGCTCTCCCTGGCGGTCTCTTCCACGAGTCCGCACTCGATCCCAACGGATTGGCTGGCGAACGTCGTCTGACGCTAGTTGCCCAGCAGGGCGCGCAGCCACTGCACGAAGCCGAAGCGCGCGCCGTACGTCGCCCCTTGACCCGGTGTCGCCGTGCCGCCCGTCGGGTTACGTCCCACCGAAGCGTCGACGGCGTAGTTCTGGCCGGCCTGACGGATGGTCGCGTTGCCGTCGCGGGCGACGAAGCCGGTCGGCGCGCAGCCCTCGTCGGTGATGCCGTTGCAGGTGTTGTCCTTGCCGTCGCACGCCTCGAGCTTCTCCGGCACCACATCGCCGACGCAGGTCCCGAGATTGCCCTTGTCGTCGCAGGTCTGCTGACCGTCCTTGCAGATGCCGACGCCGCTGGTCTTGTCCGGACCGGTGTAGCACGCGACCTTCTTGCCATCGTCGATCGCGTACTTGCAGCCGCCCTTGTCCGCGCCCTGCGGCTCGGCGCACGCGTCGCTGGTGCACACGTTGTTGTCGTCGCACGCCATCGGCTTGCCGGGGATGCACGTCCAACTGTCACCGGTGTTCTTGCCGCAGGCGTCGCCGACGGTGCAGAGCTTGCCGTCGTCGCAGCTCAGGACCAACTCGGTGTACGAGCACTTGCCAGTCTTCTTGTCGCAGAATTCCGAGGTGCACGACTCGTTGTCGTCGCAGTCCTTGGCCTTGCCGGCGATGCACTTGCCGCCGGTGCAGACGTCGTTCTCCGTGCAGGCGTCCCCGTCCGCGTCGCAGGGGCCGGCCTGCTCGGTGTAGACGCAGCCCTTGTCCTTGTCGCAGGCGTCGGCGGTGCAGGGATTCAGGTCGTCGCAGGGCAGGGCCTTGCCCGCCGCGCACTTGCCGCCCTGGCAGGTGTCGTTGGTGGTGCAGACCGAGCCGTCTGCGTCGCACGGGGTGTCGTCGGCCTTGACCACGGCCGCGCACTTGCCGGTATCGGGCGCACAGGTGTTCTTCGAGCAGAAGTTGTCCTGCGAATCGTCGCAGTTCACGACCGTCGCCGGATTCACCTTGCACTTGTACGGCGCCGCGCTCTTGTCGCAGAAGAGCGTGCCGTTGCACAGGTTGCCGTCCTCCTGCTTGAGGCAGTCGCTGTCGGTCTGGCAGGCGCAGATATTGGTGCCGGCCTTGCACTCGCCGCTCTCGCAGGCGTCGCCGACGCTGCAGGCATCGCCGTCGTCGCAGGACTTGCCGCTGACCGGCTGGTGCTTGCAGCCCGCCTTGCTGTCGCAGGTATCGGCGGTGCAGGCGTTGCCGTCGTCACAGCCCTTGGCGACGTCGATCGGCGTACCTTGGCACTGACCGGTGGCGCAGGCGTCCTTGTCGGTGCACGCGTTGCCGTCGTTGCAGGGCAGGCCGTTGGCGACCGGCGTCGAGAGGCAGCCCTTGGTGCTGTCGCAGACGTCTGTGGTGCAGGCGTTGCCGTCGTTGCAGACCACCTTGGCGCCCGGCAGGCAGGTGAACTTGCCCGCGCCGTTCTTGCCGCAGGCGTCCTCGCCGGTGCACGCGTCACCGTCGTCGCAGGTCTTGCTGACCTCGGCGAACAGGCAGGCCGCGGTGCCCTTGTCGCAGGAATCGGCGGTGCACTCCTCGTTGTCGTCGCACTTCTTCGCGTCGCCCGGCAGGCAGCTGCCTTCCTTGCAGACGTCGCCGACGGTGCACGCGTTGTCGTCCGCGTTGCAGGGCGCGCTGTTGGCGGTGTAGCTGCAGCCGATCTTCGGGTCGCAGGCGTCGTTGGTGCAGGGGTTGCCGTCGTCGCACTTGACCACCGCGCCGGCGATGCAGTTGCCGTCGCCGTCGCAGACGTCGTTCTGCGTGCAGACGTTGTCGTCCTTGTCGCAGGCCAAGCCCTTCGGGCCGTAGCTCAGCGCGCACTTGCCGCTCTGCGGGTCGCAGGCGTTGGTCTGGCAGGCGTTGTTGATCGACGTATCGCAGTTCACGATGGTCGACTCCTTGATCTTGCACTTGAACGGCGCGCTGGCGGTATCGCAGTAGAGCGTCCCGTTGCAGAGGTTGCCGTCCTCCTGCGACGCACAGTCGACGTCGGTCTTGCAGTCGCAGACGTTGCTGCCCGGCTGGCACTTGCCGGCCGCGCAGACGTCGTTCTTGGTGCAGGTGTTGCCGTCGTCGCAGTTGGTGCCGGTCTCGTTGGCGTGCGTGCAGCCCTGCGTGGGGTTGCAGGCGTCCTTGGTGCACGCGTTGCCGTCGTCGCAGTCCTCGGTCGCCGACATCGGCAAGCCGACGCACGCGCCGTCCTTGCAGGCGTCCTGCTTGGTGCAGGCGTTGCCGTCGGTGCACGGACCGGCATTGGCCTTGTGCACGCAGCCGTTGGGAGACTCGCACGAGTCGGCGGTGCAGGGGTTGCCGTCGTCGCACTGCGTGGCGTCACCCTTGCAAGTGTCGTTCTGGCAGGTCTCGCTGGAGGTGCAGGGGTTGCCGTCGTTGCAGGGCAAGCCGGTCTGGAAGGTGTAGGAGCACTTGCCGGTGGTCACCGAGCACTTGCCGGTGACGCATTCGTCGCCGGACTCGCAGCTCTTCTTCTGGCCCGGCGTGCAGACGCCTTCCTTGCACGCGTCGGACTGGGTGCACTCGTTGTCGTCCGCGTTGCAGATCGGACCGGTCAGCGGCTCGTACTGGCAGCCGAGCTTCGGATCGCATTTGTCGGCGGTGCACGGGTTCTTGTCGTCGCAGTCGAGCGCCTTGCCAGGGGCGCACTTGCCGTCCTTGCAGGTGTCCTGGACGGTGCAGACCGAGTCGTCCGCGTCGCAATCGCCTTCCTTGTTGGTGTACTGGCAACCGTCGCCGCCGCCGCAGTTGTCGACGGTGCACGGGTTGTTGTCGTCACAGGTGGCTTCGTCGCTCTGGCCGTCGCAGTCGTTGTCGATGCCGTCGCACTTCTCGTCTTCCGGCTCGGGCGCCTGGCAGCTCGAGAGGCCGCCGCCCGAGGGGGCGCCCGCCGCGCCGTCGGGCAGGCAGGTGCGCTTGCCGGCGCACTTGGCGTCACCGGCGCTCACGAAGCACTGGGTCGAGAGCTCCTTCTTGATCGCGTACGCGGAACAGCCACACGCACCGCCGTTCTTGACGACGCACTGCTTCACGTCGTTGCCGGCCGTGTCGGTCGCGTTCTCGCAGGCGTAGCCCTCGGGGCATTGGTCGTCCGCCTGGCAGGCCGCGCCACAGAACGCGCCGCCGTCGCCGCGGTCGACGCAAGCCGAGTCGGAATTACCGGGAGAGATGCATTCGGAGTTGGCGTTGCACGGGTTGCAGAGGAAGCCCCACTGCGGCACGCAGATATTGGTCGTGTCGCCGCCGGCGCCGGTCGTGGTCGCACACTTGAAGCCGTTGGGGCAGTCCTCGATGCAGGTCTGGGCGCACACGCTACCGCCGTCGGTATCGATGCAGAAGCCCGTGTCGCATTCCGAGGCCGAGGTGCAGGCGCAACCGGGCTCACCCGGGCAGACCGGCCCGGTCGAGTCCGGGTCGATGCGGCCGTTGTCCTGGTCGACGGTGTCCTTGCTGCCGCTGGTATCCTGGGTGCCACCGGTATTGGTCGTGTCGTTGTCGATGGTCCCGACGTCGCCGCCGCCGACCTCCGCGGACGTGTCCGCTTGGCCGCCACTGGCGCCGCCATCTTCACCGCTACAGCCCAGCGCCACCAGCGCCATCAGCGCCACGGCAGCCCATCGTCCGAAACACGTGTGCATGTCCCCTCGCTCCCCTTGAGTTCCGCAGCCCCATGCTTACCGCTCCCCCTGCGGAAAGCAAGGGCGGGGACCATGCCGCTTTCGCCGGTGCCCGGGTTGACGAACGCGACAGAACTTGCGAATCCGCGCGGTCGGCGTCACGGCCGAGGAGGAGACCGAACGTGCAGCGACACCTGGGCTGGCCCACGCATCCGCTGCCCGCGGGCGCCGTCGCGTTCGGCAACTTCGATGGTCTGCACGTCGGTCACCGCGCGATCCTCGGCACCCTCCGTGCCGCCGCCGCTGCCGAGGGGCTCGCCGTCACGGTCGCCACCTTCGACCCCCATCCGTTGCGTCTGCTGCGGCCGGACCGCGCGCCGCGCGCGATCGACGGGCGCGAGCGCCGCCTCGAGGGGCTCGAGGCGCTCGGCGTGGATCACGCTGTGGTGCTGCGCTTCGACGAGACCCTGCGTGACACGTCGGCCGCCGATTTCGGTGCCGCGCTCTTCGATCGTCTCGGCGCGCGCGTTCTCGTCGCGTCCGCCGACTCTCGCTTCGGTCATCGTGGGGCGGGTGATATCACGTTGCTGCGGGCGTTGGCGGCCCACCGCGGCGGGCGGGTGCTGCAAATCCCGGGCATCGTCCGCGATGGTGAGCGCGTCTCGAGTTCGCGCATCCGCCGCGCCGTCGAGGCGGGCGACGTCGAACTCGCCCACAGCCTACTCGAGCGGCCGTTCACCCTGCGCGGCACCGTCGTGCACGGCGATGCGCGCGGCCGCACCCTCGGCTTCCCGACCGCGAACATCGCGAGCGAGGGACAGGTCCAGCCCGCCGCGGGGGTCTACGTCGCGCAGCTCGAGGTCCGTGGGGCGGCGCTGCCCGCCGTCGCCAATCTCGGTCTGCGTCCGACCGTCGACGGCGCCCGCTGGCGCGTCGAGGCGCACGTCCTCGACGCGACCTTGGACCTCTACGGGGCGTCGGTGGGCCTGCGGCTCCTCGGTCGGTTGCGCGGAGAGCAGCGTTTCGCCGATCTCGACGCGTTGCGTACCGCGATCGCCGCCGACGTCGAGCGCGCGCGCGCTTGGCTCGCGCGCCTCGCGGCCCGCGGCGAGCTGCTCGGGTGAGCGCGTTGCGCTTGGGCCTGCTCGGCACCGGCATCGCGCACTCGCTCTCCCCACGCCTGCACCGCGCGGGATTGGCAGCGCTCGAGCTCGAAGGGGACTATCGCCTCTACGACGCCCCGGACACCGACGCCGCCCGTGCCGTCATCGATCGCGTGCGCTCGGGCGAGATCGACGGTCTGAACGTGACCACGCCCTTCAAGCGACTCGCCCGCGCCTGCTGCGACCGTGCGCTCGGTCCGGCGCCGGTCAACACCCTCTGGCGAGATGGGTCGGGCGTGCTCGTCGGCGCCAGCAGCGACGGTCCTGGCTTTTGCGCCGCCTTGCGCGCCCGAGGCGTGACGATCGCCGGTGCCCGCGTCGCCATCGTGGGCACCGGGGGAGCGGCCGAGGCCGTCGCGCTCGGACTCCGCGACGCGGGCGCGCTGGTCGTGGGCGTCGTCGGCCGGAACGCGCCGGTCTGCGCCGCGCTCGCCGGCGCGCTCGGTGCGCACGCGCTGGGCTGGTCCGAGCCCTTGCCCGCTGCCGTCGATCTGCTGGTTCATGCCACCCGCATCGGTCACGGCGGCCACGCCGACACGAGCCCTCTCGCCGCTCTGGATCCGAGTTGCTGGACCGACACCACAGCGGTCGTCGATCTGGTGTACGCGGCCGACGGAGCGACGCCGGTCGAACGCTACGCGGAAGCTCTGGGAGCCCGCGTGCTCGGCGGCATCGGCGCCGAGATGCTCGCGGCGCAGGCGGCGATCAGCCTCGGCTGGTGGACGGGGCGCGAGCCGCCGTTTCAGGCGATGCGTGCAGCGCTGTCGACTACCAGGAGTACATGACGGCGCCGTAGGGAATCGGCACCAGCCAAGCGAAGCCGTCGTTGTCCCAGGTCGCGGTCAGCATGAGGTCCAGCGAGAAGCTGAAGCCGTGGCGCGTGATCGCGCCGAATTCGAAGCCGATGCCGGCGCCGAGGCCCGAGGTGATTTCGGTCGTCGTCGTCGAGGTCGTCGACGAGCCGGTGCCGCCACAGTCGACGCCGACACAGGGCGCGGCGTCGGCGACTTCGGAGAACGTCGCGTCACGGCTGAAGAAGGTCGACGCGTTGGCGACCACGCGCAGGGCGGTCGTCGAGGGCATCAGCGAGAGCGAACGCGGCCGCTCCCAGACGGCGAGATAGTGACCGACGGTCACGCCGATCATCACCGCGAGGAAGTCGCCACGGTCGGCGACCAAGGGCAGGAGGTTGCCCTGGATGAAGGTGTCGCCGATGTACCGGCGGTAGGCGAAGCCCGATGCACCGGGGTAGCCGCCGCACAGGCCGAGCGCGTGGGAATTGCGCTGGACCTGCTGCTCGTGGCCGCGGATGAGGTTGGGCTGCTGAGCGTGCGCGGACCAGGGCGCCATCGCCACGACGGCGAGCAGGGCGGCGAGCGACGCGCAGCGTCGGAGAAGGGTCACGGGACGGTGAAACACGGCGCCTCCTTGCCTACCAACTGTACATCAGCGCGATGGCCGGTAGCGGCCAGATCTGCTGCAGCCCGTTCTGGTCGAACATCGCCGTCAAGGCCAAGTCGAGGCTGACCGAGAAGCCCGGCGTCATGATCGCGCCGAACTCGAAGCCGATGCCCAGGCCGGCCGAGAACCAATGCGTGGTCGAGACCTCGGAGACCTCTTGCGGGGGCCGTGCGCAGTCCTGGCTGCGCGTATCGACACAGTTCGGGTTGACCTTCACGTCGTCGATGAAGGTATCGCTCGCGCGGTCGTACAGGTACGAGACGCCGCCCACCAAGCGCAGCGCCGAGGTATCGGGCAGCACCGACGCCCGCCGGTCTTCGTGCCAGACCAACAGGTATTGCGCCGCCGAGAGGCCACCCCAGACCGTGGCGTCCTTGCCGCGGTTGGTGATCATCGCGAAGAGCACGCCCTGCAGCATCGTGTTGTCGAAGTACCGGCGGTAGGCGAAGCCCGAGCCGGGCGCGAAACCACCGGAGATGCCGAGCGCGTGCAGGTTGTTCTGCTCACGGACGATGCTACCGCCCTGGATCGGCGCACGGCCCGGCGCGGCCTGCGCCGGCTGTGGCGGAGCCATCGGCTGCGGCGGAGCCATCGGCTCTGGCTCTGGCTCCGGAGCCGGCGCGGGGGCCGGCGCAGGCATCGGCTCGGGCTCGGGAGCCGGCGCAGCCTCTGGCGCGGGAGCCGGCTCCGGCTGTGGCTGCGGCGCAGGCTGGGCCCAGGCCACGGACGTGGCCAGCACCGCCGCCATCGCGAGCGGCGAAATCAGGGAGCGAATGCGGAGCGTCATCGATACCTCCACGCGTGGTGCGCGACGTCATGGTAGAGGCGGCGTCGCGAATTGCCAGAGAGGCACCGCATCGTGCGGCGCTGGCCCACCGATGCCAGGCTGTTCGTGTGGAGTCGCCGCGCGCCGAGCGCCTAGATCGGGCCGCGCTCTTGCAGGAAGTGCTCCTGCGGACGGTTGGTCGTCCAGCGGCGGAACATCGCCATCTCCTCGGCGTCCGCGTTCTTCAGGCGGTAGGCGAGGAAATCGAAGATCGACTTGTGCTTCTTGCACCAGGTCGAGTCGCGCATCCGACCACCGATGGTGCCCTGCGTCTTGTAGTTGTACTCGGGCTGCTGCCCACAGTACGGCTTGTAGGCGCAGGAGACGCAGTCGGGCTGCGTGTCGTTGGTGCTCGCGATGACCAGCGCGCGCGTCGTCGCGTTGGTCATCAACTCCTCGTAGGTATTGTCGAGGCTGCCGATCATGAAGGCGTTGTCGCCCATGGCGGCGACCATGCGGCCTTCGTCCGAGGAGAAGATGGTGCCGTCGGGGTGGTAGCCGAGCTGACCGATGACCGCGCCGCCGGGCGTGCGCAGGTCGAGGTAGTTCGGCTCGTAGTCCGCGATCATCTTCGAGAGCATGATGGCAGCATTGCGCTCCATCACCTGCACGCCCTGCTTGTTCAGCTCGATGATGTACTCGACCGCCTCCATGTAGAACTTCATGAAGTCGTCCATCGAGTAGCCGAGCTGACGCACCGAACGCGCCGCGAACCCGAACGGGTCGAGCTTGCGCAGGAAGAGCGCGCGGCAGCCGAGACCGACGAAGGTGTCGACGATGTCCTTGGCGCGGCCGAGCAGCGGCCGCGTGATCGTCGGCAGCGCCTCGACGCGGTACAGGTTCGGGTCCAGGCCCTGCTCGACGTAGCGCTCGTTGATGCGCTTCATCCAGCCGGTCGTGGTCTGGAAGCCGTTGCCGTCCTTCCACGGACGCTGCGCGTTGTGGGCGTCCTCGGGACCGTCGATGCTGGTGCAGATCTGCACGCGGCGGTCGATCAGGTACTCGAGCTTCTCCTCGTCGAGCAGCGTCAGGTTGCTGACCAGCGAGAACGAGAGCGCCTTGCCGGCGAGCGCGTTGGTCTGCCGCGCGTACTCGACCACGTGCTGCAGCACCTCCCAGTTCGCGAGCGGCTCACCGCCCTGGAACTCGATGGTCAGGCCGGGGCTGGTCGTCCGGAACGCCATGTCGACGGCGCGCTCGGCGACCTCGATCGACATGTCGGTGTCCTTGCGGTGCATGCCGACGATGCTGCTGTGGCAGTAGGTGCAGCCGAAGTTGCAGCGACCGGTCAGCACGAAGGCGTGCAGGGTCGGCCCGTAGTGCAGGAAGCGATGCTTCTCCAGCCAGCGCTGGGCCTGCGCGGAGCGGTCGAGCTCGGCGGCCACGAAGTTCCGCTCGCGTAGACGCTCGTACAGCCCGTCGCCCGGCTTGGTGTCGCCCTCGGCGAGGCGGCGCAGCTCGTCGGGCTGGAGCACGATCCAGTCACCGAGCGCGTTGCTGACGAAGAAGGCTCCGTCGATCGCGCGGAAGTTGAACGGCGTGGCGAAGCTGGCGTCCACCTTGCGCAGGCGCACGATCTCCGAGAGATCGACGCCGGCCGGTCCGGCAGCGAACGTGGTCTGCACGCTCATGCGGCACCCCCAGTGGCGCCGGGCGTGCGGCGCTTGCGCTCGATCGTATGGACCAGCGCGAAATTGCAGAACTCGCCCGTCAGGTCGCCGTCGACCTCCGGGTCGATGTCGCGCACCTGGACGACGTAGTAGTCGCCGTCGCGTTCGACGGCGAAGCTGGCGAAGTCCGCGAAGACCTTGATCGCGTCACGGATGGCCTGCGCCATGTAGGCCGACTTGTGCAGTCGGATCGCGGTGTCGCCACCGCCGGTTCGGGTCGTCATCGACGTTCCTCCCTGCCCGCGGCTAGGCGTTGTCCGACTTGTCCTTCTTGAACTTCTCTTCCCACGGCACGGCGATGCCCAGCGGGTCGTCGAGGAAGTCCAGATCGTCGTCCTCTTCCTCGACCACGAAGTCGGTCGGCATCGCGGCGCCGGCAGCCCCGGCGATCGCCGTAGTGACGATCTCTTCGATGATCGCGCCGTTCTGCTTGATGATCTTGCGGCGCAGCGCCTGGCTCAGCAGCTCGTTGCCGAACTCGCCCGAGAGTGCCTGCAGACCCGCCTCGTCCAGCGGCTTCTTGCCGCGCAGGTGCACCAGCATCCGGCTGCCCCGACCGTCGCCGTCCTTGTCCAGCAGCACGTAGCAGCGGTCGATGAGCGCGTAGGCGGCACCGTAGACCACGTCGAGCGGGTAGACGCCGTTGTCGAGCGACAGCGTCGCGGTCGCCGTGGCGGCGTCGAAGGATTCGATGTTGTGATTGGCCATCTGCGTGGCTCCTCTCCCGGCGGGTCCGCCGTACCTTGTTGTCTGGGGGATGCGGGATGCCTCTCGGCGCCTCGGCGGCTCGGAAGATGCGCGCCGGGGCTGCACTCCGTCAAGCGCCGGCCTCGCTCGGCTCACTGCGGCCCAAGCGCGTCGCGCCGAGCGCCACCCGAACACTGACGTCCGGGCGGTGCTTGCCGATGATCTGATCGCGCTCGCGCCGACCGCGTCCAGCCGTCGCCTGCTTGAGCACTTCGGTGATGTCCTCGAACGAGCCGGCGTCGGGCAACTCCACCCCGGCCTCGTCGAGCGGACGCAACATGCGGAAGCCGTGGTTGCGCAGGTAGTTGACCTGGCTGCCGCGGCAATTGTCCTGGAACGCGCAACGATAGCAGCGCAGCGACTTCGCGTAGTACTCGTGCTCGATGTAGTGATGGACGTATTTGTCCAGGTCGAGGTCGCCGCTGCGGTCGAGCAGCGCCGCGTCGAGCAGCTCGTGGTCGTGCGGCTCGACCTCCGCCCCGGCGATGCAGCGCGGCACGTTCTTCAACCGCACGCCGGCGTCGGCGAGACGACGCAGCGTCTCCGGCGTCGGATCGCTCTCTTGCGACTCGCTGAGGAATTGATGGTTCGGCAGGCAACCGACCAGACGCCCGGCCCACGCCTTGAGCGTCGCCGGTCGCGCCAGCAGCCACGCCGCCAACGCCTGCGTCAGCCGCACCTCGACGGTCATCCGCTCGGGCAGGCGGG
>JBEARB010000250.1:0-5637 GCA_041163625.1 Pseudomonadota bacterium | reverse complement strand
GAACCGCGCTTCTCGCGACCAGGGGGCGCCTAGCCCCCAAGACAACAGACGAGAGACGCGACCAGGAAATGCGAACCTGCATTTTCTGGTCGCGTCTCTAGGCGTCGGAAAGTCCGATCCGGTTGCGCCAGACGACCACCGCCAAGAAGCCCACCGCCCCGAGCGAAGCGAAGAGCAGCAGCCGTAGCACGCCGCCGACGTCGCCGCCGGTGCCGTCGTACATCCGGCCGATGATCAGCTCCTGCACGATCGAGCCCAGCGAGCCCATGCCGTTGATGATGCCGGCGGCGAGGATCGCGCCACGCCGGCTGCCGATGTCCATCGCGCCGGCGCCGGTCATCAGCGCGTCCGGGCCGTAGAGGCACAGACCGATGAGCCCGATGGCGATCGCGAAGGCGTCGAGAGAGCCGGCGCCCAGCGTGGCGAGCAGGCCGGTGGCGCCGACCATCCCGAAGAGCAGGAGCAGACTCACCCCGGCGCGACGACCGGCGAAGTAGCGATCCGAGAGCCAGCCCGCCAAGATCACACCGGCGATGCCGCAGAGGTCGAAGATCGTCGAGATGTAGCCGGCGTCGTCGCCTTCGAGGCCGAAATTCCGCTTCAGCAGGAACGGAGCCCAGCTCCAGAGCGCGTAGCGGATGAACTTCACGAAGAAGTAGAAGCCACCGACCAGCAGGACGCTGATCCACGTCTGCCGAGACCAACCGGGGCCCTTGCTCGCGCCTTCGACGCGCGCGGACGCCTCCGCCTCCGCCTCCGCCTCGCTGTCCGGCGGCAGGTCTTCGAAGCCCTTGTCGCTCGGCTTGTCGGCCTGGTTGGCGAGGAAGAAGGCGAGGATACCGGCGAGGACCAGCGCGCCGCCGAAGAACGCCGCGCGATCGCCCCAGCGCACCAGCATGTACGCCGCCATGCTGTTGGCCGCCACGCCGCCGACCTGGTAGCAGGTCGCCCAGACGCCCATCACCCGGCCGCGCTCGCTGCGACGGAACCATTGCGCCATGTTGCCGACCGTGCCGCTCCAGCCGGTCGCCTGCGCCAAGCCGTTGGCGACCATCAGCACCGAGAGTGAGAGCAGCCCGCCGGCGAAGCCGAACCCGATCGACGCGGCAATCGCCACCGCCATGCCGGTGATCAGCAGGCGCCGCGAGCCGAAGCGCTGCCCTAGTGCGCCGGCGACGAACTGCCCGATCGTGTATGCGAGGAGGTAGGCGAAGCCGATATTGCCGAGATCGGTGGCACCGAGGTCGAGGCGCTCGCCGAGGTCGCTCTTGACGATGAAGAAGGGCTTGCGGGCGAAGTAGAAGCCGCCGTAGCAGAGCCAGGTCGCGGCGAAGACGCGCCAGCGCCAGGCACGGAAGGTCGAAAGCTCCATCGGCACGGTTCCCCCTCCCGTCTGCTCAGGGCGGAGGCTGCCTGCAATGGCCGCGATGCTCAAGGCGCGCCGGCAGACCGGATTCGAGGAGCTGACCGCACCGCCGAGCAGACGATGCCGAGCGCGACCCAAAACGACCGAAGCCCGCCGAGGCGGGCTTCGTCGTGGGTGGAGATGAGGGGGATCGAACCCCTGACCTCTTGAATGCCATTCAAGCGCTCTCCCAGCTGAGCTACACCCCCATCTGCGCACCGTTCCCGGCGAGCGAGCGGGCTTGTAGCACCCTGCCGAGAGGCGTGCAAGCCCCGGTCGAGTTTTTTTTTCGCGCTGGTGGGCCACACTCGGCGCCGCCGCCCGGCCTCCCGGGCCGCGCTACCGGGGCTGCGGAGATCGGATGGGACGCGCTTTCGCGGCCGGGAAATGCGTTGACCGTCGGCAGCCTCGCCCCTATCCTCCGCGCCCCCACCCATGGGTCCGTCCCGCTGGAGGCCGCCGATGACCGACGCCAAGCTGCGAGAATCGCACCAAGATCCCGCCGAAACCAGCGATTCGGCCAGCGATCGGCGCAGCGCGCAGCGCGTCGAGGTCGAGATGTTCGTGCGCGAGCGCGACGGGGACCGGATGTTCTTGCACCCGGCCCTGAACCTCTCCGCGACCGGCATCTTCCTCGAGAGCCACAGCTACTCGCTGCGCAGCGCGCTCGATCGCCAGTACATCGAGCTGGAGTTCGAACTGCCCGAGAACGAGGAAGCGATCCAGGTTCGCGGGGAAGTGGTCGGCACGCGGCGTCTGCAGGGCTTCTCTACCGGACTCGCCGTCGCGTTCATCGATCTCTCGCCCGAGCACCACGACGCCATCGCGCGCTACGTGGAGGAGCGCCTCGAAGACGGTGACAGCGAGGGGCCGCGCGACGAAGCGGCCCCGACCGGTCACTGAGCCGCCCTTTCCTCCCTCGACCCAATCCCGGAGCGCGCCATGAGCCATGCCAATCCAGCGCCCGCCGAGACGGTGATCGCCGTCATCGGGGGCAGCGGCCTCTACGCCATCGACGGCCTCGCCGACGTTCGTGAGCATCACGTCGACACGCCCTTCGGCGCCCCCTCGGACGCCATCGTCGAAGGCACGCTCGCCGGTGTGCGCTTCCTCTTCCTGCCCCGCCACGGTCGCGGACACCGCGTGAATCCGAGCGAGATCAACTACCGCGCCAATATCTGGGCGCTGCGCTCGCTCGGCGCCACCGACGTCGTCAGCGTCTCGGCCGTCGGCTCGATGCGCGAGGACCTGCCGCCCGGCACCGTGGTGCTCGTCGACAGCTTCATCGATCGCACCGTCTCGCGTCCGCGCACTTTCTTCGAGGGCGGCGTCGTCGCCCACGTGCAGTTCGCCGACCCGATCAGCCGCCGCACCGCCGACGCCGTGGCCGCCGCCGCCGAGCGCGCCGGCGTCGACATCCGTCGCGGCGGCGCCTACGTCTGCATCGAGGGCCCGCAGTTCTCGACCCGCGCCGAGTCGGCCCTGTACCGCACCTGGCCGGGCGTCTCGGTCATCGGCATGACGAACATGCCCGAGGCGCGCCTCGCGCGTGAGGCCGAGCTCGCCTACTGCACGATGGCCTTGGTCACCGATTTCGACTGCTGGCACGAAGGTCACGACGACGTCAGCGTCGAAGCCGTGCTCGCGGTGATGAAGCAGAACGTCGCCTCGGCCCGCGCCATCATCCGCGCGCTCGCCGATGCCCCGCCGACCGAGCCGTGCCCGAGCCATCGGGCGCTGGACTTCGCGATCATGACCGCGCCGGAGCTGGTCCCGGCGGCGGCGCGCGCGCGGTTGGCTCTCTTCCTCGACCGGGTGCTGCCGCCCGCCGGAGACAAATGATGCGCGTTCTCGTGGTTGGTTCGATGGCCTTCGACTCGGTGGAGACGTGGGCGGGCAAGCGGGACCGGGCCCTCGGTGGTTCGGCGACCTTCTTCTCGATGGCGAGCTCGCGCTTCGCCCACACGGACATCGTCGCCGTGGTCGGTGAGGACTTCCGCCAGAGCGATCTCGATCGTCTCGCGGCGCGCGGTGTCGGCCTCGAGGGCGTCGAGCACGCCAAGGGCGAGACCTTCCGCTGGGGCGGCGTGTACTCCCGCTACTTCGAGACCCGCGAGACGCTGTTCACCGAGCTGAACGTGTTCTCCTCGTTCCAGCCGCGCCTGCCCGAGTCGGTGCGCGACGCGGACGTGGTATTCCTCGCCAATATCCACCCGAAGCTGCAGCTCGACGTACTCGAGCAGGTCCGCTCGCCCAAGTTCGTCGCGCTCGACACGATGAACTTCTGGATCGACGGCGAGCGTGAGCGCCTCGAGGAGGTCCTCTCTCGCGTCGACCTGCTCCTGCTCAACGACGAAGAGGCGTTCAAGCTCAGCCGTTCGGGCAATATGTTCGCGGCCGCCGAGACCATCCGTGGCATGGGCCCGAGCGCCGTCGTCATCAAGCGCGGCGAGCACGGCGCGTGGCTCTTCACCGAGCAGGGCGGCCACCTCGTCCCCGCCGTCCCGCTCGCCGAGGTCATCGACCCGACCGGCGCCGGCGACTCGTTCGCCGGTGGCTTCATCGGCTGGCTCGCCCACCGCGGTCGCTTCGATGCCGCCGCGCTGCAGGAGGCGATGGTCGCCGGCACGCTCGTCGCCTCGTTCACCGTCGAGGACTTCAGCGTCGACGGCCTCGAGCGCGTCACCGACGCCGATCTGCGCGCGCGCCACGCCGTGTTGCAGAGCGTCGTGGGCAAGCTCGACCTGCCGCTCGCCGAAGGGGGGGAGTGATGGCCTCCGATCAGCGTCCGCCGAGCTGGCTGCGCGCCGTCAGCGATCCGCGCGTCTCGCGCGTGATGCACAAGGTCGTCACCTGGCAGCCGCCCAAGCCCGTGCTCGGCGCCGCGATCCGCACGTTCAGCCGCGCCTGGGGCGTCGAGTTGCACGAGGCGGAGCGACCGGTCGACGACTACGTGAGCTTCCAGGACTTCTTCACCCGCACGCTCAAGGAGGGCGCTCGCCCGGTCGCGCAAGAGCGCGACGTCGTGGCCTCGCCCGCCGACGGCAAGCTCAGCGCCTTCGGGCCGCTCGGGGATGGCCGACTGGTCCAGGCCAAGGGCGTCGAGTACGCGCTCGACGCGCTGCTCGGTGATTCGGTCGACGCCGATCCCTACCGGCACGGCAGCTACGCGGTCGTCTACCTCGCGCCGAACAACTACCACCGGGTGCACGTCCCGCTGCGCGGCACGCTGACGCATTGGCGCTACATCCCCGGCGCACTCTACCCGGTCAACAAGATCGGCCTGTCGAACGTACCTGGCCTCTTCGCCCGCAACGAGCGCATCGTCGGCCACATCGACAGCGAGCTCGGCAAGGTCGGCGTGATCATGGTCGGCGCCACCTTCGTCGGCCACATGAAGGTCGCGTTCACCGACCTCGCCACCAACGCCGGCGCCCCCGCCAGCGGCCGCGTCGCCCCCGAGGCGCCGGTCGCCTTCGAGCGCGGCGACGAGTTCGGCGTCTTCGAGATGGGCTCGACCGTCGTGTTGGTCTTCGACCGCGACGATCTCGAGCCCACCGTCCCGCTCGGCAGCCCGGTCCGCATGGGTCAGGCCATCTTGCGAGCCCGGTCGAACTGATGCCCTTGCCGCCCGGACATTGGGCGCTCGGCCCGCTCGCGGTCCTGGACTTCGAGACCACCGGCCTGGTCGTCGAGAACGGCGACCGCGTCGTCGAGATCGGCTGCATCCTCTTCGACGGGGGCGCCGTCACCGAGCGTTGGGGCCTGCTCATCGACCCCGAGATGCCGCTGCCGCTCGATACCACCCGCATCACCGGCATCCAGCCCGAAGAAGTGCAGGGCGCGCCCCGTTTCGCCGAGGTCGCCGGCGAGCTGCTCCGCCGTCTCGATGGTCGACTGCTCTCGGCCTACAACGCGTCGTTCGATCGCGGCTTCCTGCTGCACGAGCTGGACCGCTGCGGCCTCTCGCTACCCGACGGCGCCTGGATCGACCCGCTGGTGCTCGCCAAGGAGCTGCAGAAGGGGCAGGGCAACATGAAGCTCGGCACCGTCGCCAAGCGCCTCGACGTGCCCTTGGTCGAGGCGCACCGTGCCGTTGCCGACGCCGAATGCGCCGGCTGGGTGCTGCTGGCGCTGGCCGAGCAGATGCCCGCCGATCTCGGCGAGGCGCTCGATCTGCACGAAGCGTGGGAGGCCGCCCAGAACGCCTCGCGCGCGTCGTGGCGCAACCG
>JBEARB010000249.1:0-16382 GCA_041163625.1 Pseudomonadota bacterium | reverse complement strand
GAGTCGTGGCCGCTGTTGACGAAGTTGCCGACCTCGATGATGCCGGTCGAGCCGTCGCCGGGAGAAAAGGCGTTGTCGTATTTGTGCACCGGGAAGACCACGCGCACGCCGCGCTCGCGGTAGTGATCGAGCTTGTTGCGCACGATGGTCTCGTCGCAGGCCGGAAATCCGGCCGGCGGCGTGAGGAAGCAGTCGAAGACGTTGGAAATCTCGATGCCAAGCACCATCGCGAGCTTGCCGGCGGCGATGACCTCGCGCGCCTCCTTCGGCGTCTTCACCACGCGCAGCCAGCCCTTGCCGGGGCCGCCCGATTGCGCGTCGATGTAGCGCTCGAGCTGGTAGGCGCGGTCGATGGCGTGGTCGACGCTGACCATGTCGTTGCAGTCGTAGAGCGTCTTCTGCGCGCCGACCGCGACGGTCAAATCGCACATCACCGAGTTGCCGGTCGCGTGCTGGACGATGAGCCGCATGCCCGACATCCACGCGCGCTGCAGCCAGCGGTAGTACATCACCTGGTGGGTCGAGCGTTTGCGGGAGTTCGGCCACTCCGAGAACGTCGGCCAGCCGTCGGTGGCGTGCACGAATTCGGTGAAGGCGCCCTTGGTGATCACCGGCAGCACGGTCGCCACGTCGAAGGCGGCGTTGTTGTCGTAGAAATAGCCCATCACGTCGCGCTTGCCGTCCTCGCCGTGCGAGCGCGAGCAATCCGGCAGCGCGCGCTCGACGCCGAGTCGGTGGAAGGGCGCGCCGTGGAAGAGACCGCCGCCGCCGAAACCGGCGTCCGAGAAGATATGGGAATGGATCTCGGCGAATCCCCAGAGGTCGCCGTCTTCCCATTGCTTCGGCGTGGCCGTGCCTTCGGCGTCGAGCGCCATCTCCGGGAATGTCGCGCAAGCCTGTGCCGGGTGCATGGTCACCACCGCGGCGGCCGCGGCGTCGTCGGTCAGGCCGTCCTGCGTGAGGTAGCGGCCGGTCGCGTAGTGCTTGAGGACGAAGCGGTCCGCGTCGCTCGGCGCGACCTCGAGCTGCCATTCGGCGGGGGAGCGGAAGTCGACCTCGAGCCGATCGACCTCGGACTCCAGCGTGGCCGGGCGCACGAACGACACCGCGCCGCCCTCGGCCGTCTCGGCGGCGAAGAAGCGCTGGTCGCGGTCGTAGAGCAGGTAGGTCGCCAGATCGGAGGGCTGGAAGCGGAAGCGCTCGCCCTGCGCGCGGTCTTCGGCGTCGAAGGCGTAGCCCGACTCGGTCGCGCGCAGGTAGCGAACGCTGCGCGCGCCGTCGTAGGCCTCGACCGTGAAGCAGCCGTGCACGTAGCCGTAGACGCCCAGCGAATCGGGAGCCGCTTCGCGCTCGAAGGCGGGGTCGTCGGCATCGGTGCTGCAGCCGACCAGCGTCGAGAACGCGAGCAGGGCGACTGCGGTGATGGCAGAGAGGCGACGGGACATGGGGACTCCGATGGGCCTTCGGCGGCCAGCGTCGAAGGGACGGTAGCGGACCCTGGGCGTTGTACCAATATCGGAGACCCGCGGACGTTATCACACTCACGAAGACCCAAAATCGACAGGGTCGTTTTGAGAGGAATTCAATGCTCTTCAACTCGAAGCCGACGAATGTACTCGCCGTTCGCCTACTGACCGATCTCGGGTGGGTCCGCGGGCATCTGGCGCTGCAGCACGGAGCGACGCTCGTCGACCAACTCGACCACAACGACGGCGTGCTGCGCCTGCTCGATGTCGCGATCCCCTCGCGCCACCAGACCACGCCCTTCATGGTCGTCCGCGTCGACGCCGTCCGAATCGCGGTCGTCGATGGTGCGGAGGGTCGTCGCAGCTATCGTAAGGTCTCGAGCGCGCTCCAACCCGCCTCGCTGCTTCTCGAGAACTACACCGTCAACGGCCACGTCGATCTCGGCATCGAGCAGCGCCTTTCGGACGTGTTCACCGAGCGGCACGCGTTCATCCACGTCAAGACCGCAACGCTGTTCACGGAGATGCGCGCCGGCGTCCTCGACGAGTTGGGTGCGTTCTCGGACGTCTACGTCAACGTCAAGCGGGTGCGCGCGGCGTGCGAGATCGGCTCGACGGCGCGCCCGGAAGAACGCACCTCCCGCATCCGCCAGTCCAACTGAGCCAGCGCATCAGGGCGTCGCAGCGGCCTTGGCCGGCACATCGTCGTCGGCCACCCAGGCGCGCACCTGCGTCACGGCGGCGCCGAGCTTCTCCGGCAACGCGACCACGTTGCGGTCCTTGCCGGCGTCGAAGGGCGCGTCGACGGTGGCAAGCACCTCGCCCGCCGACCCGAGCAGCTCGACCTTCAGCGGCCGGCGCACGAGCGCCAGCGCCTGATGCTTCACGGTGCCGTCGAGCAGGCGGTAGCCCGACGCGGCCCAATGGCCCTCGCCGGTCGCGTCCTTCTCCTTGGTCTCGGGCACGCCCGGCACGCGCATCGCGAGCTCGAGCGTGCCGCCGGCGACGGCTTCGCCGGCAACCGTGAGCGTCACGCCCTCGGCGGGGCCCACGGCGAAGGGCGTCGAGTCGACCTGCACGGCGGCGGGCTCGGCGGCGGCGGCATCTTCGGCGATCGCAGCGCAGGCGAGGTGGAAGCGGTAGGTGCCGGTCGGCCAGCCCGGCGGCACCTGCCAGTGGAAGCGCCAGCGATGGCTGCGCACCGCGACGCTCTGGTGCTTCTGCGGCGGGGGATCGGGGAGGTAGACGCTCACCATCTCGTAGCGGCTGTTGTCGTAGACCGCGCCCTTCCAGCCGTGCATGGCGGGGACGTCCGCGAACGCGCCGCCGGCCACCTGACGTTGAAGGACCAAGCGCGGCGAGCCGTGCGCCGGATCACCGCAAAGGGCCGAGAACCGCGCGGTCTGCACACGCGCGACCGTGGCCGCGGGCTGCTCGACGACCAGCCCCGGCGTCTTCGCGCGCTCGAACGGCCGCGGCGTGAACACCTTCGGCGGCAGCAGCGAGGGCGACTCCTCGTAGAGCGTGGGGCCGTTGAAGCCCGCCGCCATCTCGTCGATCAGCTGCAGGCCCATCTGCGCGAAGAACGGCCCACCCGCCGGCCCCCACAGGCTCATCTCGGATTCGTAGCCGCCGAGGTACCAATCGTCCGGCGCCGAGAGGTAGAGGTAGTGGTCCTGCGCATAGCCGATGACCATCAGCTCCATCGGCTTGCCGGCCCAGGTGCGGGTCGCGGCCTGCTCGCGTGCCCACTTCACGATCGACCAGGTCGGCTCGCCCGGCATCGTCAGCATCCACAGATCGCCGATGCGAGCGCTGGTCAGGTACGCCTGATGCGCGGCCTCGTGCGGCACCTGCTCGCCGAGCAGCTCGACGAGCTTGCCGACGTCCACGCAGAGCTTGAGCTTGCCCTGCATCGAGGGGCCGGCGTCGTCCGCCGCGGCCTTGCACTGCCACGCGCCCCAGATGTACGGCCCGGCGGCGTTGGCGAACTCGTTCTCGTAGGGCTTGCCGGCGTACAGGCGCGGCCATTTCAGCTCGACGCGCTGGCTGCGCACCGCGAGCTCGGCCTCACTCTGCCACTGCAGCGTCGCGTACAGGGCCGAGATCTTGGGCGCCGCGGCCTCGCCGAGGCGCTCGAGCCGCGCGAGCCCGGGGTGGCCGAGGCCATCGCCCGCGGGCGAGGCGTCGCCGCCGGCGCTCTGCGCGAACATCGCCACCATCGGCTTGCCGGTGGTCGCGAAGTGGTGCTCCTCGAATTTGTGCTCGACGTAGCCGGGCGCGTCCTCGGTGAGCATGTCGTTGTCGCCGCCGAAGACGGTGCCGTGGATCGGGAAGTGGATGACGGTGGCGAGCGGGGCGCCGCCGGCTTTGGCGCGCACCGCGAGCAGCGTCAGGCGCGGGTCTTTGCCGTAGGTCGGGTCGTTCTCGCCGCGGCGGTCGCGGTAGACCTCGTCGTTCGGATCCCAATCCTCGGCCTTGGCCCACGCCCACTCGGCCGGCGCGCGGGCGTCGTCCGCCGCCGCGATCGCCGCCGCGAAGACCGCCGCGATCTGCTCGGCCACCTCGGTGTCGAACGAATCCGCGCCGACCGAGCCGAGGCTCTGCGGCAGCGGCCAATAGCGCGCCGTGGTGTGGTGGCTGTGGCCGGCCATGGTGATGACGCGGCCGCGGAAATCCTTGCCGTGCGTCTCGCTCAGGTGCCGCGCGATGGCGTCGGTCAGGTACGACTCGGACGACATCAGCGGGCTCTTGACCAGCGCGAGCTTCTCGCCGCCCGCCTCGAGCACCAACGCCTTGACGCTCTGGTAGCCGTACAGGCCGGCGCTGCCCTTGAGCACGTCGGACCAATGCGTCTGCCGGCCGTCGAAGCGGCCACCGTAGCCGGCCATCGAGACGCCGACCGGTCCGTCGAGGAAGCGCACGGCGACGCCGGCGCTGAGGGGACCCTTGCCGGCGGCGCGGCTCTCTTTGGCGCGGACCTTGCCGCTGGCCCAGGTGTCCGGGTCGGGGACGAAGACGTCGGCGGCGCTACTGTCGTCGGCAACGTCGGCGGCCGAGGCATCGCCGGCGTCGGAGGCACCGGTCGCGTCGGTGGCGCCGAGATCGCCATCCTGCCCGTCGGTGGCGGTGGCGGCGTCGTGGGCCGGTGCGTCGTCGTTGCCGCAGCCGGCGAGCGCGAGGCCGAGCACGAGCGCGAAGCGGAGGACCAGCGGGCGAAGCGTCAGCGGACGGGCGATGGACATCTCAGCTCCGGCGGGCGGCCTCCGCGGCGGCGACCATCGCCGCGAGCGCCTCGGGATAGGGCGCGCGCGCGACGCCCTGCTCGGTGATGATAGCGGTGACGAGCGCGGCGGGCACGACGTCGAACGCGGGGTTCTCGACGCTCACGCCATCCGGTGCGATCTGCAGCGGCGGGACCAGCTCCGGTGGCGCCCAGCCGCCGACGTGCGTGACCTCCCGCGGGGTGCGCTGCTCGATCGGGATCTGCTCCCCGGACGCGCAGTCCAGGTCGATCGTCGAGGTCGGCGCAGCGACATAGAACGGGATGCCGTGGTGCGCGCACAAGACCGCGACGGTGTAAGTGCCGATCTTGTTGCAGACGTCGCCGTTGCGGGCGATGCGGTCGCTACCGACGATAGCCGCGGCGATCTTGCCCTGCTTCATCATCCAGCCGGCCATGTTGTCGCTGATCAGCGTGGCGGGGATGCCGTCCTGCACGCACTCCCAGGCCGTCAGCCGAGCGCCCTGCAGGTAGGGCCGGGTCTCGTCGGCGAAGACGTGCAACGCCTTGCCGCCCGCCACCGCCGCGCGGATGACGCCGAGCGCCGTGCCGATGCCGCCGGTCGCCAGCGCGCCGGTATTGCAGTGCGTCAGCACGCCGCCGGAATCGGGCAGCAGCGCCGCGCCGTGCGCGCCCATCGCGTCGCAATAGGCGCGGTCCTCGTCGTGGATCGCGACGGCGCAGGCGCGCAACGCGCCGAGGCCTGCGCCCGCCGCGCGCATCCGCTCGATCGCCCAGAACAGGTTGACCGCCGTCGGCCGCGTCGCCGCGAAGCGCACGCACCACGCGTCGAGCCGCGCCGACTCGCTGCCGTCGCCGTGCTCGGCGCCGTTGGGCCAGCTCGCGCCCGCCATCGCCACGACCAAGCCATAGGCGGCGGTGATGCCGATCGCGGGCGCGCCGCGCACGACCATGTCGGTGATGGCCTGCGCGACGTCTTCGGCCTCGTCGAGGTCGAGCCAGACGTTGCGGGTCGGTAGCAGGCGCTGGTCGAGCAGGCGCACGGCGGGGCCGCCGGGGCCCTCGGTCAGCGCGACGCAGGAGATCGAAGTCGTCATCGGGAGCTCCCGAGCAGTCGGCGGGTCAGCGGACCAGCAACCGGCCGATGGTGATGCGGTTGTCGTTGTGGCGCAAGACGCCCGGGCCGTGCGCGGAGGTCAGCGGCAGGCGCTTGTCGGTGAGCGGATCGTACCAGCCGAGGATGATGTCCTGCGGACCGGCGTTGGTGCCGAGCGGCACCTCCTGATCGATGTCGACGCGGATGATGTCGCCCTGGTTCCAGTGGTTGGTCTGGAAGCAGCCGGTGCAGCGCTTGGCCTCGGCCTCGGTGTCCGGCACCACGGCGTAGGGCCAGAGGTCGCGGTGCAGCGGGTGCGGGTGCATGAAGAGCTTGTACGAGACGCTCACCGCCGACTTCACCTCGAAGTAGAGCTCGAGGTGGTATTTCTGGCTGCGACGCACGCTGTTCTCGCGCAGGCGCCAGCCGACGAGCGTGAACTTGCCGTCGAAATCGCCGTGGATCTTGTTCATCCCCGGCAGCCCCTCGAAGCGGGCCTTGTCCAAGATCGCGTCGTCGAGCCAGTTCTGGCTGGTTCGCCCCTCGGGCAGCGCGCTCGAGGCGAGCACCAAGCGTGACGACGCCGCGTCGAGCACCGGCACCGAGCGGCCCGCGTTCGCGCGCCGGAAGGCGTGGTTGAAGGTCGAGAACTCGGACTTGGGCAGGATGAGGAAGCGCGTCCCCTCGGCCGCCTTCACCTTCGCCGAGCGGCCCTGCTCGCCCCACTCGGTCACGCCGACCTCGGGCGTGCCCTCGCCGAGGACGGCGAGCGCCTCGTCGCGCGAGGCGACCGTCGGCAGCAGCGCGGTGTAGAAGTTGCTGCCGAGCACCTTGCTGCCCGCGTTGCCGGGGTGCTTGAAGGCGCGCGGCGTCTCGGCGTCCGCTTCGGCCAGACCGCCGGCCTGCTCGATCTCCTCGATCAGGTGCTTCTGCGAGAAGTGCACGCTCATCTCGGGCAGCAGGCCGAACGCATAGCCCGCGCCGAGCACGAAGGCGCCGACGCCGGCCGTGAGCACGCCCATGCCGGGGCGCTCGACGAGGCCCGCGACGGCGATCGCGCGGTCGCGGAGCAAGCCGAGCCGGTCGCGGCTCAGCGCGGCGTGGTTGGCCACCGCCAGCCCGGCCAGCAGCAACAGGCCCGCAGAATCGGGCGCCGCGACCAACATCTTCGCGATCGCGCCCGGTGCCTCGGGCGTCACGCCGAGCAGGCGGTCGGCCATCAGCATGAAGAGCGCACCGGCCGTCACCGCGCCGGTCGCGACCGCCGCGCGGGCGAGCGCCGCGCGGCTACCGGCCGCGAAGAGCAGCAGCGAGAGGCCCAGGCCCCAGACCGCGGCGTAGTAGCCGTAGCTCCAGGTGCCCGCAGCCGCCGAGGCGCCCGCGCCGAGGCCGGCGAGGCCGACGAGCACCGCCACCAACGCCGCGGGCCGTGTCGGCACGGCGTCTTCGGCGACGTCGGCGCGGCGGCCGAGCACGCTCCAGGTGGCGATGGCGATGGCGACCAGCAGCGGCAGGAAGAAGACGGGGCGCTGTGCGCCGTCGGCGAGCGCGCCGCCGATGCCGCGCTGCACCACGGCGACGTGGATCCACAGGCCGGCGCCGAGGGTGGCGAGCGCGGTCGCAGCGACCAAGCCGAGCATCACGGGCGTGTGGCGCAGCGGCGCCAGGCGCGCGAGCGTGCGACGGACCCGGCCCTGCGGGTCGGCGCCGGCGAGCCCGACGCCGATGAGCAGCAGCACGAAGACGACGGCGAAGACGATGACCTCGGGGCGGATGGCCTGGATGGTGACCCAGAGGCGGTCGTAGCCGTAGCCGGTGCGGTTGGCCTCGGCGCGCAGCAGCACGTCGAGCCGAATGCCCATCGAGATCAGCGCATCGAGCGCCCACGCCGTCATCAACCCGCCGGCGAGCCACGCGGCGGCGACGCGGCCCTGCAAGCGGTCGGCGAGCTCACGCACGAACGAGACGGGCCGTGCCATACCGAGCGCGCAGCCGACCACGCCGAGCAGGCCGAGCGCGCGCGCGATCCGCGGCATCTTCAGCTCCTCGGGCCATTGGTAGATCGCCTTCTCACCGCCGAAGGGCGGATCCCACGCCAGGAAGCGCGCCAGCGTGCCAGCGTCCTTGCCGGTCTCGCGATGCAGCAACAACGCCGCCAACACCACGAAGAGCGCCAGCACCGAGCCCTGCACGCGCCCGGCGACGATCTCGACCAGCAGCAACGCCGTCACCGCCGCCGCGAGCGGCGCGACCGGCGCGACGACGTGATCGAATTTCGGCAAGAGCAGCGCCGTCGCCAACAAGCCGGCCCCGAACGCCAGCAGCCAGACGACACGGCCGCCGTCGAGATCGTCCTGCGCCTCGCCCGCGTCGGGCGGGAAGAGCAGCCGCCCCGCGCCGAGCAGGAACAAACCGCCCCAAGGATGCAGACCGAAGCCGACCTGGCCGATGACCACCGAGAGGTCGCGGTCGTCCGCGCCCAGGCCGCCCTCGAAGGGCACCCGCGTGAAGCGCAGCGCCCGCAACAACGGCGAGACGTCGTCGCCGAGCACCACCGCCGCCGAGACGGCGAGCACGCCCACGCCGAGCGCCGCGCCGAGCCACGCCGAGAGGCTGCGTCCGCGCGCCAACGCGAAGACCGTCAGCAAGCCCGCCGCCATCGTCGCGCCGCCGAGCCCCCGGCCGAGCAAGAGCACGAGCGCGCCCACGAGCGCCAGGCCGAGCCCGCTCGCGCGCCGATCGAGCGCCAGGCGCGTCGCGCCGATCGCCGTCAGCAACAGACCGAACGAAGTGCTCGCCTCGAACGAGACCACCCGCGCGGTGCCCAGGGCCATCGGCAGCGAGCAGAGCACCAGCACCGCCAGCCAGCCCGCCAGCGCGCCGGCTTGCGCCGCCAACGCCCAGAAGAGCAGACCCGCCGACGCCGCGAAGAGCAACGCACCCGGCAGCCGGGCGGCGAACTCCGAGGGGCCGAACGCGCGCAACGAGGCGCCGACCAGCCAGGCGTCGAGCAGCGGCGACGGCGCGGCGGCGCGGTCGTGGCGGTGCTGCGGCATCGACCAAGGCGAGGGCGCCTGCGTGGCGACGGTCTCGGCGAGCGCGGCGCTGCTGCGGACCGGGACGTCGCGCCAGAACATCGGCGCCAGCGCCTCGGCGCGGTCGGGGCCCGGCAGCGCGGCCCGCCAAAATCCGCCCTGCATCGAACGATGGAATTGACGGGCGCGGGCGCGGGCGAGGCGCTCGTTCACCGCGGCCTCGGCGTCGTCCGAGGCGATCACGACGGCCATGCCGGGGCTGCCGTCGATGACGCGGTCGAGCTCGGCGACGCGGGCGTCGAGCATGGCGACGCGGGCGTCGGCGGCGAAATCGTCGCCGGGCACCACGAGGGCGTGGGCGACGCGGGTGGTCAGCTCGCCGGCGGCCTTGGAGAGCCCGCCCTCGAGGGGACGCACCGAGAAGCCTTCGCCGAGGGCGCTGCCGAGGGCGTCGCTCTGTTCGGTTTCGAGGGTCGAGAGCACGATGGTCGGGCCGGCCATCGTCCGCGCGACCGCGACCCGGTCCATCTCCCACGGATCGAGCAGGCCGGCCGAGCCGAGGCCAGGCAGCGCGATCGCGAGCGCGCAGAGCGCGGCCAGGAGCGGTTGGATGCGGGGCAAGAGCGTGTCGGACATCGGGATCGCCTCCGAAGGGGGCGGAACCCTAGCACGTCCGGCGCGGGGTTCCAGTCCCGGGCAGACACAGCACGACCGAGCCGATCTCCGCCGCCGGCGGCGGGCCTCGAAGCGACCGGCAGCGCCTCAACGCGCGTGGCGATGCGCCGGCGGCTCGGTGGTCAACACGATCGAGCGCACCGACACGGCGCCCTGCTTGACCAAGAGCGCCACGGCGAACGAGCGCATCTCGCGCAGCGCCGAGCGCGCCCGAAAGCGCACGCCGTCGGCCTCGAAATCGTGGACCTCTTGCGAGATCGAGCCGAGCTCGCGGCGGTTGGCCGCGACGTTGGCGAGCGAGCCGGTGTAGTAGCTCGGCTCGATGCGGTCGATGCTCGGCTCGGAGAGGTAGACCTCGGCCTCGGTGCCCATCTCGGCGACCACGCCGTCGAGGTAGAGGTAGAGCGGCTCGTCGGTCTTGGCGAGGTCGTCGCCGAGGAAGATGGCGCCGTAGAACTGGGCGGTGCCCTCGCCGGGGACTTCGACGCGTGCGGCGACGTCGCCGTCGAGCACCAAGCGCGGGTAGCGGCGCGGCGCGGCGGGCGCTGCGTCGGACAGCGTCGCTGCGGCCGGAGTGGGCAGCGCCGCAGTAGTCGGCGGCGAAGCGGGCGGCGGCGAGGCTGGCGGCGGCGTGCTGCTCGACCGCGCGCAGCCTCCGAAGGGGCCCAGCGTGGCGGCGACGATCGCGAAAATCGACAGATTCGACGACTTCATACGGACATGCTCCGGCGCGCGAGGGCGGCTGGCAAGGACGAAGTCCGAGCGGGTCCGAGGCGAGGGTCGTGGGGGGGTTGACAAGGGGGTTGACAAGGTCCGGGTCCGGGCCGGAAGTCCCGATCGAGCGGGCAGAATCTCGTGACGGATCCTTGACACGCTCCACTTGCGGCCTATACCGTGCGCGGCCCTTCGGCGTGCGTGCACTGCGGACGTGAGGGGTCGGCGAGGGTCGTTTCCCGAGTGGTTCAGGTCGCCTGTCCGTCCGGGTTGGGGTTTCCGAGAACGCATGGCTGGGCGCATCCCTGAGCGCATCCTCCGCGAGGTCGTGGAACGCAGCGATATGGTCGCTGTGGTCGGCGACGTGGTGAAGCTCAGCCGCAGCGGTGCTTCGCTGCGCGGGCTGTGCCCGTTCCATGGCGAGAAGACGGCCTCGTTCTACGTGAATCCGCGCGAGAAGCTCTACTTCTGCCACGGCTGCGGGGCGGGCGGCGACGTCGTGAAGTTCGTGCGGGAGATCCGCGGCCTCTCCTTCGGCGAGGCGGTGGAGTGGCTCGGCGAGCGCTGCGGCGTGCGCGTCGAGCGTGAGGACCTCGATCCGGCCGAAGCGCAGCGCCGCGCGCAAGAGCGCAGCGAACGCGGGCGTCTGCTCGAGCTCAATGCGGCCGCGCAGGCGTTCTTCGTGCGCTGCCTGCACCGCCCCGAGGGTGCACAGGCGCTGTCCTACGCGGAGCGACGCGGGTTGGAGCCCGAGACGCTCGAGCGCTTCGGCGTCGGCGCCGCGCCCGATAGCTGGGACGCCTTGTCGCAGGACTTGCTCGGCCGTGGCTTCGCGCCCGAAGAGCTGGTGCAGGTCGGCTTGGCGATGCCCAAGCGCTCGGGCAACGGGCTGATCGACCGCTTCCGCGACCGGCTGATGTACCCCGTGCACGCCTCGACCGGCGATTTGGTGGCGTTCGGCGGGCGCGACCTCTCGGACCGCAAGGACGTCGCGAAGTACATGAACTCGCCCGAGAGCGAGGTCAACGATCTCGGCGATGTGCAGAACTCGCGGCTGTGGAAGTTCTTCAAGAAGTCGCACGTCGTCTTCGGCCTTTGGCTGGCGCGCGGCGGCATCCGACGCGAGGGCGCGGCGTTGTTGGTCGAGGGCAACCTCGACGTGATGACGCTGCACCAGGCGGGCCTGGACAACGCGATCGCGCCGATGGGCACGGCGCTGACGGGCGAGCAGCTCGCCGAGGTGCACCGCTTCACCAACCGTGTGGTGCTCTGCTTCGACGGCGACAAGGCCGGCCGCGCGGCGACGCTGAAGTCGATCCCGCTCGCGCTCGCGGCCGGTCTGGACGGCAAGGTCGTGCGGCTGCCGCCGGGCGAGGACCCCGACAGCTACGTGCGCCGCGAGGGCGTGGCGGCGCTGCGGGCGCTGATCGATTCGGCCGACGATCTGGTCACCTCGTACATCGAGGCGTTGGTCGCCGATTGGGACGGCACGATCCACGGCCGCCTGGACGTGGCGCGGCAGGCGCTGCCGGCGATCGGTGCGATCCCCGACCCGATCGCCCGCGAGATGGCCCGCGACACGCTCGCGACGCGCCTGTTCTCGGGAGATGTCGCAGCCGGCCGGCATACGCTGAGCCAGGTCGAGCGCCAGGTGAAGCCGCTGCCGCGCACGACCGTCGAGGCCCGGCAGCCGCAGCTGCCGCCCGAGCCGCCGGTGCCGAAGCTGGAGCTCGAGCTCGCCGAGGCGGCGATGTGGAAGCCCGAGCTCTTGCTCGAATACGACCGCATCGGCGCGCTGGATTTCGTGCGTCACCCGGGTCTGCGCCACGCGCTGGTGACGCTCGCCGAGCGCGCGAAGACCAGCGGCGCGGCGAACCGACAGTCCGCGCAGGCGTGGCTCTCGGTTCAGGCGGACAGCAACGTCCGCAGGGCGTTGATGAAGGCGTTGATCGACGAGCCGCGCGTGGCCGAGGCCGAGCTGGCCGCCCACGTCGAGTCGGTGATCGACAGCTTGGAGATCGCCGCGCTGGAGCGCTATCGGGCCGAGCTCGAGGCCGGGATGCGCCGCAACGCAGACCCGGAGGGCGCCCGGCGCGTCTTCGAAATCCGGGCGCGGATCGAAATGTTGAGGAGCAAGCGGCGTGGTGAGTCCACGACGCGAGACACCGCGGCCAAGCCGGCCGCGCAGCCATAGGATGACCCGAATGTTCGATTATATCGCCGAGTCCGATCTCCGCAGCCTGGTGGCCCTCGCCCGTGAGCGAGGCGTCGTCTCGGTCGACGAGCTCGAGACGCTGCTGGTGGGTGGCGAGGGAGAGCTCGATCGTCAGATCGTCGACGACGTGGTGGCGGTGTTCCAGGCCAACGGCATCGACGTGCTCGACCCGAAGGCGACCCACCGCGAGGTGACGCCGGCCGCGGCGCGCCAGGCCGTGCCGGCGGCGGTGCTCGGCAGCGGTGGCGACAAGAACGACGACCAGACCGAGGAGAGCTACCTGCGCACCAACGACCCGGTGCGGATGTACCTCCGCAAGATGGGCTCGGTGGCGCTGCTGACGCGCGAGGGCGAGATCGAGATCGCCAAGCGCATCGAGCTCGGCGAGCACGAGGTGCTCAACGCGATCCTGAGCACCAAGCTGACCTTCGAGCGCATCCTGGAGCTGCGCGACCGCGCCCGCGAGATGATCGCCTTCGTCGAGAAGGACCGTGAGATCCGCGTGAAGATCGCCGAGGCCGAGGCCAAGGGCGTCGAGACCACGCTGCGCGACAGCAAGCGCGGTGGAGAGCGCCCGCCGTTCTCGTTGAAGGACTTGGTCAAGTCGGTCGACGACCGCGAGGGCGGCACCGACGAGATCTTGATCTGCGAGAACCTGATCCGCGACGTCGATTCGCTGCAGGCCTACAACGACAAGCTCGAGGCGCTGCGCAAGAAGCTCAAGGGCGCCAAGACCGACGCGGCGCGCTTCGAGATCGTGCACGAGATGCTGCACGAGCAAGCCCGCGAGCCCTACTTCTCCGAAGTCATGAGCGACATGCTCGAGAAGCTGAGCCTGGGCCGCGCCACCGTGCGCGACGTGATCAGCCTCGAGAGCCGCAAGGGCGAGGCGACCGACCAGCTGCAGATCGCGGCCTCGTCGGCGCTGATGCGCATCGTGCGCCTGTACCGCAAGCGCATCCGCAGCGAGGACCCGGCCGAGGCCGCGCGCGCCGACCTGGCCCGCAAGAAGCCGACCCGCAGCCTGGACGACCTGCTCCAGGCCGTCTTCGACGACGCCGGCGCGCTACAGCAGCTCGCCGACTTCGGCCGCCGCGTGCGCAGCGAGGACCCGAGCGTCGACGAGGCGGTCGACGGCCTGCCCGAGGGCGCGCCCAAGGCGGCGCGTACCTTCATCAAGAAGGCTGCGTTGACGGCGCTCGAGGAGTGCGCGCCGCTGGCCGAGGAGCTGATCGCGCTGCACCGCCAGCTGCTCGTCGGCAACCCGCGCGAGGCCGCCTTCCAGCAGGCCGCCGCCGCCCGCAAGGCCGAGGTCGTGCGTCTGCAGGACATCATCACCGAGAAGCTGATGTGGGTGCCGACCCGCGCACTGAAGAAGGGCGAAGAGGCGCCGGAGCATCACGAGCGCGAGCTCGACGAGGACGGCCGCGTGCTGGCCGATCCCTCCGGTGAGCTCTACGACTACGTGACGGTGAGCCCGACCTACGTCGAGCGCGCGATCTTCCGTGAGGTGGTCGCGATCCTCGAGGCGCTGCCGATGTCGGCCAAGCTGCTCGACGCGATCTTGCGCCGCGCCCTGCTCGAGCGCCTGCTCGACTGTGGCCTGCACCGCAAGCAGTACGACAAGATCATCGACGAGCTCAAGGACGTCATCCGCGAGATGATGGACGCCGACCACGCCATGCAGCAGCAGGAGATGTTCCTCGCCGAGCAGGCGGTCGCGCGTCTGAAGGCCGCCGGCAAGCGCAAGCCCGACGTGATGTTCGACTTCAAGTCGGTGCAATCGCTCGCCCGCGACTACAAGGCCGCCAACGCCGCCGCTGCGCGCCAGATCGAGAAGAAATTCGGCGTCACCGCCGAAGAGATCGACGGCGCCTTCCGCGCGATGAAGGAAGCCAAGAAGCGCATCGACGCTGCGGTGAAGCTCGCCGGTCACAAGCAGGACGAGCTGCAGCGCGTCTACCAGCAGATCGCGCGCGGCGAGCGCGTGGCGAACAAGGCCAAGAGCGAGCTGGTCGAGGCCAACCTCCGCTTGGTCGTCTCGATCGCCAAGAAGTACACCAACCGCGGCCTGCAGTTCCTCGACCTGATTCAGGAAGGCAACATCGGCCTGATGAAGGCGGTCGACAAGTTCGAGTACCGCCGCGGCTACAAGTTCTCGACCTACGCGACCTGGTGGATCCGTCAGGCCATCACCCGCGCCATCGCCGATCAGGCCCGCACCATCCGCATCCCGGTGCACATGATCGAGACGATCAACAAGCTGATCCGCACCAGCCGCTACCTGCAGCAGGAACTCGCCCGCGAGCCCACGCCCGAGGAGGTCGCGGCCAAGATGGAGATGCCGCTCGACAAGGTGCGCAAGGTCCTGAAAATCGCCAAGGAGCCGATCTCGCTCGAGACGCCCATCGGCGAGGAAGAGGACAGCCACCTCGGCGACTTCATCGAGGACAAGAAGGCCGTCAGCCCGGTCGACGCCGTGACCATGGCCGCCCTCGAGGAGAAGGTCCGCAAGAGCCTCGCCTGCCTCGCCCCGCGCGAGGAGAAGGTGATCCGCATGCGCTTCGGCATCGGCGAGCGCAGCGACCACACCCTCGAAGAGGTCGGCCAGCAGTTCGGCGTCACGCGTGAGCGCATCCGCCAGATCGAGGCCAAGGCGCTGCGCAAGCTGCGGCACACCACGCGGGCCAAGATCCTCAAGCCCTTCAGCGAGGGCTAGCCGCCCCGATGGACGCGTGGCGCGAGCGCCTCGGCGCGCTCGTCGGCGGGCTCTACATCGCCTCGCCGGTGCTGATGCTGCTCGCCTTCGCGGCGGTGGCGCCGCTCGGCGTCGCCGCGCTCGGCGCGCTCGCCCACGCCCTACTGCGCCGACGTCGCCGCCTCGCCCTCGCCACCGGCGCCGTCGCCCTGCTCTCCGCCCCGTTCGCCGTGTTCGTCGCCGGTGTCGCCGACCGCATCGCCTGACGCGGCCGCTTCGTGCCCACCACCACCGCCGCCGGCGCCGGCGACTACGCCCGCGCCGACCTCGACCTGCGCCTGCAGCTGCACGCCGACGGCCGCTGGCGAGCCGACGGCGACGCCTGGAGCCCCGGCTTCCGCAGCGGTCATTGGCAACTCGTCGACGTCGGTCGCGATTGGGGCCCGGCGCATCACGCCGGCGTCGTCCGCTTGGCCGGCGAAGGCACCGCGACGGTCGATCTGAACCTCGCTCGGCCGGCGGCGTTGCTGGTCGGGTCGGAGGTGCTGCCAGCGACCGCGCTCGAAGCGCTGCGGGCAGCGCAGGCGGCGGAGAGCGGGCTGCGGAGCGACTATCAGCGGCTGCCGCGGACCGCGCCGACGACGCCCTAGCCCGCGCCCACGGGGGCTAGCCGCCCATGGCCCGATGCAGCAGCGCGGCCTGCTTGGCGAGCGCGACGAAGGCGCGGCGATGGCCGCCGACGTCGGCGCCGAACGCGCCCTCGGCGCGCGCGATCGCAGCCTGGAAGCTGGCCTGGCCACGGTATTGGCTCTCGCGCAGCAGCAGCCCGAACTCGGCCGCGGCGGCAGCGAAGCGGAAATCGTCGCTGGTCTGGGCGAGCGCGACGCCGGCGTCGCGGACGGGCTGCTCGAGCAGCTGGCTGTGCTCGGACTTCGGCGCCTTGTAGCGCAGGCGCACGGTGGCGAGCTCGCCACTGCCGGCGGCGGCGGTCGGGCGGACCTCGGTGTACTTGCGGCGCGCCTCGGGCGGCAGCGCGTCTTCGGCGCCGCGCGGCACGATCTCGTACAGCGCCGTGACGGTATGGCGGCCTGTTCGCCACCAGCCTCGACATCTCGCGCGACTCGCCCAATCGCGAGCATTTCCGCGCCAAGATGACGATCGCGCAGTTCCGCTACGGCGGCGCCGAGGAGGGCTCGTGAGCGAGGTGTTGAGCATGGAAGCGGCGCCGCGCGAGCGCCT
>JBEARB010000248.1:0-17194 GCA_041163625.1 Pseudomonadota bacterium | reverse complement strand
CCGGCGCTGGCCGAGGATCTGGCCCACAACCTCGGCGTCGCGCGCGACCAGCTGGCCGAGGCGTCGCGTCGTCGACACCGGATCCTGCACATCTTCGACGAATCGCCCGAGTTGGGCGTGGCGGTCGCGCGCGCGGCGCCGCAGTCGGCGCTGGCGATCGGGACGATCTTCGCCGCATGGTTGGCGTTGATGGCGGGCATCGGCGCGCATCGGCGCCGCGACCGGCGACTCGCCGTGGTCGCCGCAGCGGCGCTGCTGCTGCACCTCGCCAGCGCGGGGTGGCTGTGGCAGGCCCGCACCACGCTGGCCGACGCGCACTACGCCGTCCTGGTCGACGGCGACACGCCGCTCGATGCCTGCAGCGGCGTCGGCGAGCCGATCGACCTGCCGGAAGGCCTCGAGGTCCGGCGTCTGGTGACTCGCCCGGACGGACGCGTCGAGATCCGGCTCCCGAATGGTCGCCGGGGCTGCGTGCCCGCCGCGGCGCTGTACGACGTCCCGTCGGCATGAGGCGGCTTGAGCCCCGGGCCGCGGACGCGCATCCTGCCGACGTGCACACGCCCCGCTCGACCCATCGTTGTCGCCCGACCCACCCCCGCCTCGCTCCGGCGTATCGAACGGCGTGGTGGCTGCTCGTCCTCGGCATGACGCTCACCGGCTGCGCCCGTGGCTGCGCGGCGCCGCCGCCGGGCACCGACAGCGCGGCCGAACCGAACCCGACCGCGCCGCCCGCGCGATCGCCAAGTGAAGCCGCCGCCGCCGCCACCGCAGCCGACGCCGCGCCGCCGGGCGCCGACCAAGCCACGGAGCAGCCGCTCGCCGAGCCGACCGGCGAGTGGCGCGTGCGCCCGAGCGAGGCGGGCGCCTACGACGTCTTCGGCACCCTCGAGGCGCCGGCGCTCGACGCCCGCGCGCTGGATCGCGCGCTGCAGCCCGCGCACGCGGCACTCGCCGCGCTGCCGGGCGCACCCGAGCTGTGGACGATGTGCGAGGCGGGTCACGCGCGACTGCTCGTGCGCATCGAAGCGGCGCGCGACGCGGCAGTGGCGCGGCGGATCGCCGAGACGGGACTGCGCGCCGCCGGCGTTCCAGGCCTCGGTATGCTCACGCTGGAGGTCTCTGCGCGAGGCGCACGCCTGCGCACGGCGCTCTCGGTGCTCTCGGCCGCCGGACGCGGCGCGGCGACACGCTGGGCCGAAGAGCAGGCCGTGCCGCGGGCTCGCGACCTTCCGAAGGTCGACCGCGTCGGCATCGCTGGAGCCACGCGCGCCACGCGGGAGGTCTTCCTGCTGCCTCCGGCGCTGCAGCGCTACGGCATCAGCCCGCGGGATCTGGTCGAGCGCGTGACGACCCTGACCCGGGCCGAACCTCCGCCGCGCCTGCCCGAGCTGCTGGAGCAGCAGCGGATGACGCGCAGTACCCACCCGCAGGGCGCAAGCGAAGACCCCACGCTCGGCGATCTGCTCACCACCGGTGACGGCCGTGGCGAAGACCTCCCCGACGCCTTCACCGGCAAGCGCGCGGTCACGGTCGTCTACGCGGTCGGCTCGGCCGCCCAGGACGACGGCAGCAACGGACGCGCCGAACAGGCCGCGCTCGGCCGCTCGCTCCGCGAACGGATCGGCAAGGGCGACGAAGTCTTCCTGCACACGCTCTCCGCGATGCGCCGCTTCCGACTGCAGGCGCGGGGTGAGGCGGCCGAGTCGATGGCATCGCTCGCAGGCCGGATTCATCGACTTTTGGAGGCAGGTGCCGCGCACGACGCCTTGATCCTCGGCGGCCGCGACGGCGTCCCGCTCGCCATGCTCGAGCCGGGGGGGCGCACCTTGACCGTCTGGCTCGCGATCGCCGGGCCGCGCGCCGACGAAGTCGCCCTGCACGAACTCATCGCCGCGGCGGGTGAGCGCTGGACGGTGCACGCGCTCGACGACGCCTACGACGCCGCGCTCGGCTGGCTGATCGGTGAGGACGCGACCGCCGGCGTGGTCGTGGCCTCGCGCGACGCGCAGGCGACCTCGTCGACGATGCGGGCGCTGGTCGAGCGGCTCGGCGCCGTCCAAGACGGCACGCAGCTCCGGAGCGGCCCGACCCCGCGCCCGCTGCGCGCCGCAGTGCGCGGACTGGATCGCGCCGTCGCGCTCGAGCAGGGCGTCGATCCCGTGGAACTCGCGCTGGTGTCGCGCCTGCTGCACGGGCGTGTGCGCGTCGGGCGCGTCGCCGAAGGCGTGATGCACCTCTCGCTGCCGGGCGGCGAGATGGCGGCGCGGCACGGCGAGCTGCCGCTGAAGACCAAGACGGGCTTGCTCCCGCTCGAACGCCTGCGCCGCGTTGCGGACGCCCCTGCGGAGACGCCCGTGTTGCGCCTCGGCGGCTGGCCCGCGCTCTATGCCGCGGTCGACACCAACGGGACCGAGACATGGGTCTTCGCCGACCGCGTCAAAGAAGCCGCCCAGCGCGCGGTCGAACCGAGCGCCACGCTGCTGGTCCGCACGCTCCGCTCGAGCGATGCCCCGCTCTCCGGCCCCGCCGGTGGCGCGCACTGAGGCCCGCTTGTTCACGCGCTGCCGCGATTGGCGTACTTGGTTCGTCCGCTGGCTGTGCGTAGTGGCGTGGGCGTCGCCCGTCGCGGGGTGCGGGGCCGGCGACGCACAGGCCCCCGACGGACCGCCCACGACGTCCTGCCCGACCCTGGCGGACCGCACCGAGCCGTTGGTCGCCTGGATCGACCAGGGCCGGCTCGACGCCACCGGCGCGTTGCTGCGGGACGACCTCGACGCCGAGGTGCTGCGCGCCCTGACCCGCGTGTTGCTCGACGTCTTGGCCGAGCTTTCCGTCGGCACACTCGGCGAGGTCGGCGTCGCGCTCGCGGCGTTCGACCATCCCGACGTGCACGCGTTGATGACGCGCCTGCTCGATCCGCTGATCGTCGAGACGCCCGCCGCCGAGGCCACGCTGCTGCGCCTGGGAGACGTGGTCGCGCGCTGCGGCGACGAGCGGGCGATGCGCTATTTGGCGACGTTGGCGGCCGATCCGCGCTTGGCGAGCGGCCTCGGCGTGCTGCTCGAGCCCGCGGCGGCCGACGCGCTGCTGGCGGCGCTGACCCAGAATCAGGACGCGACCACGCGCGCCGCGCTCGTCGGGCTGCTCGGCAACGCGTTGCGCTCGATGTCGCTGCCGAATTTCGACCCCGACCCGCTGCGCTCGACGCTGGTGGCGGCGGCCGGTCTCAGCGACGAGATCAGCGTCACCCTTGCCGGCGTGGTCGATCTCTTCGATGCGGTCACCCGCACCCCAGACGGCGTCGCGTCGGCCGAGCGCATCGCGGACCTCGCCGCGCTCTGCGGCTGCGCCGTGCAGACCGACCCCGACGGCGCGATCCTCGGCTGGCTGGTCGACGTTCTGCTCGCCCCGGCGACACCGCCGACCACGCCGGGCACCAAGCTGGCGCTGCCGGTCGCGCCGCTGCTCGAGACGCTCCACAACGCCGCCAACGGCCTGGCCGTCAGCCCGGCGGCGATCGAGGCGCTCGGCGTGCTCGCCAAGACGGCGTTGGTGCCGGCGCGCGCGCGGCTGGCGTTGCCGGAGGTTCGCGACCTCTTCGGCAGTGGCGCCCTCGCCGCGCTGGGCGACGCGCTCTTGGCCCTGGGCTCCGACCCGTGCGGTGCACCGTGAACGGGCGCCGACGCTCCCCGCGCGCACTCGCCGGCTGGATCCTCGTGGCCGCCGCGCTGGTGCCCGGTGCGCGCGGCGAGGCCAGCGTCTTCGAGCTCTTCGGGGCCGACCCGCGCGGCGTCGCGATGGTCGGCGCGCTGGCGGCAGCCGCCGAAGGCCCGGCCGCGACCTTCTACAACCCGGCCGCGCTGCACGACGCCCCGACCGGTAGCATGGAGATCGGCTTCGGTGCGACGAAGATGGGCCTGGACATCCACCTCTCCCGTCCCGTCTGCTCCGGCCCGGCCGACCGCTGCGCTGCCAGCGCTGGTGGAGCCTCGGCCCGCCACGCGCCGCTGCTGCCCAAGGACGGCGGCCACGTCCAGCTCGGCTGGAACGCGCGCCACGACCGCGTCCTGGGCGGGCGCCTGGCCTTCGGGGCGCTGCTGACGCTGCCGGCCAATCGGCTGATTCGGCTCTCGGGCCCCGACGCCGCGCAGCCCCATTACGTGCTCTACGAGAGCCTGCCGGATCGCCTCAGCGTGCTGCTCGCCGTGGGCGTCCGGGCGACCGATTGGCTGAGCGTCGGCTTGGGCGTGCAGGTGCTCGCAGCGCTCGGCAGCGCTCTGGATCTCGAGCTCGAACCGGTGACCCACAAGCTCGACCCGGCCTCGGTGCAGGTCTCGCTGCAGCCGACCGCGCGGCTGACCGCGGGCGTGATGGTGCGTCCGGGCGCCGGCCTGCGCTTCGGTGTCGGCGTCCGGCAGGAGGTCTCGCTGCGCTACCGGATCCCGTCGAGGCTGGCACTCGGCGACGTCGCCGAAGCGAACCTGCTGGTCGCGCAGAACACCCTCTACTCGCCGACGACGCTGGAGATCGGCGGCTCTTGGCGGAGCGACGACGGCCGCTGGTTGGTCGCGCTGGCGGTGCGCGTCGCGCTCTGGCAGGGCGCACCGGATCCCTCGCCGACGCTGGCCATCGACACCGGCGGCGGCGTCGTCGACCGCCTGGGGCTCGGCGCGATCGCGGACGTCGACGGTCGCTCGGACGCGCCCACCGGCTTTTCCGACATCGCCTCGCCCTCGCTCGCCGTCGAGTCGCAGCCGCTGCCTTGGTTGATTTGGCGGGCCGGCTATTCGTATCGACCGAGCCCGGCGCCGTATGCGGTTGGTCTGACGAGCCAGCTCGACAACGACGTCCATGCTATCGGGTTCGGTGGCGAGGTCGGCTTCGGAGGGCGCGTCGCACATGCCCACGGACCGAGCGTCCGGCACGCGTTCTTCGTCCGATTCGGCGCGCAATTCCAGATGCTTCCGAGACGCGCAATCTACAAGCGAGACCCCAACGACCCGGTCGGGGATCTGGACCACGGCGGCACGCTCTTGCACGGCGCCGCCCATTTCGGGGCACGCTTTTGAACCGTCACGGCGAGCGTGATACACATTTCTTCGCGCACGCGCGCCCTTCACAGGAGCCCGGATGTTCCGAACCCCAGCGATCCTCCTCGGTGTGGTGCTCTGTTGCTCGCTCGCCGGCTGCGGCAGCGAGGACGGCAGCAGCGGCACCGGCACCGCGCAGGACTCCTCCGCCGCCGATGCGAGCGGCGCCGACAGTGCCAGCGGCAGCGACACCACCGCCGCGGACACCGGCGGCAGCGCCGACACCGGCAGCTCGATCGCCTGCCATCCGATCAAGAACAGCGGCAAGAACACCGGCTGCCCCGAGGGCCAGCACTGCGTGTACGAGGGCAACCTCATCACGTGCACGACCAGCGGCGAGCACGGGCTCGGTGAAGACTGCGAAGACGGCAAGGGCTGCACGGTCGGCATCTGCGTGAAGGGCCAGACCGGCAAGTCGCGCTGCGCGAATTTCTGCACCAGCGACCTGCACTGCAGCTCGCAGTCCTGCAACCAACTACAGGACTCCAAGGGCAAGGTCTGCGACATGGGCGGCGACGAGTTGACCCCGTGCGATCCGCTCGCGCAGGACTGCAAGCAAGCCGGCACCGGCTGCTACGGGACGCCCAAGGGCTTTGGCTGCCTGCCGGCCGGTAGCGTTGCGGCAGGCGACCCCTGCGACGACTACGCCGCGTGTGTGGCCGGCTACGCCTGCGTCGGACTCTCCTCCGGACAGGACGGCTACTGCCGAAAGATCTGCCGCCAAGGCGGCGGCGCCCCTGCCTGTGACGGCGTGACCGAGGGCTGCAGCAAGCTCTTCGGCAGCGCCACCGCCGGCTACTGCGGCGGATAGCGGGGGGCGACGTGAGCGTCATCGACACGATCGACACGACCGTCACGGTGGAGTGGGGCGCCGAGCGCACCATCGGCACGCTCATCGAGATGAACGGCCAATCCGCTGTGCTCACCGCGCTGCGCTTGCCGGAATCCGGCTCGGACATCGCCTTCCGCGTCGAGGGCGAGACCGAAGAAGAGGCCGTGACCATCGACGGGATCTGCGTCGACATCGAGGACACCGGCTGGGGCGAGCGGCGCGCGACCATCGACCTGCTGCGGATCGGGACGACCTGCTCGGCCAGCCGGTTGCGTGATTTCATCGAGTCGTGGGCGATCGCCCGTGGTGGATCGGTGCACATCGGCCAGAGCCGCGAGCAGCCGACGGTCAAGCGCTTCGTCTATCACGTGCCGGATCCGGGCACGCGGGCGGTGCCGAGCTACAGCGCGACGACGCCGTCGCTCCCGCAGGCGCAGACCGACGACCTCGACCTTCCCTCGCAGGTCATCGACCGGCAGCGACTCGCGGCGGTGCGGCGATCCGCTTCGGAGTCCACGCCGCACGTCGGGACCTCGACCTCGCCCGAGCGTCGCCATGTGGGCACCTCGACCTCGCCCAGCGTCGGTCGGCGTCCGCCGCGCGAGACGATACCGGCGAGCTCAGCGGCCTGGGTCGCCGGGGACATGGACCTCGACGACGACGAGTTCGACCTCGCCGACGTCGCCGAGCGCACCATCAACAGCGACGTCGCCGCGAGTTTCGTCGGCGGCGGCGGCTTGGATGCTGCCTTCCGTGAGGCCCTGCGAGCCGTCGAACAGCCGCGCATGCCATCCCGCGCGGCGCTGAGCGAGAGCGGGCCGCCGGCGACGATGTTCGAGACGGGTCCGTCGCTGATCGGCGACTACGACGACGACGAAGAGCCGGAGCCGACGCAGCTGCTCGACGCCATCGCCGACGACGCGGAGGTGCCGACGGTCGCATTCGAGACCGGTGAGCTCTCGACCGAAGAAGTCTCGCAGCTGATGGCGAAGATCGACGACGCCATCGAGTTCGAGCGTGCGATCATCGACACCGACGGCTTCGACGCAGACGAGCCCATCGTCGTGAATACCGTCCCGCTCGAGATCCCGTTCGCCGATCCGGTGCAGCTCGGCAACGACAACCGCGCGCCGACGATGGCACAGGTCGCCGGGCAATCCGAACCGGGGCCGACGCTCGAGCTCGACCTCCCGGCGCCCAAGGCGGCGGCGCGCCCCGAGAGCCCGGGTCGCGGGCGGCGCATGACGGTCGCCGAGACGCTCTCACTGCCGCTCAAGGCTCCGACCCCCATCGCCATCGGGGAGGAAGAGGAGCCGGCCCCGGCGCCGACGCTCGACTCCCTCATGGAGCGCGTCGACACGCGCGAGCCGTCCGAGGCGCTCAAGCGCATCGCCGAGGTGTTCTCCGTCGACATCGCAGTGCGCTGTGATATCGCCGTGCAGGTGGTCATCGGCCGCAAGAAGGCCGATGGGCGCGTGCTGCGCCTCGCCGAGAGCAAGCTGCGCATCGTGTCGCCCGGTGAACTGAAGCTGTACCAACGCCTGACGATCCTCTTCCCCGACCCGGCAGGCGGCAAGAAGCCCTTCCAGATCCCCGCCGAAGTCGTGCGCGTGCGCGAGCGGGACGGCGAAGACGTGCCGCTCTCGTACGACATGCGGATCTCCCCCGGCTGCGGGCCGAAGGACATGGCACAGCTCCGTTCGCTGATCCAATCCTTCCAAGCCGGAGCCTGATGCCCGTTCGTTCGCCCGCCGCGCTGCGGCCGCTCGTGCTCGCGTTCGCGTTGAGTTGGCCGACGTGGTGCGCGGCGCTCCCCCAGGCATCGCCGGAGCCGGCGCCACTGCCGGTCGCGGCGACCGAGGTCGGCGGCGCCGAGACGGCATGGCTCGTCGCGCACGACACCGATTCGGGCCAAGCGATGCAGGCGTTGGCCGTGCTGCCGCCAGCGGCGCCTCCTGGCCCGTGGCGCGTCCTGGTGCTCTTGCACGGCCTAGGCGGGAGCGCGCGGTCCTGGCTCGCCGCCACCGACGTCGTCCCGCGTTTGGTCGCGGCGATGCGCTCCGGTGCGCTGCCCCCGACGCTGCTGCTGCTGCCGGACGGAGGCGACGGCTATTGGGCCGATTGGGCCGACGGCGCCCACCCCTACGGGCGGCTGGTCGTCGCCCTGCTCGACGCGGCCGCGGCCCGCCATCCCCTCGCCCCCGACGGCGCCGTCCACGGGATCGTCGGGGCGTCGATGGGCGGATTCGGGGCGCTCTCGCTGGCGCTGCAGCACCCGCGGCGCTTCGGCTTCGTGGCGGCCCTGTCGGCGACCGACCTGGCCATCGCGGTGGCGGATGCCCCCAAGCGCAAGGTCTACCGCAACGTGCTCGGCCCGAAGGCCCCGTCGCCGATCCTCGCCCGGATCAACCCGATCGACCGCGTGCGCGCCGGCGCCGGCGCGGGGACCCGCTTTCTCCTCGCGTGGGGCGACCGCGAGGCCCGCAAATTCCGAGAGGGTGGCGAGCGCCTGCTACGCGCGATGCGCAAGCGGCGGCTGCGGGTCGAGCACCGTGTGGTCAAGGGCGGCCGGCACGGCTGGGCGTCGACCTGGGCGCCGCTGCACGGCTGGTGGCTGGCGCGTTGGGCGGCCCACGCCGGCAAGGCGAGAGCTCGGTCAAAGTGAGGCGGTGCGGTGGCCGCGTACGGGGCGCCGACCCTTGCGAGGCCGGACGCCGAGCGCCGAGACCAGCCGCTTGCCGATTCGCTTCCACAGCCGGTCTGCGCCCAGGCGGGTCATGTGCGCACCGTCGGGTCCGCGCAGCCGCTTGGCACGGGGCCGACGCGCATCGCCGGCCAGGGCTGCGACGTCGCCCGCGGCGCTGACGACGCGAGCACATCGGGCCCGCCGTGCGCCACGCGTGATCGCCTTGCGAATCCGTGTGAGTCGGCCGCGTAGCCAAGGGTCTCGCACGTCCGCGGGCGTGACGAAGACCACCCGACGCAGCCCGCGTTGGCAGAGCAGGCGTCCGAGCGCGGCGACCCGATCCGCATAGGCTCGTGCCCAGTTGCGGTGCTTCCAGCGCAGCCACCGGTCACGCCCTTTGTAGCGCCGGCGCTCGGCGTCGTTTCGGAGCCGGAAGCCTTGGGCGTCGTTCCCGCCGAGGTAGACGATGGCGGCGCGCGTGTTGCGCCCGATCGGGATGGCGCGCGCCTTGGCCTGCCAATCGAAGAAGTCCGGGCGCGCGAAGCCACTGCTGCTGCGCCCGTGCACGGTGACGTCCAGACCGCGTGCCTCGAGCTCTCGCTCGACCCGATGACCGAAGGCACCGAAGACCGAACTCGAGCCGAGCAGGAGGACCTCACCACCCGACGGTGCCGCCCACACCGGCGCCACCATCGCCGCGACGAGGACCACGCTGATCGAGAACACGACGCCAAGTTGCCGAATCGAAAACATGTCTCTCCACGCGAAGATGCTTCGCGTCGAAAGTATACGGTCATTTGGCGAGCGCTGCAAACCGGCGACCACAGCGCACCGGCAACAGCGCACCGGCAACAGCGCACCAGCAACAGCGGCATGAACGCAGCACGCACGACGCAGCGGCTCGATCGGAAGAGTGAAGCGGGGATCGCGGCGGCTCACCGGGGCACGGGTCCAGGACCCGGCGAGAGTGCGCGGCGGGCTAGCCCTGCAGCAGATCGCCCCAGCGGGCCTGCTTGTACTCGGCGCTGACGCGGACGCCGTTGATGATCGCGGCGACGGCGACGTCGCGGCGGTCGTAATGCGACTCGAGGTCGTCGAAGATCGGGTTGGCCTCTTCGTCGGTGATCCGCTCGATGGCCTCGACGTCCTCGTTGATCGCCTTGACGTGCTTCTGCAGGTCGCCGTAGAGGCGGAACTGCGTCTCGTCCCAGTTGTAGATCGCGAGCTGCGCGAGCAGGCCGTTGCCCTTCGCGAACTCCTTCTTGAAGACCTCCTCGAGGTGCTTCGAGGTGATCTTCACGGCGCGGTAGCCCTTGAAGTGGCGGAAGTAGACGGCGCGGTCCAGGCGCGAGAGCTCGGCCAGGAAGGTCCGCATCGGGATGCCACGGCACATCCGGCCGAACAGGCGCGGCGAGAGCGAGAGCAACGCCTCGATGGCCTCGCGACCGTCGTCCTCTTCGGAGCGCTCGTCGGCGTCGCCGGTGGTCGCCGCGTCCGCGGGCGGGTTCTCGAGCTCGTTCTGCTTCTCGTCGCTCATGCTCGGACTCTCCGTGCGCGCGTGAAGGGGCGCGCTCTGGGGCCGCGGAAACTAGCCCAGAGCGTGCAGCGCGTAAAGAGAGCCTAGCGAGCGGGCGGGGCGGCACCGGCGGGCGGATCCACCCCCCGCGGCAAGAACCGGTCGTTGCGCACCTCGACCGGGGCCGGGAGCTCGCGCAGTCGCGGATGCGGCTTGCTCGCGGCCGTGCCCGGGCGGGCGTCGGCGTGGCCATCGGGCCCACGTTCGACGGAAGCCGTCTCGGGCCCGGCGGCGCGGTCGGGCGCCTGCGTCGCCCCCACACCGAGGACGCGTTGGACCAAGCCCTCGCGCAGCTCGACGAAGGACTGCTCGTCGACCTGCGGCAGCTCGAGGCGGGCGTCCCAGACCTCGAGCAAGGTCGAGAAGAGCAACATCGCGACGCAGCTCCAGGCCACGATGCCGGCGACGGCGATCCGGCGCTCTTTCTCGACGCGAAGCTGGGTAATCTTGGCGTGCTGCGCCGGATCGGACTCGACCTCGGCGGCCGTTGCGGGGCGGATATCGGGGTCGTCCGGTGCGACACCGGCGGCCTGCAGCGCGATGACCCGGGACTTCTCGACCGCGTCGGCGTCGTGGTCGGCCACGCGGGGGACGGCGCTGCGCGACGCCCGGCGGGCGGCAGCTTCGGCGTCGCGGACGCTGTTGCGGGCAACGGCGCTGCCGCGGCGGCGCGGCCGCAACGGGACGACGTCGGCGTCGCTCTCCGACGCGGCAGCAGGCTCGGCCTGCACCTTCGGAAGCGCCTTGGCGCGGTCGACGCGGCGCTTGACCTCGGATTGGCGCGCGAACACCCCGCTGATCGGACGCTGTGGCGTCAACACCATGCCCTCGGGCAGCGGCACCGACGGCTCGCTCTTGCGTGGCGTCTCCAGATCGCTCTCGGCGAAGAGCAGCTGCGGCTGCGGAACCTTGGCCCGTGCGGCCTCGTGCGCGAGCGCCTGGTCGATCAGCCGACGCAGGGCGCCCACCTTCAGCCGGGCGTTGCTCGCGGCGCGGGTGGAATCGAGCGCCTGCAGCATCTCGGCCGCGCTCTGGAAGCGCGCGTCGCGCTCGGGGTCGAGCGCGCGGGCCAGCCAAGCGGCGAGGTCCGCGGGGAGCTTCTTCATCGCGTCGGCGTCGAGCTCGATGCGCCCGGTGGCGACCCGCTGCTGCAGTGCGAAGGTCGCCTCGGAGCCGAGCAGCACGCGATTGGTGAAGAGCTCGTAGGCCACGACGCCGAGCGAGTAGAGATCCGACCGTGCGTCGACCCGGGCGCCACGCGCCTGCTCCGGCGCCATGTAGTGCAGCTTGCCCTTGATCGTGCCGGTGCGGGTGCGGTCGCTGCGATGCTCGCCGCGGGCGATGCCGAAATCGGTGAGCAGCACGCGCTCGTCGTCCGAGATCAGGATGTTGTGCGGGCTGATGTCGCGGTGGACCAAGCCGAGCGAGCGGCCGTCCCGGCCCTGCAGCTCGTGCACGTAGACCAGCGCCTGCAGGTTGGCCCGCAGGATCGCGAACGCCTGCGCCCGGTCGACCTGCTTGCGCACCGCGCCGAGCGACTCGAGGACATGGGCGAGGTTGCGACCGTTGATACGGTCCATCACCAGGAAATGCGTGCCCTCGTGCTCGCCGACCTCGTGCACACGCACGATGTTCGGGTGCTCGAGGCGGCTGGCGAGCCGCCCCTCGTCGCGGAACATGCGGATGAAATCGTCGTCCTCGGCGAGGTGCTCGTGGAGGATCTTGATCGCGAGTTCGCGGCCGGCAAGCGGGTCGCTCGGCATCTCGGCGTGGGCGGCGAAGACGGTGGCCATGCCACCGGAGGCGATCCGATCGCCGAGCACGAAACGACCGACCCGTCGCTGCTCCGGCGCCTGCGTGTCGCTCCCCATCGCCGCCTCCGCGAAACTCCCCGACGGAGACTCCCACGGCCCGGACGGCCGTCAAGAATCTACTCCCCTTCGATGCGTCACTCCGGGGGCGTCGCGGTTGCGCGGGCGCGCAGTCGCGCCAGCGCCGCGAGGGGCTCGGCGGCGCCGGGGTCCCCGAGCGCCAGCGCGTGACGCAACAGCGTCTCCGCGCCGTCCAGGTCGCCGTGGCGGGCGCGGAAGACGCCGTAGTTGCGCCAGACCACCGGCGGCGGATCGGCCGGCGCGGCGGCACGGCTCGCCGCGGCAAACGCCGCCTCGGCGTCGTCACGACGACCGGCGGCGTCGAGCGCGAGCGCCTGCCACATCCAGGCCAGCGGCTTCGGCCGCCGCGCGCCGGTCGCGAGGGCACAGCGCGCGAGCGCGTCGTCGACGCCGAAACGCACCGCGAACGCACATCGCAACTCGGCCTCCTCGGCGCCGGCACCGCCGAGGGCGGCGACGCGCGCCAAGGCCGCCTCGGCGGTCGCGCGATCCCCCGCCGCGATCGCCGAGCGCGCCTGCGCCACGTGGCCGAAGAGCGCGTCCGGCGCCGCGGCGACGGCCTGGGCGAGGCGTGCGGCGGCGCGCTCGAGGCGGCCGCCCTGGACGTCGTGGCCGGCCGCGTTGACCAAGCCCCGGTAGCTGTGCGGCGCGCGCCGCAGGACCGACTCGAACAGGGCCGCGTCGTCGCGCCAATCCGGCAGGCGAGCGACGACGGTGGCGGCCCCGGCGAGCGCGGGGAGCGACACCAGCAGCGCGGCGAGGACCCAGCGATGCCGCTGCCGCCCCCGCAGCCAGGCCTCGCCGAGCGCGACGACGGCCAGGACCGCGGCGACCAGGGTCGGAGTCCAGAGCCGGTCCGCGTGTGCCGCCGGGAGCGCCAAGACCGGCTGCGCGAAGAGCAACGCCGGCGCCACAGCGGCGCACGCGAGCAGGCGCAAGGTGCCGCCGACCGCGATGGCCGCGACGACCGCCAGCACCGCCGCGGCGAGCGCCCCGAGTGCGAGCCCGTCGGCCGCCACCGGCAGCGCCCCGAGCCCCCAATCGGCCTGGCCGGCCCCCGGCCCGAGCACGGCCCACGCCCCGAGGCCCGCGACCTGCACCGAGGCGAGCAGACGCTCGACCCCGGCGAGCGCGACCAGCGGGTTCTCCACCGCCGTGGGCGCGGGGCCCACGAGCGTCCCGAGCACGGCCCAGCGGGCGACGAACCACAGTCCCGCGGCGACGGCCAGCGACCCGAACAAGCGCCCCCGCAGCGGGAGACCGGAGAGCGGGCGCGAGGCCAGCAGCGCCAGTGGCAGCAACAACGTCAGCGCCGACTCCTTGCACAGCAACGCGACGGCGAAGGCGAGCGTGGCGGCGAGCGGCTGCGCCCGTATCGCGAAGGTCAGCGCCCACGCCCCGGCGGCAGCGGCCAGCAGGTCCGCGCGACCGACGATCCAGCACACCGGCTCGACCAGCAACGGATGGCAGAGCAGCAAGACCATCGCCGCGACCTGCGCGCCACGCCCCAGCGCCAGCGCTCGGGCCAGCGCACCGGTCGACAGCAGCAGCGCCCACAGCGCGAGCAGGTTGCCGAGGTGGTGCATCCACGCCACCGCCAGCCCGAGCGCGTCGGCCAACGCGCGCTCTACGCCCCAGCCCACCGTTACCAGCGGACGCCAGGTGGCGACCCGTTCGCGCTCGGCTTCCCCCCAGAAGGGCGCGCTGAACCACTCACCGACGCGCCCCTCGGCGAGGGCGGCGTTGGCCTCGAGCGCGACGTGGTCGTCCCAGACCAAGCCGTGCAGCAGGCTCGGCCCGTAGAGCAGGCCCACCGCGACTGCAGCCAGCGCGGCGGTCGACCAGCCCGGTCGCGGGGCGGCCGAACTCAGCCGAGCAGCTGGCTCGCGATCCACCGCGGCGCCTCGCTGCACATCGCCTCGACGGCGGCGGGCTCCTTGACGCAATCGGCGGTCAGCACCTCGTTGCCGCCGTCGGTGACCAGGACGTCGTCCTCGATCCGGATACCGATGCCCCGCAGCGCGGCGGGTACGGTCTCGTCGTCGGTGCCGAAGTACAGGCCCGGCTCCACCGTGGTGACCATGCCGACCTCGAGCGCGCGCGGGCCGCCGGCGGCGCTGTAGACGCCGACGTCGTGTACGTCCATGCCGAGCCAGTGGCCGGTGCGGTGCATGAAATAGGGCTTGTACGCTTCGGTCTCGATCAACGTCTCGACCTCACCCTTCAACACCCCGAGGTCGACGAGACCGGCGGTGAGGATGCGCAGCCCGACGTCGTGCGCGTGCTGGTACGGTCGACCCGCGATGGTGGCCTCGATGCCGGCGATCTCGGCCGCGAGCACGATGTCGTAGACCGCGCGCTGCTCCGGCGAAAAACGCCCCGACGCGGGGAACGTGCGGGTGATGTCGGCGGTGTGGTAGCCGACCTCGGCGCCGGCGTCGACGAGCACCAAGCCCCCCTCGGGCACCCGCATTCGATTCGTGTTGTAGTGCAGGATCGTGGCGTTGTCGCCGCCAGCGACGATGCTGGGGTAGCCGTTGCGGGGCGAGCCGCCCAGGCGGAAGACCAGCTCCATCGCGGCCTGGATCTGGTACTCCCAACGCCCCGGCGCCGCGACGCGCATGGCCTCGTGGTGGCCCTCGGCCGAGAGTCGACCGGCCGCTCGGAGCGCCGCGACTTCCTCCGGCGCCTTGCGGAGCCGAATCTCGGTGAGAACGGCGCGCAGGTCGACCAGACAATCGGGTCCGCGCGCGTGCCCCCGCGGCGCGCGCCAATGCTGCTGCGAGGCCCGAATCACCGAGCGATCGAGCGCGTCGTGCTGCCCCAGGGTCCAATACACCGTACCCGCGCCTTCGAAGAGCGCCGGCAGGTGCTTGTCGAGTTCGGCCACGTCGAAGGCGACGTCCGCGGCGTAATCGGCTCGGGCGCCCTCGAGGCCGGCGCGGCGACCGGTCCACGTCTCTGCGGCGGGGTCGCGCGGTCGCACGAAGAGCGCGAACGTCGGCGTGGCACCCGCCCGGATCACCGCGACGGCGTCTGGCTCGTCGAAGCCGGTGAGGAACAGAAAATCGCTCGATTGGCGAAAGTCGTGCTCGACATCGCCGTTGCGGCCGACCATGCCGGCGCCGGCCACCACCACGACGGCGTCGTCGCCGACGAGCGTGCGCAGTCGCTCGCGGCGCGCAGCGTAGGTCGCCCGCGGCGTCAATGCCGGCGGAGCGACCCGGGCGTCGCCGTAGAGGTGCAGCAGGGAAGCCGGGTCGAGGCCGGACCGGGCGGTGATCGGATGGTCGAGCATGGTGCATCTCCGGGGCGCGGGGGCGCCCGAGGGCCGGGATTGTAGCGGGCTCGGCCGCGGGACGGTAGCGTCGAGTCGCGCGGCGGCCGACGAACGGGCCGGCGCCCCCGCGGAGCCCCATGCACCTGCCCACCACCCCCGTCTTCTGCATCCTGCGCTGCGACTTCGTGCCAGAGCCCGACCGCAGCCGCTTCGGCGACACCGAAGAGCGGGTGGCGAAGCATCTGCGCCAGACGGCAGCAGCGTTGGAGTGGCAGCCGACGATTCGCGTCTGCGACGTCTACGGCGGCGAGTTGCCGGCGCACGATGACGACGCCGACCTCTACGTCACCACCGGTAGCGCGACCGACCCGGACAGCGAGGAGCCTTGGGTGCAGGCGTTGCGGGCCTGGCTGCCGGAAGCGCTCGCGCGCGGGGCCCGAATCTACGGCATCTGCTTCGGTCATCAGTTGCTTGCCCACGCCCTCGGCGCCGCCGTCGGTCGCGCGGCGGATTGGGAGGTCGGGCGCGTCGGATTGCGCCGCGAGCTGGTCCTCCCGCCGGGCGGGGCGCGCCGGGATCCGACCACCTTCGCCAGCGCGACCGCCGCGGCTCCGGTGCACCTGCTGGAGAGCCACCAGGACGAGATCCGCGCCCTGCCCCCCGGCGCCCGCCTCCTGCTACGCGGCGAGGCATCGCCCCTGCAGGCCTACGTGCTGAGCGGGCTGCCTGCGGGCGGAGCGGCGGTGGGCGTGCAAGGCCACCCCGAGTTCGAGAGCGAGCAGGTCGCGTCGCTCTACCAGCGGCGACGCGAGCGCCTCGGCGAGGCCCGCGTCGCGGCCGCGTGTGCTTCGGCCGCCCTGCCCCACGACGGCTCGGCGTTCTCCCGCGAAGTGCTCGCGTTCCTGCTCGGTGACCGATTCGCCTTGCCAGCAGGCTCGCCTCGGCATTGACGCGACCCCGACCGCGATCCATCCTCCCGGCCCGCAACCTCGCGGCAGCGCTCGACTCGAGGAAGGATCGGACATGACCCGCGCACCTTGCACTCTCGCCTCCCACGCCCCGGCGCCGCGCGCAGGCCGCTGGCTGTTCGCCGCTGTTTTCGCGCTGCTGCTCGCCGGCTGTGGCGGTGTCGAGCTCGAGCGTGCCGCTGGAGCGCCCAAACACCGCGCGCTGCCCCTGGGCACCCCGGTGACGGCAGCGGACTCGGCCGACGGCCTGGCGCAGCCGACGGTGCTGCTCGGCACCCTCAGGCTCAAGCTCACCAGCAACGAGGCGACCGCCGACAAGAGCGCCGCGCTCGAGCAGCTCAAGCGCTTCGCCGCGCGCTACGGCTGTGACGCCGTCGTCGGCGCGGCCGTGGACACGCAGGAGAAGCTGTTCAAGCGCAAGCTCAAAAAGCTCGGCAGCGACGGCCGCCCCTACTACGAGGAAGAGGTCCGCAAGACCTACGACCACAACTGGACGGCGCAGTGCGTACGGACCGCCTCGGCGCCTGCCGACACCGCGCCGTCGCGCAGCCGGACCGGTACGGCGACCGCGAACAGCGGCGGCAGCAGCAGCAGCGGCGCGGCCTCGACGGGCGGCGGCAGCGACAGCGCCGGCAAGGACACGGGCGGCGGCAGCGATAGCGGCAGCAGCGGCAGCGGCAGCGGCGGCAGCAGCGGCGACGGCGATAACGGCAGCAGCGGCAGCAGCGGCAGCAGCGGCGATAGCGGCAGTGGCAGCGGCGCCTCGACCGGCAGCGGCAGGGACAGCGGCGCCACGAGCGGCAGCGGCAGCGGCAGCGCTGGCTCCTCGGGGGTCATCCAGGCGCCGTCGAGCGACGGCGTCGACCCGGC
>JBEARB010000247.1:0-16326 GCA_041163625.1 Pseudomonadota bacterium | reverse complement strand
CACCTGCTCGACCCGTGCTGTGGCGCCGGAACGCTGCCGCTCGAGGCGCGGGCGCTGCAGGCAGGCCTGCCGCCGCGCCGCATCGGGACGTTGGCGCTCGCCGCCACCCGCGCAGGCCGCGACTGGCTCGAAGCCGCCGCCGCGGTCGCGCCCCTCGAGCCTGCCGACGCCGCGGGGATGCGCTACCTCGCCACCGACCGCGATGCTGCGGCCGTCCGCGCCGCGCGCGCCAACGCCGCCACGCAACAGCTGCTGGCGGCCGAGGCCGGCTGCGCGGCGCTCGCACCGATGCAGATCGAGACCCGCGATGCCGCGGAGGCCATCGCCCAGGCGCCCCCCGGTGCCGACGTGATCACGAATCTGCCTTGGGGCAAGCGAACCGACGAGGACGCCTACGTCAGCCTCCGCCGCATCGCCGCTGCGCTGCGGTCTCGCCGGGATCTCGGCCTCGTCGCGGTCTTCGACGGCTCGGGTCGCGCGCACGAAGCGGGGCTGCGCGGGCGTCGCGTGTTGCAATACGACCAGGGCGGCGTCGGCGTGGAGTTGTTGCTCTTGCGCGAACGTCGACGCTGAGCAGCGAGTCGGCCGCCCAGCGTCGAACGTCCGAGCTCAGTCGCAGGGCGTGACGCTGTTGGGCAGGTTCACGCAGCCGCTCTCGCTCTTGCAGCTGTCGTCGGTGCACTTGTTGCCGTCGTCGCAGCTCTTGGCCGCGCCCGAGACACAGGCGCCGTCCTTGCAGGCGTCGCCCTCGGTGCAGGCGTCTCCGTCGTCGCAGGGGTCGGTGATCGCGCTGTCGTTGATGCAGTCGCCCGAAGCCTTGTGGCAGACGTCCTTGGTGCAGGGATTGCCGTCATTGCAGTCCTTGGGGCCGCCCGCGACGCATTTGCCGTCGGCGCATGCGTCGCCCACGGTGCAGGCCTCGCCGTCGTCGCAGGGTGCGCCGGAAGCGAAGCTGTGCGTGCAGCCGCTGCCCTTGTCGCAGCCGTCGAGCGTGCACGGATCGCCGTCGTCGCAGTCGATCGCGCCGCCGGTGCAGGCGCCGTTCTTGCAGGCATCCTTGTCGGTGCAGGCGTTGCCGTCGTTGCACGCGCCGGGCGCCGAAGCGTACTGGCAGCCGAGCGCGACGTGGCAGCTCCCGACCTGGCAGAGCGGTGCGTCGTCGCAGGTGTCCTCGTCGGTCTCGCCGTCGCAGTCGTTGTCGAAGCCGTCGCACTTCTCGGTCGTCGGTGCCGTGGCAGCGCACTCGGTCAGGCCGTCCTCGCGGCAGTAGCGGGCGCCGGCGCAGAACGACTTCTCTGCCGCGTTGATCTGGAACTCGGCGATGCAGCGCGTCGAGAGCGCCTTGGCCGCGGCCCACGCCGAGCACGGGCACTCGCCGAACGAGGCCGCTCCTTCGCCCTTGCGGACGCATTGCTTGACGGCCTCGCCCTCGACGCTCTTGACGTCGCCGCAGCGGTAGCCTTCCGTGCAGTCGCTGTCGCTGGTGCATCCGGCGCCGCAGAACGCGCCCATGTCGCCATAGTCGACGCAATGGGCGTCCTTGTCGTCGCTGCCGTTGCACTGCAGGGTCGCGTTGCAGGGATTGCAGAGCGAGACGGTCGGCTTCGGCGGCAGGAACACGCCTGCGTCCTCGAAGTGGACGTCGACGTACTGCGAGGGAGCCGTCGACGTGTCGCCCGAGCTTTCGTCCGAGCAACCCACCGCCACCACGAGGCCGAGCGCGGCACCGAGCCACACGATCGTCTTACCCCCGTCGTTCCGCCATGTCCGCATCGCGCCCTCCGTCGTCGGTGCGGGCGCGCTGACGGCCCGCTGGTGGTCTGCATCTCGTCATCCGGTTCTACCCGAGGGTCGTTCGGACGGCAATCGAGGCCGAGCGTCGGTTCGGAGGGCGCGATGAGCCGGTCTGGGGCCGAGGTCGAGCGCGCGCTCGCCGACGGAGACGCTGCAGGACCGCGCGACTTCGGCGAGCGCCTGCGTCTCTGGGCACATCGCACCAGGCGGATCCCCGTCGCGAGGCTGGTGCGCCTGGCGTGGCCCGAGCGGGTGCGCCTCGGCATCGGCACCGTCTTCTTGTTGGTGGGCAGCGGCGCGAGCCTGGCGTTCCCACAGGCGGTCCGCTGGATCTTCGACGGCGCCTTCGTCGATCGCGACCCCGGCAAGGTCGATCAGGCAGCCGTCGCGCTGATCGGCATCTTCCTCGTGCAGTCGATCGCGATCGGCCTGCGTTCGTGGCTGTTCACCGTCGCGGGCGAGCGCGTCGTCTCGGATCTGCGCAAGCGTCTGTACGCGCGTGTTCTGGAGCAGGAGGTCGGCTTCTTCGACCAGACCCGCACGGGCGAGCTCACCAGTCGTCTCGCCTCGGATGCGCAAGTGCTACAGGCTGCTGTGAGTCTCAACGTCTCGATGGGGCTGCGTTTTGCGGCAACCGCCGTGGGCGGAGTCGGGTTCCTGGCGTGGACCTCGCCCAAGCTCACGGCGGTGATGCTCGCGGTGGTGCCGCCGATCGCTTTCGCCTCGGTCTACTACGGTCGCCGGATCCGCCGACTCGCACGCAAGGCCCAAGATGCCTACGCGCGCGCCAACGAAGTGGCCGAGGAGTCGATCTCGTCGATCCGGACCGTTCGCAGCCACGACGGCGAATCCACCGAGCGCAAGCGCTACGACACCGCGATCGAAGAGGCGTTCGGGCTGGCCCGGCATCGCGCCACGCTGACGTCGCTGTTCACCGCGGGCAGCTAGTTCGGTGGCTACGTCGCGATCGCCATCGTGGTCTGGTACGGCGGTCGGATGGTCACCGACGGGGTGATGAGCGTCGGCGACCTCACCTCCTTCGTGCTCTACACGCTGACGGTGGCGTTCTCGCTCGGCGCTCTCGGTGGCTTGTGGGCGGACTTCATGCGCGCGACAGGCGCCGCCGAGCGGATCTTCACGCTCCTGGACCGGGAGCCCGAGTTCGATCAGCACGGTGGGGCCCGGCTCGCCGAGGTACACGGACGCGTGGACTTCGACGACGTGCATTTCCGCTACCCGGCGCGGCCCGACGTGCCGGTCCTGCAGGGGCTGACGCTGCACGCGCAACCCGGGCAGATCGTCGCCCTGGTCGGGCCCTCGGGTGCCGGCAAATCGACGATCCGGGCGCTGCTCTCGCGCCTCTACGATCCCGAACAAGGCGCCGTCCGGCTCGACGGCGCCGACCTGCGCTCGCTGGATCCGGGCTGGCTTCGTCGGCAAATCGGCGCGGTGGCACAGGAACCGACGCTCTTCTCCGCTTCGGTCCGCGAGAATATCCGCTACGCGAGGCGCGAAGCGAGTGACGAGGAGGTCGAGGCCGCCGCCGTCGCAGCCAACGCCGACAGCTTCATCCGCGCCTTCCCCGACGGCTACGACACCGAGGTCGGCGAGCGCGGCGTGCGCCTCTCCGGCGGCCAGAAGCAGCGCGTCGCGATCGCGCGCGCCCTGGTCGCAGACCCGCGGATTCTGATCCTGGACGAAGCGACCAGCGCCCTGGACGCCGAGAGCGAGCACCTGGTCAAGGAAGCGCTCGAGCGGCTGATGCACGGACGCACCGCCTTCGTCATCGCCCACCGTCTGTCCACCGTGCGTGACGCCGACGTCGTCGCCGTCATCTCCGAGGGGCGCGTCGCCGAGCTCGGCACGCACGACGCGCTGGTGGCCGAGGACGGCATCTACCGTCGCTTGGTCGAGCGTCAGTTCACCGCTTGAAGCCGGCGCAGGCGGCCGTTGCGCTGCATCGCCGCAGCGCGAGCGACGACGCGGCGGCGCTCGCGCGAGGTGAGCCGGCGGTCGGTCCAAAGCGGGCGGCCAGGTGCGTCACGCTTGTTCATGAACGAGGTCCGTTCCGATCCGTGTGGCAAGCCGAAGAAGTGGCCGAGTTCGTGCGCGAGCACGAGCGGGAAGGCGTCGGCTGCGACGATGACCCAGCGCCGTCGGACGTCTTCGCCGCGCGGATCCGCGCGATCACGCCAATGAACGCCGCGCCGCTTGCTGTGGCCGTCCAGATCGATCAGGCGCTGGGGCGCGATCCACAGAATCTCCCCCTTGTGGACGGCGGCCCTGCCGACGCGATCACGTTCGCCGGGGCTGTCGATGCGGTCGAAGTCCGGAGGCAAGGTTTCGCGACCCAACAACTGAAAGCCGATCCCGACATCGGCGAAGCGATCGTTGGCGGTCGCGAGTTGGTCGCGCACCCATGCGTCGGTCACGGTCGCCGAAGCCAGCAGGCGAAGGCCGAAGATCCTGCGATGGTACGAGGGCCGCGGAGCGCCACGCGCACCGGCGTAGGGCAAGGTGGCCAACGCCAACGCCAGGAGCAGGCTCACGCGCGCCCGCCGCTGGGAGTGGTGGGCGCTGCGATCGGGCTTGTCGAGCACGAGCCCGCTTGCGCCAGAGGCCTGCGACGCGCGACCATGCTCGGCGATGGTCGACCGTCTGGGCCAGTACGAGCTGCTCGAAAAGTTCGCTGAGGGCGGCATGGCGGAGGTCTGGTTCGGCCGCGTCGTCGGCGCCGAGGGCTTTACGCGAGAAGTCGCGGTCAAGCGGATGCTAACAGCGTCGGCCCGCGATTCCGAAGCCGTCTCGATGTTCTTGGACGAGGCTCGGCTGGGCGCGCGACTGCATCATCCCAACATCTGCAGCGTCCTGGATCTCGGCGAGCTCGACGGCGAGTGGTTCATGGTCCTGGAGTTGGTCGATGGACCGCACCTCGGCCGCTTGTTCGCGCACTCGCTCCGCATCGGCAAGCCGCTGCCCCTCCCGCTCTGCGTCGCGATCGTGGCGTCTGCCGCCGAAGGCCTACACCACGCCCACGAGCGGGTGGACCCGCTGACGGGGCAGAGCCTGGGCATCATCCACCGCGACGTCAGCCCCCAGAACATCCTGGTGTCTCGCTTCGGCTACGTGAAGGTGACCGACTTCGGCGTGGCCCGCGCGAGGACCCACAGGAGCCGCACCCGGTCGGGCCTGGTCAAGGGCAAGCTCGGCTACCTCTCACCCGAACAGTGTCGCGGTCAGCCGCTCGATCGGCGCGCCGACGTGTTCTCACTCGGTATCGTGCTGTACGAACTGCTCACGCGCAGACGCCTGTACCGCGGCGACGGCGAGTTCGACGTGATGCGCCGGATCTGCGAGGAGGAGCCGCTGCCTCCCTCGGTGCTCTCGCCGGACGTGGACGGCAACCTCGGCGACATCGCCTTGCGCGCGCTGCGCAAGGAGCCCGAGGCCCGCTACCAGTCCGCCGGTGAGCTCGGCGACGCGCTGACCGCGTGGCTACAGGCCCATCATCCCGGCGATCTGCGGGGCGAGTTGGGCTATTGGCTGCGGACCCACACGGGAGCGATCTGGCCGCCGCTCGAACAGCGTCAGCTGCGCTGGCGCGAACGGAGCGGCGACGGCGTATTGAGCGTCGACGAGGTGCGGGAGCAGGTTGCCATGCCGGCGCTGCGGACCGCGCTACCGCGCCTGCCCGGCGTCTTCGTCGGCCGTCGCAGCGAACTGCGCGTGCTCCGCGAGGACGAAGCTCGCCTGCGCGTTCTGGTCGGCATGGCGGGCGTCGGCAAGAGTCGGCTCGCGCTGCGCTTCGCCGAGCTCGAAGCCGACGCCGGGGAGCGGGTCGTCTGGGTCGATCTCGGCGGCGTCGATCGCGTCGAGGGTGCGGTGACGGCGGTGGCGCGCGCGCTCGCGATCGACGGCGCTGCGGCCCGGAGCGAGGTCGAGGGCCGCGTCGGGCGGGCGCTGGCGGCGGGCCCGGCGTTGCTGGTCCTGGACAACGTCGACGGCGTCTCGGACGGCATCGGTCGAGTCCTGGGGCAATGGCTCGGCCGCGCCGCTCAGCTGCGCTGCCTGGTCACGACACGACAGCGACTGCGGTGGCAGGGCGAAGCGCTGCTCGACGTGGCCCCCCTCTCGTTGCCGGAGGGCGACAGCATCGCCGGATCCGAGGCCGCCATGCTCTTCCTCGCGCGGGCACGGGCTGTCCGCGGCGATTTTCGGCTGGCTGCGGGGCAAGAAGCCGTCGTGGCGCGGATGGTACGCCTGCTCGATGGCGTACCGCTGGCGATCGAACTCGCTGCCGCTCGGCTGGACGTGCTCGAGCCGGATGGGCTGTTGGAGCGACTCGAGCGCGGCGCAGGCGAACTCCGCGGGCCGACCGGGCAGGGCGTGACCACCTTGCGGGAGGTCTTCGCTTCGGCGATCGCCGATTTGCCCGAGGATTTGGCGCGCACCTTGGCGCGAGCGACGGTCTTCGCAGGCCCCTTCGAATTGGTGGCCGCCGAGGCCGTCCTCGCCGACGACGCGACCGCGCCCGGCGGCCCCCAGCGCCTCGATCGTGCCGGCGTCCTCGAACGCCTGGACGCCCTGCTCGATCGAAGTCTGCTCCGCCGCCACCCCGGCGAGGGCCTGGCGCGCTACGAGTTGCTTGCGAGTCTGCGACCGGCGGCGCGCGCCGTCGTCGAGCAGACCGAGCTGCGAGCGGCCTATCTGCGGCACGATCGCTGGCTGGCCGAGAGCGCCGATGCGTTGCGGGCTCGCCTCGACCGGCATGGCGGCGCCGTCGCCTTGCAGCGCATGGATCGCCTGCGGCCGGAGTTGGAGGCGGCGGTCGTCCCCCGTGCATCCGACTTGCCGGCCGTGGAGCCGGCCACCGTCGTCTCCGCCGGCCTCGCGCTGGCCGAGTTGCTCGGCCGACTCGGCCCGAGCGAGGGCGTCGCCGAGGTGCTCGAGCGCGTCGAGGGCGCCGCGAATCGGGACGGGGTGCGCGCGCAGGCGTGGCTCCTACGCGCACGCGGGCTGCTCGCCAGCGGGCGCATCGGCGAAGCGCGACGGGCCGCCGAGCGCGCGGGCGCGGCTGCCCCGGGATTGCTCGCGCCGGCGCTGGTGCTGCTGGCCGAGGCTGCGTTGCGGCAGGAGCGCCACGACGAGGCGCGCGCGTTCCTGGCGCGGGCGGCCCGTGCCGTGGGCGAAAGCGCAGACGCCGCCGGCTTCGGGGGCGCGCTGCTCCTGGTCGAGGCAGCTTGTGCGCGCGCCGCAGGCGACGCCGCAGGGTCAGACAACGCCGCCGAGCGCGCCGCGGACGCATTGCGCGCCGTGGGCGACGGCCATCGCGAGTCCGCCGCCCTGTTGCTGCGGGCGGAGATCGCGCTCGACGGCGACACGCCGACCGACCTCGATCGCGCGGCCGATGCCTGTCGGGAGGCGCTGGAGATCGCCGAGCGAGGTCGCGATATCGGTCCGGCCGCCGAGGCGCGCGCGCTCTTAGCGCTGGTCGCGCTGTCGCGCGGCGAACTCGAGGAAGCAGCCCTGAGCCTCGGCGCCGCCGAAGCGGCTTCGTTACGCGTCGGCGCGCCGGCGCTGCGCGCGCGCATCGGCTGGTTGGCAGCGGCCCTGGCGTTGCTGCGCGGCGAGCCGGCGGTGGCGTCGACCACGCGAGCATTGGAACTCGCCCACGACGCTGGCGGAAGGTCCGGCGTCCTCCGGGCGTTGTGCTGGCAAGCCGTCGCGTTCGCCCTCGAGGGACGCGACGAGGGAGCGCTGTCCGCGCTCGACCACGCCGAGGGCTGGGCCGTCGGCGCACGCAGCCCCGAGCTCGCCGTCGCCGCCGCGCGCGTGCACGGCGAGCCTGCCCCAGCGCTGGCAGCCGGCGCCGGCCCGTCGGCCCGACTGTTGCTGCGCTTGTTCCAAGGAGCCTGATGTCCTCTGCAGCCACCCATCGCGGCCCGTCGTCGGGCCTTCGCGGCGCGCTCGCCGCCGTCGCGAGCGTCGGTCTCGGCCTCGCGCTGTACCTCGTCAGCGTCAAGTTGCGGTTGGGCCTGGACCCGGATTTCGAGAGTTCGTGCAACTTCGGCGACGCCTTCAACTGCGACGTCGTCCAGACCTCGAGCTACTCGACCGTGTTCGGCGCACCGCTCGCGCTCTGGGGCGCTGCGACGTACGCGGGCGTGCTCGCCGTGGTCGCGCTGATGCGGGACGCCGCACGCGGGCGCGCGCTGCTCGCGTGGCTGGCGCTCGGCTTCGTGCCGGTCGTGCTGCACAGCCTCTGGCTCGCCTGGATCTCGAAGACGCAGATCGGCGCATTCTGCCTCTACTGCATGGGCATGTACGGCGTGAACGCGGCGATCCTGGGGCTCGGCTGGGTCTCGCTCCGTCGGCTCGGTGTGGCGCCGAGCGAGGCGCTCGCGGCCGGCGCGCCGGCGCGCATCGTCCTGACCGCCGTCGCGGTGCTGCTCGTCTTTCGCGTCGGCTACGACCGCGTCGAGTCGGTGATGACGGCGATGCGGATCGACGCGGCCAAAGCAGAACTCGACGAGGGGCCGGTGGCGGTCATGGCGGAGGCGGCAGGCGCGTCGGCCCAGCCCGTCGCGGAGGGAGACGTCGCCGCCGGCACGCCCACTGCCGCTCCCGCCGCCGCGACGACCGCGCCCGCAGCGCCCGGCATCCGAACGCACCCCGAAGGCTTCCGCTATGGCGACGAAGTCAGCAAGAAGGGTCGCGTCTACTTCGAGGTGCCGGTGACCCCGGAGGACTTCGTGCTCGGTCCCGCCGACGCCAAGGTCACGGTGGTCGAATTCGCCGACTTCGAGTGCGGCTACTGCCGCGCGCTGACGCAGAACATCAAGCCCCTCAAGGAGCGCTACAAGGATCGGGTGCGTTGGGTCTTCAAGCACTTCCCGCTCGACAACCGCTGCAACAAGGTGATGAAGGGGACCATGCACGCCAGCGCGTGCGACGCCGCCAAGGCCGCGAACTGTGCCGGCTTGCAGGGGCACTTCTGGGCGATGCACGACAAGCTCTACGAGGCGACCCTGCGCTTGAACCTCGAGAATCTGCGCCGCTGGGCGGGTGAGGTGGGCGTCGACCTCGCGAAGTGGGACGCGTGCATGGCCGACGACGCCGTCGCCCATCGCAAGACCACCGCCGACTCGATGGCAGGCCGGTTCGCCCGCATCGCCGGCACCCCGCGGACCTACGTCAACGGCCACCTGGTCCCGGGCATCGTCTCGACCGAGGTCTTCGCCTACTACCTCGACGCCGCGCTCGAGCGGGCGGAGCAGGGCGGCGCCGCAGGGGACGACGCCACGCCTTCGGCCGCGCGCACGGCACACGCGATGGTCGAAATCCCGCGCAAGGGCGGCAAGGCGTTCTGGATCGACGCCTACGAGGCCAGCCTCGACCAAGACGGCCGCGCCCTCAGCCAACCGAACGTGCCGCCGGCCGAGGTCAGCTGGTTCGAAGCGCGGGACGCCTGCACCAAGGCGGGCAAGCGCCTGTGCAGCGAGGCCGAGTGGATCGAGGCCTGCGCCGGAGCCGCGCCCATCGACGACGACCACGACGGCGACTTCACCGACGACGCCCCCGAAGGCTCGCTCTACCCGTACGGCCCGTTCCACGCGGGCGGCAGCTGCCACGACGACGGCAAGAACGACGACGCTCCGGTCGCCACCGGCAGCAAGCCGCGCTGTCGCTCTGCCAGCGGCATCTTCGACCAGAGCGGCAACGTCGCCGAATGGACCGGCCTCGACGAGAAATCGGCCATGCTCTCGGGCGGTGATTTCCGCTACGGCGCCAAGGCGACCTGCTTCGTCCGCCAGACCCGCTTCGGCAAGGGCTACCGCAACCGCACCACCGGCTTCCGTTGCTGCGCCGACGATGCCGTCGCGCCGCCGACCGACGCCGCCGTCGCCGAGCACGCCGACCACGGTGCCGAGGGCGACCTCGTCCCGCCCTTCGAGGTTCAGACGCGCGACGGTCGCACCATCGACGCGGCATGGCTCAAGGGCCACGTGACCATCGTCTCGTTCTTCGCCTCGTGGTGTGGCCCCTGTCGCCGCGAGATGCCCGAGCTCGAGGAGTTCTACCAAGCGCACGGCAAGCGGGGCCTGCGCATCCTGAGCATCGGCGTCGACACGCGCCGCGAACAGTCCGAAGCCTTCGTGAAGGAGGTCGGGCCGACCTTCGATATCGCCTTCGACCCCGAGGCGGTGTCGATGGGGGCGTTCGGCGTCAAGGGCATGCCGACGACGTTCCTGGTCGGTCGCGACGGCCGCATCGCGCGACGCCTGGTGGGTATCAACGCGGACAAGGTCGCGGCGTTCCAGCAGGCCGCGCTCGAGTTGCTGAACCAGAAATCGCGTCGCTGAGCCCAAAAACACGCGAGGCGCGGAGCCCACGGCCCCGCGCCCGCGCTGTGTCGAACGACGACTAGGCCTTCGGCGCGAAGAGGTTGCAGGAACCCTTCGGGTTGATCGGGCCCTTGATGACGCTGCAGCCACCGCACGCCGCGCCCGCAGCCGCGGCGACGTAGAGCTGGCACTTCTCGCACGCCTTGCTGGCGTCGGCGGCGGCCTCGACGTAGTTGTTGGTGGTGCGCATGGCCTTGTCAGCCTCGGCGAGGCCACTGGTGTCGTTGCAGCCGGCCGCGGCGGCGCCGCCACCCGACTTGCCACAGGCGGTCAGCACGAGGCCGGCGCCGATGCCGAGGGCCGAGACGGACAGGGACTGACGCAGGAAAGAACGACGCGAAACCTGATCGGACATGGGTTGTGCCTCCGGTGCGGCTGGGGTGATGGGTGCGGCCCTTCGGCCGAAGAGGCTGGAGGCCTCCGCCGCAGGGCCCAAGCTAGGCCCGTGTGGGGACCCTTTCAACCTTTCGGCCTCAGGCCGTCCGAGTGGAGCACGCGCAGGCCGGGCTCTCGTTCCGCCGCTGCCCGCACCAGGCCTGCGGCGAGCGTATGATTGTCGATGCTGCCCAGGCGGTCTCGGGTGCGCGACATACCGAAAAACCCGAACAATCCAAGGCCGACGTCCGAGACCACGGCGGCTACGCGCTCCGCCGGCCGCGGCTCGTCGCGGCCCGGTCCGCTGATGAAGGATGGGCGCGCGATGAGCGCGTCGACGCCCGATGCGGTGAGATCGTGCTCAACCCGCGTGCGGGCCTCCAGATACGCGCCACGGCCGGGCTGACCGGCGCCCAGGCTGGAGAGGTAGACGAAATACGGTCGCGCCGCGGGGGGCTGCCGCAAGACCGCGTCGAGCAGGCGCCGCGTCAAGCCGTAGTCGATGTCCATGTAGTCGTCGCCGCGCGCGCGGGTGGTGCCGAGCAGCGCGAAGACGGCGTCCACACGCTCGGTTTCGATGAGCGTCGCGAAGGCGTCCACGTCGAAGGGGCAGGACGAGACTTCTGCGCCCATGGCTTCGAATCGTTGGCGCCACATCTGGAGCCGAGACGAGTCGGGGCGGACGTGTCCGACCACGTCCGCCCCGTTCTCGCGCAACTTCTCGACGACGGCGCGCCCGACATAGCCGGTGGCTCCGACGACGAACGCTTTCATCCGCGCTTCTTGCGGTCGAGCAGGAGCAAGATCACACCGAGGCCCACCAGCCCGCCGGCGGCCGGCGCGGCACCGTCGAGGAGTCCGAGCTCGAAGCCCTTCTTCCAGGTGACGGTCTTCACTTCGTCGCCGAAGTCGTCCTTCTCGATGGTCTCGACGGGGATCTCGAAGCGCGTCGCCGCGTGCTGGCCCGAGGCGGCCCACCAACCCATGACGCCGGCCGCGAGCACGAAACACACGATGGCAATCGAACCCTTCATGATCCCCTCCTCCGCCTGAGCGACGGGTTCGCTACTTGACGGTGTGACCGTAGAGCGTGCCGCTCACCGCGATGGTCTCGCCGACCTTCTTGCCGACGATGCCGCTCTTGCCGGCGACCTTGAAGTCGGAGAGCTTCACGCTGAACTTGGTCGAGATCTTGACCCAATCGCCGGGGACGCGGCTGGTGTCGGCGCTCGCACGCTTCCACTGCAGGGTCACCGGGATGGTCATCTCCTTCTTGACGCCGTGCAGCTCGAAGGTGCCCTCGGCCATCAGGTCGGCCTTGACGCCGTCGACCTTGCGGACGGTCGCCTTCTTGATCTCGAAGGTGATGTTCGGGTAGCTGGCCGCGTCGAGCCAATCCTTGTCGGCGAGGTGGCGGTCGCGCAGCGGGTTGCCGGTCTTCATCGACTTGACCGGCACCGAGATCTTGCCCGTGAGCGCGCCGAGGTTGGCCGGATCGACGGTGAACGAGCCGGTCACGCCCGGAGCCGAGCCCTTGATCTTCTCCATGGGCGCGTCCGAGAGCCACTCGAGCTGGTTCTCGCGGATCTTGTCGTTGAGTTCGACCTTGGTCGCGCCGGCCGGGATGCCGGCCAGCTGCGCGAATGCCGGTACGGCGACGGCGAGCACCGCCGTGGCGGTGAGGATCTTCTTGAACGGGAATTGGAACATGATCGTCTCCTCCTAGAAGAACAGGTGTGTCTGCAACGTGTACTGCCCCAGGATATATTCGTTCGTCGCGCTACTTTCGTTGCGGACGTGGATGAGCCGGTACTCCGGGCGCAGCTCGAGGTAGGGCAGCACGAAGAATTGGACCCCGAGCACCATCTGCTTGGTGCTGGCTTGGATGCCGGTTGCTTGGCTGGTCGCCATCTCGCCGCGCGCCTCGACCACCAACCACTCCTTGGGCGTCCACGAGGCCAACGCCATGTAGGCCGTGGTGGTGTAGTCGCCGGCACCGGTCGAGTGCGACATCTCGACCTGCAGCGAGCCGATTTCGTTGCGGCCGACGCCGGCGAACGCGTTGATCAGGGAGAGCTCGCCGCTACCGAAGTACGACGCGCCGAACCAGGTGTTCAGGCCGAGATCGAAGAACTGCGGCATCAACGAAATCCGACCGCTGTAGGCGAGGCCGTCTGCGGTCGCCCGAACCGGATCGGCCGCGCGGGCCTCGGACGCCTCGCGCAGGTTGGTGTTCGTGAAACCGCCCGCCTCGACGCGGAACCAGGAGATCGGGTGCCACGCGGCTTCGGCGCCGAGCTCGGCGTAGCCGGCTGGGATCAGCGGGCGGCGTGGATCCATCGCGTCGGCGCGTACCAGCATCGTGTGGTCGTCGTGGCGGATTCCGATCGTCGGCTGGATCATACCGAGCCGGAGCTGCGGCAACATCGGATCGCCGTGCAGGATCACCTGGGCGTCCCACGGGCTCTGGCCCGGGTAGCGGCTGCCGGCGAGGGTCGAGATGTTGAACGAGCCCGCGACCGACAACCACTCGGTCGGCAGCACGGTCAGGTAGGGCTGAAACTGCATCGGGATGTAGACGAGATCCGGCTTCGTGCCCGGCGTGTAGCCCGAAAAGAAGGCGTCGGCCGGCTTGGCGGCCGGATCGGCGACCGGCTTGCCGAGGCGAGCGAGCTGCGCGCGCAGGTCGATGCCGATCATGACCTTGCCACCGAGCAGCGTGTTGCTCTCCTGCTCGTCGAGCTTGGGCAGGCCGATGTCCGCGAAACCGAACGCCCGCGTGAACAACTCGCTGCCCCAACCGATCTCGTTGCGCGCGCCGGCGCCCTGAGGCGATACGTGGCACGTGGCGCACGGCGAGCCCGCCGTCAAAGACATGCGGGGCAGGGCGGCGGCATCGGACGGAGCGATAGCCAGGCCGACGATCCCACCAGCGACCCAGAGCGCGAGGCGCTGCAAGGACTTCATGCCGTGCCTCCGAGGTCGATGGAGCCCTTGCCGGTAGTGGCGTCGAAGCTGACGGGGAAGCTGGCGAGGTTGGCCACGCCGCCGGGGCCCGTGAGGTATTTGCCCGCCTGATCGAAGACCGAGTTGTGGCAGAGGCAGGTCAACTGCTTCTTGTCCTTGTCCCACTTGCCGAGCGAGCCGGGCAGCATCTCGCAGGCCTGGTGCGTGCAGATCCGCGCGAGCGCGGCGAACTCGGCATCGGCGACCCGGATCAGGAGCAACGGCTGCACACCAGCGTCGATCGAGACCATGCCGCCGACGGTGCCGAGGTCGGCGTGGTCCGCGATGTCGAAGTCGTAGCTGGCGAGGACCTCGCCGGACTGGCGGACCTCGGCGACTTCGCAGCCGGCGAGCGCAGCGGTGCCGGCCACGCCACCCGCGCCGACGCAGAGACGACGCAGGAAGCCGCGCCGTGAGTGGTCCACGGGGGACGGGATACGCTTGGACATCCGAATTCCCTTGCGGTCGCAACCGCGTTCGAGAGGCGTCTCGCGAGGGGGCGCGAGTGGGAGTCGCAGCAGCGTCGCGCGCCGTGCGTGTCAGCGTCAAGGGACGCCCGCACCTTGGGCGTTCACGGAGCGGGACTCCGCCGCAGCGGTCGAATCGTGAAGCCGTGTGCCCACCAGACGCCCAACGCCACGCTCGCGGGCGCCGGCGAGGGGCCGATGGGCATCGAGAGGTTGATGTTGAGGGTGTCGTCCCCGATGTCGAACTGCGTTCCCACGAAGACGTCGATCTCGGGCGCGTCGGTCGGGGTCCGAAGGCTGCCCCAATAGTCGATCTCGCCGTAGACCGAGAGTCCCTCGCGCAGCTTGCGCTCGACCACGACGACGGCGAAGAGGTCGGTCTGGGTCGGCTCACGGAAGGGCAGGTAGAACAGGGCGTTGACGTCGAAGAGCCAACTCGGCGTTTCGAACGTCGCGTACACCGCCGGCAACGCGGAGGTCGGGGTGCCACCCACTTCGCCCTGCACCGCGATGCCCGGCGAAAGCGCGAGCCACGGCGCGACCAAGATCCGCGGTTGGATCAGGGTGGCGTCGAACGCGTTGTAGTCGCCGAGCCAGCCGGCGGCGTTGAGGATCAGGTCGGCGCGTTCGTGCAGGCCGCATTGGAACTGCCCCTGCCAATACGCCGAGAGCGTCGGATGCACGCGCGTCTGGATTGCGGGAACGACCCAGAACTCGCCGGGCTCGGGCAGCTCCGTCGTCCAATCGTTGTAGCCCTCGGCCAGCGAGACGCGGGGCAGCGCGAGTGTCGCGGTCAAGAGCGCACAGGCCAGCCACAGCGCCTGGATGGTGGGACGGAGCGTCGAGCGATTCGCTACGATGGCGTACGAAGGCCACATGCCCCGCATGCTGCCGCACCGAGGCGGCGCTGCCAACCGAACCAGAGATTCAGCCCCGCGACGGACGCCAGCCGCGGACGATGCGCTCGAGGATCTCCCAGCGATCCTGGCCGAACACGTGGAGATCGCCCCAGAAGAACGCGGGAGCACCGATCGCCCCGCGGTGGTAGGCGTCGTCGGTGTTGCGTCGGAGCGCGTCCTTGACCGGCTGCGCTCCCGATCCCGCGATCAGCGCCGCGCCGTCCAAGCCGGCGGCGTCGAGCACGGCTGCCAGGTCAGCGGCGTCGGAGATGTCGCGATCGTCGGCCCAATAGGCCCGGAAGATCGCGCTCATCGCCTGCAGGTGCGCGTCCCCTTCGAGTTGCAGCGCCACGCGCAGCGCCAGGATGGAGTTCATCGGAAAGCGCGACGGCCACTGCAGCGGCAACTCTCGCACTTCGGCCCAGCGATGGATGTCCCGATCGAGCACCTCGCGCTTCTGCGGCGTCGCCTCGAGGATCGGCACCATCGCCGACTGGAGCGTGCGGAACAGCCCGCCGAGCAGGAAGGGACGCGGCTGCAGCGGCACGTTCAGCCGGGCGGCGAAGCGCCGCGCCTCCTCGTGCGCCAGATAGGCGTAGGGCGAAGAGAAGTCGTAGAAGAACTCGATTCGCTGCGGGCTCGCCGTCGCGTCACTCATGCCGTGGTCTCCTGGTTGAAGTCGAAGTCGTCGGCGTCGGCGACCGGATTCCAGCCCTCTCGGGCGGCCCGAATCACCATATCGACCCGGTCGGCCCCCCAGAAGAGCTCACCATCGACGACGTAGGCGGGGGCTCCGAAGACACCGGCGGCGAGCGCCTCGGCGGTGCGCTCGCGCAGCTCCGCGCGGACCGCGTCCCCTTGCGCAGCCTGCATCACCGGCTCCGGATCGAGGCCGATCCGCGCGACGGCAGCAGCCACCACGGCGGGGTCGGAGATGTCCTCGCCGCGCTGCCAATAGACCGCGAAGAGCGCGTCCATCAGCGCTCGGTGGTGCGTCGACGGCGCGCAGAGCAGGGCGCGCAGCGCGAGCACCGTCCGATTCGGATGTCGGAAGGGCTTGCGCAGCGGGGCACCGAGCCACGCCGCCTGACGGATCAGATCGGCGCGGTTGTGCGCCTTCTTAGGCGGAGAGAGGGTGGCCGAGATGTTCTGAACCTGCCCGATCGCGCGAAAGACGCCGCCGAGCAGGAACGGACGCAAAACGACCTCTCGGCCCGCTTGCGCCTCGATCCGACCGAGGTGCAGCGAGCCGAGATAGGCGTACGGGCAGCTGAAGTCGAAGTAGAAGCGGATGGCGGCGGCGTTGGCATCGTCGGAGCCGTGCTCCGACGACGCGGGGCCCGAAGGGTGCGAGCGCCCGTCTCCGCCCATCGCGCGGCT
>JBEARB010000246.1:0-9907 GCA_041163625.1 Pseudomonadota bacterium | reverse complement strand
GTCCTGGCAGGTGGTGTTGTCCGGCGTGTGGATGCAGCCGAGCGTGGCGTCGCAGGCGTCGATGGTGCAGGCGATGCCGTCGTCGCAGATCGGTGCCTCGTCGGTCTGCCCGTCGCAGTCGTTGTCCTTGCCGTCGCACGTCTTCTCGATGCTCTCCCAATCGGGCAGCAGCGCGAGGTTGCAGAGCCATTGGCCGGCGACGCAGCGCGAGGCGGCCGCACCGGCGCAGACGCCGAGCTGTCCGCACGCCGCCGCCGCCTTTCCGTCCAGGGCTTCGTCGGTCTCGCCGTCGCAGTCGTTGTCCAGGCCGTCGCAGCTGCGTTCACCGTCGGGCTCGTGGCCGACGCCGACCTTGGCGATGCAGCGCACCACGCCGTCCTTGCATTGGGCGTCGGCGGTGTTGCCGGCGCAGACGCCTCGGGTGCAGGCGAGCGCCGCGAGCTGCGTCGGCTCGGCGGGGACGTCGTCGGCCGCGTCGTCGGGGTCGAGCAGGCAGTCGGCGTCGGCGTCTTGGCCGTCGTGCTCGAGCAGGTCGGGCTTGCCATCGCCGTCGCGGTCACGCGGCACGCCGGTCACCGGGCCCCATTCGGCGCCGTCGAGTAGGCCGTCGCCGTCGGTGTCGTCGTTGTTCGGGTTGCTGCCGGCGAGGCGCTCGGCGAAGTTCGCCAGGCCGTCCCCGTCCGGGTCCGCGTCCGGCTCGACGCAGCGTTGCAGGCTGCCGTCGCCGCCGTAGATCGCCTCGCAATAGCCGGTGGCGCAGGCGCCGTCGGAAGTACACGCGGCGCCGAGCGGCAGCGCGCTCGGGGGCCCGCAGCCGACCAAGGTGGCGATCGCGAGCCCGAGCAGGGCCGCGCCGAGCCTGGCCATCTAGCCGTCCCGCAGCGCGTAGTAGACGCCGAGCACCTTGCGGACGTAGCTGTCGGTGGCGGCGAAAGGCGTGGCCTCGCGCCGCAGCACGCGCGTGCTGCCGGCGTGGTAGGCCGAGAGCACCTTGACCAGGTCGCCGCCGAAGCGGTTGGCCAACAGGCGGAGGAATCGCGTCCCGGCGGCGATGTTCTGGGCCGGATCGCGCAGATCGTCCGCTCCCATCGCGCGGCCGGTGTCGGGCAGCAGCTGCATCAGGCCGACGGCGCCCTTGACCGAGAGCGCCGTCGGGTTGAAGGCGCTCTCGACCTGGATCACGGCGCGCACGAGGTCGGCCGGGATCTTGTAGCGCGCCGCCGCCGCCTCGATCTCGGCGCTGTACGGTCCGCGATCGGGCTTGTGGACCGGGGGCGTCTCGATGCGCGTCGGCGCGGGCGTGGTCCCGCGACGTCCCGCGACGTCGCGTCGGGGCGTCGGTGCGGCGGCGCCGCTTCCTCCTCCACTTCCGTCGCTGCCACTCGTGCTGCCACCGCCGCTGCCGCTGCCCTCGTCGCCGCCGCGTCGGCCGACTTTCAAGGTCCGACGCCAATCACAGCCGAACGGGGTATCGCTCGCCGGAACCAGCTGGCAGCGCGACCCGAGGCCGAGCACACGCTTCCGCATCGCGGGGTTGCCGAGCAGGATTCGCAGGTTCGGGCCCCAGACCTCGGCACCGATTCGGCAGTCGAGCATCGCGTCGCGGCACAGCGGGCCGGCCAGCGCGTCGGTGGGGGCCAACGCCATCAGCGCAGCGAGCAGGCCCATCGAGAGCGAGGTCGGTAGGGCGCGTCGTGTCGCGCGTTGCCACGGCGGGTTCTGCTGCCGCATCATCACCTCGACGCCCCTCCCGCCGCGCAGCGTAGCACAGGGCCAGGGCGCCGTCCTACCCGTCCGAACGACCCGAATTCCCCGCGGAGCAACGCGATGACTTCCTCTCCGGCGCCGACCGTCCCGCGCGTGACCTTGATCGGGCTCGGCCCGTGGGGGCGCAACCTCGCGCGCAACCTTTATCGGCGCGGCGCGCTCGCCGGGATCGTCGACCCCTCGCCCGACGCGGCGCGGGTCGCTGCGGCCGACTACGCCGACGTGCCGCTCTTCGGCACGCTCGAGGCGGCCCCCGTCACCGAGGCCGTCGTGATCGCCGCCCCCGCTGCCCGGCACGCGGCGCTGGTGCGCGCTTGTCTCGATCGCGGCAGCCACGTCTTCGTCGAGAAGCCGCTCGCGCTCGAGCTCGTCGAGGGCCGCGAGCTGGTCGCCCGCGCCGAGGCCGCCGGGCTACGCCTGATGGTCGGTCACCTCTTGCACTACCATCCGGCGATCGAGGCGCTGGCCGGGCTCTGCGCCGACGGCACGCTCGGCAGATTGCGCTACCTCTACTCGAACCGGCTCAACCTCGGGCGCTTCCGCCGAGAAGAGTCGAGCTTGTGGTCGTTCGCCCCGCACGACGTCGCGGTCTTGCTGCGGCTCTGCGGTGCCTTGCCCGAGCGGGTGGTCGCGAGCGGCGCGTCGTTCCTGCACCCGCGCGTGGCCGACACCACCATGACGCTCCTCGAGTGGGACTCCGGGATCGCGGCGCACATCTACGTCTCGTGGCTGCATCCGTTCAAGGAGCAGCGCTTGGTCGTGGTCGGCGAGGACGCGATGGCGGTCTTCGACGACCGCGCGAGTGAGCACAAGCTCGTACTCTACCGCCACGGCGTCGATTGGAGGGATGGCCGCCCCGTGCCGCGCCGCGCCGACGCCGAGCCGGTGCCGCTGGCCGACGAGGAGCCGCTCGGCCGCGAGGTCGACGCCTTCCTCGCCTGGGTGCGCGATCCGTCCGCGCGCCCGCCGTCCGACGGCGCCGAGGGCCTGCGCGTGCTCTCGGTGCTCGACGCCGCCCAACGCAGCGTGGAGCGGCGCGGCGAGCCGATGGCGCCGCGCGATCCGAGCGCCGGCACCCCGCGCATCCATCCGACCGCGCTGGTCGGCAGCGGTGCCATCGTCGGCGACGGCACCGCGATCTGGCATTTCTGCCACGTGATGGACGGCGCCAGCATCGGTCGCGGCTGCGTGCTCGGCCAGAATGGGTTCGTGGCCGGCGGCGCGCGCATCGGCGATCGCGTTCGCCTGCAGAACAACGTCTCGGTCTACGACGGCGTCGTCCTCGAAGACGACGTCTTCGTCGGACCCTCCGCGGTGTTCACCAACGTCAACCGGCCGCGAGCGCACGTCTCCCGGCGCGACGCCTACGCCACCACCCGGGTCGGTCGCGGCGCCACCATCGGCGCCAACGCCACCGTGGTCTGCGGCCACACCATCGGCGCCCACGCCTTCGTCGGCGCCGGCGCGGTCGTCACCCACGATGTCCCAGAGCAGGCGCTCGTCGTCGGCAACCCGGCGCGCGTCGTCGGCTGGGTCTGCCGCTGCGGCGAGCGCGTCGATCTGCCGGCGCAGCCCACGCCCGATGCCGCCGCGGAGTGCGAGCGTTGTGGCCGCGAGACGCGCTTCGACGCCGACGCTGGCCATGCGCGGACCGAGGAGCCGGCATGATTCGCGTATCGCCGGACGCCGTTCCTTTCGTCGACCTCCGCCGCGTGCTCGAGCCGGAGCACGACGCCCTGCGCGCCGCCTTCGAGCGCGTGCTGCAGCACGGCGGCTTCGTCCTCGGCAGCGAGGTGGCGACCTTCGAGGCGGCGTTGGCGGCCTCGCTCGGCGCCGGCGGCGTCGTCGGCGTCTCGTCCGGCACCGACGCCTTGCTCGCCTCGTTCCTCGCGCTCGATCTGCCCGCCGGGGCCGAGATCTTGGTCACGCCCTTCACGTTCATCGCTTCGGCGACCTCGATCTTGCGAGCGGGCTTGCGTCCGGTCTTCGTCGACCTGCCGGCGCGCGGCTTCCATCCCACGACCGAGGCGTTCGAGGCCGCGTGGGGGCCCGAGACTGCCGGCATCCTCGTCGTGCACCTCTTCGGCGAGCCGGTGGATACCGCGCCCCTGGCAGAGCTCTGCGCGCGCCGCGGGGGCGTCCTGGTCGAGGATTGCGCGCAGGCGATCGGCGCCTACGCCCGCGACGGCCGCGCCGTCGGTCGCGCCGGTCGCGCCGGAACGCTCTCGTTCTTCCCCGCCAAGAACCTCGGCGCCCTCGGCGACGGCGGTGCCGTCTTCTCCGACGACGCCGATTGGCTCGCCGAGGTCCGCGCGATCCGCCAGCACGGCTGCCATGTGCGCTACCAATTCGAGCGTTTGGGCGGCAATTTCCGGCTCGACGCGCTGCAGGCCGCGATGCTCGGCGTGCTCTTGCCGCGTCTGCCGGATTGGATCGCGGCCCGTCGCGACAATGCCGCTTGGTACCGCGAGGCGCTCGCGCCGCTGCAGGCGCGCGGACTGCTCGACCTGCCCGACGACCACGCCGGACACGCCTGGAACCAATTCGTCGTCCGGACGCCCCGGCGCGAGGATCTGAAGCGTGCGCTCGGCGACGCCGCGATTGGCTCGGCGATCTATTACCCGCAGCCGGTCCATCGAGCCGGCTCGGTGGCAGCTGCGGCGCCGCCGGAATCGATGCCGAACGCCGAGCGTTGTTGCGCCGAGGTGCTCGCGCTACCCGTGTATCCGGGCCTGCGCGAGGACGAGCGCGCGCGGGTCGCCGAGGTGGTGACCGACGCGTTGCTGTGCTAGAGACGCGACCAGAAAATGCAGCTTCGCATTTTCTGGCCGAGTCTCTCGTCTGTTGTTTGGGGAGCTAGGCGCCCCCTGGTCGCGAGAAGCGCGGTTCTCTCGAACCATCCCCCTCCACGAGCCGCGACCAAAATATCGCCCTTGGCGATTTTTTGATCGCGTCTCTAGGGTCCACGCCCTTCGCCCTGCGGTCCGTTCGCCGCCAGAGGAACCGAATGATCACCGATCTCTACGCTCAGCGCATTCGCAACCACGACGACGAAGATCCGGATGACGAGCCGGACGAGCAGCCTGCTGCGCCGCAGCCTGCGCCCGAGAAGACCGACGCCAAGGCCGAGGCCGCCGGCGGGATGCTCGGCGAACGCCTGTTCAAGAGCCGTCAGATCCAGCTCTTCGGGCCGGTGAACGACAAGCTTGCCGAGCGTGTGATCGCCCAACTGCTGGCGCTCGAAGCGGCGGATCCGGATGCGCCGATTACGATGCTCGTCAACTCGCCCGGCGGCAGCGTGACCTCGGGCTTCGCCATCTACGACGTGATGCGCTTCATCACGCCGCAGGTCCGCGTGGTCTGCACCGGCCTGTGCGCGAGCATCGCGACGATCATCCTGCTCGGCGCCGACAAGCAGGACCGTGTGGCCCTGCCGCACACGCGACTGCTGATCCACCAGCCGCTGATTCCGGCGACCGTCTACGGCCCCGCCAGCGACCTCGAAATCACGGCCAACGAGCTGCTCAAGACGCGTGCGCGCATCAACCGCCTGCTCGCCGACGAGACCGGGCAGCCGCTCGACCGCATCGAGCGCGACACGCAGCGCGACTATTGGATGCTGGTCGACGACGCCATCGAGTACGGCTTGCTCGCGCGTGTCGTGCGAAGCCGGGCCGAGCTCGAAGGCTAGTCCAGCGGCGCTGCAGGGCGCGTCCTACATGTCGATGATGATGCAGCCGTTGTCGTCGTCGTCCGCGTCGCGGTCGATGATGATGGCGCCGCGGCCGGTTCCGTCGATGACGGGGGCGCGGTCGTCGCGTTCGCGCTCGCGCTCGCGCTGGCCACGCTCGGAGGGGCTTTCGAGCTGCGGACGCACGCGCTCTTGCTCGCGCTCGCGCCGACGGATCTCGTCGATGATGAAGGCATCAAGCATGACAACCTCCGGATCCGGGACGCACTTCGCAGCCCCTGCCGCGACAACGTCCATCACCACGCTAGCATTCGACCCAGGGGCCCGCAAGGAAGCCGCCCTGCGGTCCAGCGGGGCCCGGCCTTGCACGCCCCCGATCAGCTGGCATCACGGACGGCCGGAGGTCACCCTCGCCGCGCCGGCAACGGCGGCTCAGCGCCGGTCCATCGGCGCGTCGTCGTAGCCCGGGAACATCGGCAGCGAGGCGAGGAAGGCCTCGATCTCGGGATGGTAGCGACCGTCGGGTGGCTCCCGCTCGTGCAGGGCCCAAGGGTCGAGTACATCCACTCGCGCGGGGCCCTGCCGCGCCGCGACCAAGATCCGGCGTGGCTGCATGTCGTCGCGATCGTGCCCCACCCGGCGGATTTCTCGGTCGGCCAACCCGGCTTCGGCCAATGCGTCGAGCAGGCGCGCTTCACCCTCGGCCGGAAAGACCCAGCAGGATTCGCCGCCCGGCGTCATCCAGCGCGCAGCGACCTGTGCGAATCGGCGCAGGTCGGCCGTCGACTCGTAGTGCGCGTCGCGGCGCTCGGGGTCCGTGGGCAGCATCCGCCCCGTCGCGCGGTAAAACGGCGGGTTGCTGACCAGCAGCGACGCTGGCGCTGGCTCGGGCCCCTGCTCTCCAGCGATGTCGCGGCGAAGCACGGAGGCGCGAGCCGTCAGACCATGTCGGAGCAGGTTGCGCTCTGCCCGCTCCGCGAGGCTCTCTTGACGCTCGACGAGCACCAACTCCAGCGCGGGATGGCGCAGGCCCAACAGGATCGAGACCAAGCCCGAGCCCGCGCCGAGATCGACGGCTCGCGCGGGGGCGTCGTGGCGGCTGCCGGCGAACACGCCGAGCAGCATCGCGTCGATGGAGGTGCGGTAGCCGCGGCGTGCCTGCAACAAGCTCACTCGCCCGCGCAGCAGGCGATCCAGCGTCTCGTCCGGACGGGGTTGCGGCAGCGCCGAGGGCACGCCGAGCCGACTATTGGGCCAGCGAGAAGACCGTGCGCTCGTGACCGAACGCCAGCGGCGGCAGGGTCGGCACGCCGCGCTCCTGCAGGTACAGGGCGGTGTCGTTCGCGGCGCCGCTCTTGGCCTTGAGGAAGAAGAGCACGCCGCCGGCGGCCAGCAGCGCCGTGCCGACGAGGATTCCCGCGCCGGCGATGGTCTGGTCGCTCTCGATCGAGGCCTTCAGGTCGTTTGCTGCCTGCACGCCCGCCGGAGTGCCCAGGTGACCAGCAGGGCAACTCTCTTTGCTCAGGGTCGGGTCAGTGTCGCACTGCGACAGCTGCTGATCGCCGAAGCTGCCGGCGAAGGCCAGACCCACGCCCAGCGCGACGACGCCGGCGCCGGTGGCGGCCCAGCCGGGCACCGAGGTGTACCAGGCGCCGCTGTCGTCGTCGGCCGGAGCGCTGCTGTCGCTGCGGCCCATGATGGCGTGCACCGAGCGGGTCACGGCGCGCTTGGAGACGCCGATCTGCGGCACCGATTGCGAGACGTTCTGTGCCACGCGACCACTACCGACGTCGACCACGAAGGTCACCAGCTTGCGGTCGACGACGCCGCAGACCGCGATGACGTTGACGTCCATGCTGCGGCCGATGGCGAGCGCGTCGATGGGCAGACGCTGCCGCGCCTCCGCCATGTCCTTGTAGGTCAGGCCGACGCTGCCGTCCTCGAGCACCAGGTGCGACTCGAAGGGCAGGTCGATCTGGACCTTGGAGGCCTTACCGGCGTCGACGCGAACGCGGTGCAACATCGACGTGTTCGAGCCCTGCTGCAGGCGCAGCGTGTAGACGCCGGGCATGAGGCTGCCGACCTGCGCCGGCGTCTGACCGCGGTCGATTCCGCCGAGGATCACGCGAGCGCCGAGCGGGTTGCTGGTCACGTCGACCGAACCCTGCGGCATCTTCTTCATCTCGGCGACGACCTGCTGGAAGATCTGCACCACGTCCGGGCGGTACATGTCGTCCGTCACCGGTGCCGACGGACCGAAGGAGGTCACGACCGTGCGGAAGACCTCGCGCGCGGCGTCCTCGTCCTTCGCGACGACGTAGGCGGTGGCGAGCTGGGCGAGCACGTCGAGGTAGTCCTTGCGCAGCTTCTCGTCGGCGCCCGGGGCCGCGAGCGACGCGCGGTACTTCGACTCGGCCATGCGCAGGGCCTTGATCGCGTTGCTGGTGTCGGCGCGATCCAGGTACTCGATGCCCTTCTTCCGCGCCTCGTCGAGCGCCGTGCGGCGCTCCTCGGTCAACGCGCCCGGCACCTGCTCGCGGTTCTCGCCCACCTTCTCGAGCACCTTGGCGGTCGGCACGAGGATGAAGTCACCCTTGTTTTCGACGCCGAAGATCTTGGTGATCTCACGCAGGTAGTCAGTGGTGAGGCTGCTCGGATCGGGGCCCTGGCGGAGCTCGAGCACGACGACCGTGCGCTCGACGTCGCCGTCGGCGGCGAGCGCCGGCGTGGTCAACAGCGCGATCTGACAGAGGATGAGCGCCGCCGAAAGAATCGGTGAACGGCGAAGCGAAGACGTCATGAAGGGCCCCTCGTTTGCGTCTGACTGGCGCAAGAGCCGGATTCTAGGTGGCGAGGGGGGGGTGTCAAGCGAGCGCGGCGTGTGTCGTTCGGTCCCGGGACGTGGTCTCACGACCAGTCTCGAGACCCGTCGTGAGACCACGCCCGACCGCCCGCGCGGCCGCCCGCGGCGGTGCAAGGGGCGGAAAAGACGTTGAAGTCCTCCGCGTGCCCGGCGTGGCACGGCGCTTGCTCTGCTCGACGGCGTCGCGCCGTTCCGGCGCCAGGAGGTTCCGATGCTTCACGACTTCTTGTTCCTACGTGCCGGTTGGTGGCTCGCGCTACTGTTGGCAGCTGCCTGTTCTCGGCCCGCGGAGGGCACCCCTCGCGGCCCGCAGCCGGCGGATCACGACTCGGCGCAGCCCCGGGCGCTACCGGCACCGGATGGCTCCGGCGCGGACGAGCGCCGCTCGGCACAGGTCGAACTCCCCACCCGGAGCGGTCCCGCCTCCGCCGACACGCCACCGACCGACGCGCGTGCCGCACGGATCGAAGTCCGTATCAGCGAAGTCTTCAGCGACCCGCTGCTCGTCGACGACCCTGTCGGCGAGTTCGTCGAACTGACCAACCTCGGCGCCACGGCGGTGATCGTCGATCGCCTCGAGCTGCTCCTCCCGTCGGGCCGTCGCGTCGTGCCGCGTCGGCCAGAGGCGCCCGCGCTCGCGCCGTGCGAGGCGCTCGTGGTGCGGGCGAGCGCGGCCGATCCGGCCGAGGCCAGCGCCGGCCCGCTGCGCTTGCCCAATCGCGCCGGACAGATCGAGCTCTATTGGCGCGGTCGGCTGCTGGATCGCGCGGTGTGGACGGGTCGCTGGCCCTGGCCGAAGCATCGCGCCGGGCGATCGCTCGAGCGCCGCGACGCCGCGGTGCCCGGAGACGAAGCGCGTGCCTGGCGGAGCGCTCGGACCGTGCTTCGCCGGGTGGAGCGGGCCAGCCCGGGGCGGCACGCGTTGCGCTGTGCCGCTGCGAGTCGACCAGGGGCGCCCGCGAGCGAGGAGCTTCGGGCTTCTCGTCCCTCCGGGCGCTCGGGCGCGCAGCGTTCGCGACCGACGCCTCCGCGACACTGACGACGCGTCCCGATCGGCGATGCGCAAAAACGACGACCGCCGGAGCAGCGAGGCGGCTCCGGCGGTCGAGTTGTTCCGGCTTGGTGGCTGGGGTGGGACTTGAACCCACGACCTAGCGATTATGAGTCTCCCAAAGTCAGGGTTCGTGAGGGTTCGCCGAGGTTCGTGAGCGTTCAAGCAAGTCTTGTTTAGTCGGTGGTTTTGGCCTATCTTCGGGTCGGGAGGTGCCGGGCTGGACCGGCCGCTGCCAGGGTCGAATTCCGACCCCATTCCGACCCCGAACCGACCCCACGCCGACCCCGGAGCAAGGCCCATGCGATTCACCGACAAGCAGATTCAGAACCTGAAGCCGCGGGCCAGCCGCTACCAAGTGCGCGAGGCTAGTCCTCACGGCTTCGGCACCCTGGCCGTGCGCGTGAGTCCGAACGGTGGCAAGTCCTGGGCGTTCCTCTACACCTTCGACGGCCGCGACCGGCGCATGACCCTCGGGCGCTATCCCGCGGTGAGCGTTGCGGAGGCGCACGCAGCGGCCGGCGAGGCGATGCGC
>JBEARB010000245.1:0-16232 GCA_041163625.1 Pseudomonadota bacterium | reverse complement strand
GCCCAACGTCGAGGGCGCGCTGGACGACCTCTGCGAGCGTGGTGTGCTCGCTCCGCTCGAGGGTGGCGGCTTCCGCTGGGGCGACAAGGCGGCGGAGCTCTCCGCGTGGGCGACTGCGAGCGCTTGGCCGACCGGCGAGCCCGAGGCGCCGCTCTACCGCCGTGGCGAGGCCACGCGCCCCGAGGATGGTTCCGATGCCACGTCTGCTGCTCACGGGTTCGACTGGGTTTCTCGGTCGCCACTGGCTCGAGGCGCTACGCTCTGAGCCCGAATTCGCGGACCTGCAGCCGGTCTGCCTCGCCCGCGACCCGGACGCCCTGCGCCGCGAGGATTGGTTCCGCGCGCTGGAGGCTTCGTCAGGGCCGATCGCGATCCTGCGCGGCGGTCTGCACGACGCCGAGGCTTGGCAGGACGACCCGACGCTGCGGGGTGTGACGGCGATCGTGCACGGCGCCGCCGAGGTCAAGCACAGCCGCCGCGACACCGCGCGCATGTTCCGCACCAACGTCGAGGGCACGCTCGCGATCGTCCGGGTCGCCGCGCATCTGGGCGCGCGGCTGCTCTTCGTCAGCAGCTCGGGCACCGTCGGCGCCTCGCCGCGACCCGAAGACGCACCGACCGAGGACGCCCCGTTCGCGCACCAGGTCGCGGGTGCGTGGCCCTACTACGCATCGAAGATCCGGGCCGAAGAGGAAGCGCGGCGACTCGCCGACGCGCTCGGCGTGGCTCTGGTCGTCTTCCGGCCGCCGGTCCTTCTCGGTCCCGGGGACCACCGCTTCCGCTCGACCGGCAACATCATCCGCCACCTACGCGGCAAGCTGCCCTTCCTGCTGATGGGCGGGATGCACTTCGTGGATATCCGCGACGCCGCACGAGCGATGCTGCGTGCCACGACCGTGACCGACCCAGCGCCGGTCTACCACCTGCGCGGCACGGCTTGTACGGTTCCGGAGTTCTTCGGGATGGTCGCGCGAGTTTCGGGTGTTCCCGCGCCGACAAGGATTCTTCCCGGCGGCATCGCGCGGCGCATCGGCGTACTCGCCGACGCCATCGCACATGCCCTGCCCGGCGAACGCCACAGCCCCCTGCCGGATCCGGTCGTGTTCGAGATGGGCTCGCATTATTGGGGGCTCGGCTCGACGCGCGCCGAAGCCGAGCTCGGCTACGCCTCGCGCCCGCCACTCGAGACCCTCCGCGATACCGTCGCCTACCTGCGCGCTCACCACCCGCAGCTCGAGCGACGGCAGGCGTGAGCGCCTCGCGCGCCGCGACCAGGGCCACGGCTCTGCGGCGCAGCGCACCTCCGAGCGATGCTCCGGAGCGCCGCCGCTCGATTCTGGGCGTGTCATCAGCCGGCTTGGGGCGCCAGCGGCCAGCCGAGCGTCGGCGCACGCTCCATCACGCGGGCGAGCACGGCGGGTGGATTCTCGTGCGCCAACAGGAGCAGCAGATCGCCGGGCTGCAAGGCGTCGAGGGCGGCGACGGCGGCCGCATCCTCGGAGGGCTGGACGTGCACCGCGGCATCGGGGACGCCGCGGTCGCGTAGCGTCTTCTGGAGCAGCGCCACGACCTCACCCTCGGGGCGACCGCGCGCGACGCGCGGCATCGCCTTGAGGATCCACACGTCCGGCGCGCAGCCGAGCAGACCATCGACGAGGCCGGCAATCTCGGCGTCCGTACGGTCGCCGGCTTGGCCGATGACGACCAACCGGCGCGACGCTGGCACCCGCGCAGCGAGCTCGGCGACGCGGCGCACGCCGTCGGGGTTATGGCCGAAATCGAGCAGCACGCGCGCGCCGCCGAGCGTGAAGAGGTTGCTGCGCCCCGGCGAATCCGAGGGCGCGGGCTGCAGCTCGGTGAGGCCAGCCACGATGGCGCGGTCGGGCAGGCCCAGGCCACGCGCGAGCAGGCCGGCGCAGAGCGCATTCTCGACGTTGTGGCGGGCAGCCCCGCCGATACAGAGCGGCACGTCGCGCGCGGGGACGCGCAGCGGCGGACGGTCGCCTTCGACGCCACCGCAATCGAAGACCAAGGTCGGCGCCGACCCATCGGCGTCGTCGAGCCACGCAACGACGCCCTCGCCGCCGGCGTCGTCGCTGCGCAACCAATGGATGCGGACGCCGGCCGCGAGCCGCGCGTTCGCGGCTGCGGCGCGCAAGATCGGATCGTCGCGCAGGACCAAACGCCCGCCGGCACGGACGGCGCCGGCGACCAGGAGCTTCACTTCGGCCATCGCGGCGATATCGTCGACGCCCCACTCACCGAGGTGGTCGTCGCTGACGTTGGTGACCGCCGCGGCGCCGACGCCGGTGGTCGAGAGGCCTCGGCGCAGCAGGCCGCCGCGCGCGGTCTCGAGCACAGCGAGTTCGACGCGTGGATCGCGCAGCACGGTGCGGGCGCCGCCGGGTCCGGTCCAGTCGCCGCGCTCGACCAGCTCGCCGTCCATCGTCAGGCCGTCGGTCGAGGTCGCGCCGACGTGGCGCCCCGCCGCACGCGCGATCCGCGAGAGCATCCGCGTGGTGGTCGTCTTGCCGTTGGTACCGGTGATCATCGCGACCGGGATGCGACCGACGGGCGGCGCAGCGGCAAGCCCGTCGGCGACGGCTGCGGCGGCGTCGGCGGGCGCGTCGGCGCGCGTCCACACCCGGCAGCCCGGCCCCCAGCCGATGCTGAGGGCGTCATCGTCCCAGAGGAAGGGCACGCCCGCGGCGTCGGCGGCGGCCTCGAGGGCGAGCAAGCGTTCGTCGCCCTCGAAATCGTCCTCACCGGCGGCGGCCTCGAGGCAGGCGCCTCGCGCGTCCTCGGCTGCGAGATCGGCCGCAGCGGCGGCTTCGCAGAGCGCCGTCGCCGCGTAGAGCCGATCCAACGGGCCTGTCGCGACCCACACGGCCTCGGCGAGGCCGGGATCGTCGGTCTCCCGGCAGGTCGCGACGAGGGTCGGAGACGTCCAGCCGAGCGCGGCGTAGGCGTCACGAACGAATGCCTCGAACGCGGCGAACGCGACGGCGTGGGCCGACGCGTCGACGAAGGCCGGGTCGCGCACGACCACAGCCACGCCGGGCGTCGAGAGCCAGCGGTTGGGGCCGGTCAGACGCCGGCCGGTGACCTCGCGCATGGCGTCAGTCGTCCTCGGTGGGTCGGAGCAGGCGCACGCCGCCGGCTTCGTCGCGCACGACGTCCAGGCCGGCCCATTGCGTCACGTGCAGCGCGTCGTCGGCGTCGTCGCCTTCGCCCGCGTCGTCGGCCAGCGAGACCGGCGTCCGCGCCGGCGTCGCGCCGCGGCCGCCGTGGTAGATGATCTGCTTCCAGCAGCGCGTGATATCGTCGCCGAGCACCAGCATCAGATCACCCTGTTCGGCCGAAGCGAGCGCGGCGTCGAGGCAGCTCTGCTCGTCCGGGATCACGGTGATCGCTTCGGGCGCGACGCCCTGCGCGATCAGCACACGCTCCATCAGGCGCGGCACCTCGTCGGGGCCGCGTCCGCGACGGCGGTCGTCGCGCTTGAGGAAGAAGCGGTCGAAGCTGCTCGCAGCGCGCGCGGCGATGGCCTCGATGTCGACGTCGCGCCGGTCGCCGGGGGCCGCCAGCACGCCGATCCGTCGATTGTGGCGCCCGCCCTCGGCGAGCGCATCGACCAAGCCGCACATCGCCTCGACGGCCGCCGGGTTGTGGCCGTAGTCGAGGATGACCTTGAAACCGTGCTCGTCGAAGACGTTGAGGCGTCCCGGCGCCTGGAAGAACGTCGAATCGAAGGTGCGCAGACCGAGCCGGATATCGTCCAGGCGCACGCCCATCGAGAAGCACATCGCCGCGGCGAACATCGCGTTCTGCACGTTGTGGGCGGCCTTGCCCTCGAGCGTCGCCGGGATCAGGTGCGTCCACAGCAGCGGCATGTGCGCGCCATTGTCGTAGACGACGATCATCTGGCCGTTGACGCCGGTCTCCAGGCTGACGGCGCGGCCACCGGCGCGAATGTGCTCGCGCACCAGCTCGTGGGCCGGATTGGTGGTCACGTAGACGACATGCTTCGCGGACGCGAACGCGCTCATGCCTAGCACGAGCGGGTCGTCGGCGTTGAGCACGGCGGCGTCGGTGGCGGCCTCGATCGGGATGCGCTTGACCTCGGCGAGCTGCTCGAGCGTGTCGATGCCCTTGAGGCCGAGGTGGTCGGCGGCGACGTTCAGGCAGCAGGCGACGTCCGGCGCCTTGTAGCCCAGGCCCGCGCGCAGCAGGCCGCCGCGCGCCGTCTCGAGCACGGCGACGGAGACGCGCGGATCGCGCAGCACCATCTGTGCCGCGAGCGGCCCCGTCATGTCGCCGACGACGGTGCGGTTGCCGTCGATGTAGACGCCGTCGGTGGTCGACATGCCGACGACCTCGCCGGCGAGCTTGTGGATGTGCGCGACCATGCGGGTGGTCCTGGTCTTGCCGTTGGTGCCGGTGATGGCGGCGATCGGGATCCGCGACGGCGAGCTCGGCGGAAAGAGCATGTCGATGACGGGGCCGGCGACGTCGCGCGGCGTGCCCTCCGAGGGGCTGACGTGCATTCGGAAGCCCGGCGCCGCGTTGACCTCGCAGATGCCGCCGCCGGACTCCATCCAGCTGCGGCTGATATCGTCGGTGAGGAAGTCGACGCCGGCGACGTCCAAGCCGATGGCCGAGGCGGCGCGGACGGCCATCTCGCGGTTGTCGGGGTGAACGATATCGGTGACGTCGATGGCGGTGCCGCCGGTCGAGAGGTTGCCGGTGCTGCGCAGGTAGAAGACCTCGCCGGCGGGCAGGACGGTAGCCTCGTCGTGGCCGGCGGCGGCCATCAGCCGCAGCGCCTGCGCGTCGAGCTCGAGGCGGGTCAGCACCTTCTCGTGACCGATACCGCGGCGTGGATCCTGGTTGACCAACTCGACCAGCTCGGCGATGCCGTGCACACCGTCGCCGACGACGTGGCCGGGCACGCGCTTGCTCGCCGCGACAAGCCGGCCGTCGACGACCAACATGCGGTGATCGAAGCCGCGAATCAGGCTCTCGACCAGCACGCCGCGGCTGTGCTGCCGCGCCTGCTCGAAGGCGGTGTCCACCTGCTCGTCGCTCTCCATGCCGATGCTGACGCCGCGGCCGTGGTTGGCGTCGAGCGGCTTGACCACGACCGGATGGCCGATCTTGCGCGCCGCGCGGACGGCCTCGCGCGCGCTGTAGACGAGCTCCTGCGCGGGCACCGGCAGGCCCATATCGGCGAGGATGCGGCGGGTCTCTTCTTTGTCCGAGGCGATGCTCACGGCGATGTGCCGGGTCTCGCTGGTGATCGTGGCCTGGATGCGCTTCTGATGCTTGCCGTGGCCGAATTGCACGAGGCTGTACTCGTTCAGCCGCAGCCAGGGGATCTCGCGCTTCTCTGCGGCGCGGATCAGGCTCGCGGTCGAGGGACCGAAAGCGCGGCGCTGCGCGCGACGGATCAAGCCCTCGAGCTCCTCGGCGAAGACGAAATCGGTGTCGCGCTCGGCGTGCGGCCAGAGCTCGGCCGGCACCAGGTGCTGGAGCAGGCGCAGCGCGAGCTGGCCGGCTTCCTCGCCGACGCGGGCTTCCTCGTACTCGAAGACGACGTGGTAGACGCCGGGGGGACCCGCCGAGCGCGTCTTGCCGAAGGTCACGGGGGTGCCGGCGAGCGACTGCAGCTCGAGCGCGACGTGCTCGAAGACGTGGCCGAGCCAGGTGCCGCCGTCCTCGCGCAGGCGACGCACGAAGCCGCCGGGCTCGCCGTAGCTACAGCCGTGCTCGTGCAGGCTCGGCACGGCCTCCAGCAGACCGTCGACGAAGCCCGGGATTTTGGCAGACGGCCAATCCTCGAGCGGCCCGAGGTCGACCGTCATCCGGATCACCCGGAACGACGCGTAGAGGTTCGGACCCTGATAAGCACGCGTCTCCAAGACCTTCATGTCGGCCTCAATCCTCGCGTCGGCGCGCGGGCGCGGGGCTCGCGCGACGCGAGTCCAGGTCGAAGGTACAACCGTCGGTGAGCAGGTGCAGGCGCACGCCGATGAGGTCGACGGGCGCGCCCTCCTTGGCATCGGCCATGCCGGAATGATCGAGATCGCTGACGTCCACGACGGTGATCGCGCCGGCGCCGACGATCTCGACGCGGCCATCCCCGTAGATGAACGCAGAGGTGTCCTCGTCCAAGCCGAAGCCGATGACGAAGGGGTTGTAGGCCAGCGCCGTCAGCAGGCGGCCGAGGCGATCGCGCTGACGGAAGTGCTGGTCCACGATGACGCGGTTGGTCAGCCCGAGCCCCGGCGCCATGCTGACCGCGCCGGCGTGCGGCGTCGCGCCCGATGCGCCGTAGGCGATCATGTGCTCGGAGAGGAAGGCCGCGCCCGCCGAGGTGCCGGCGACCGGGACGCCCGCGGCGTTGCGCCGGCGCATCACCATCGCGACCTCGGTGCCGCCGAGGATCGTCGAGAGGCGCAGCTGATTGCCGCCGGTCATGAAGATACCGGTCGCCTGCTGCAGCTGCTCGAGCCACTCGGGATTCTCGGTGTCGACGCGCTCGCGGTAGTCGAGCACCCAGGCGTCGGCCACGCCGATGCGCTTGAACAGCTTCTGATAGCGCGGGCCGGTGGAGTCGAGCTCGCTCGCGGTCGGGATGATCGCGATGCGGGCCTCGGCGCCGCCGCTGACTTCGATGAAACGGTTCAGGATCTTTCGATTGTGCAGCTTGTCCTCGGCACCGCCGATCGGGATGATCGGACCGCGTGCGCCGGGGCTCAGCTCGGGACTCGGCATCGGACACTCCTCACGGGTGCGTACCCGCGCGCCCGAGGTAGCACAGCGCGCGATCGCTTGGAAGCCGGCGACAGACCGCGCTAGCGCTCGGCGACAGCGAGCAGCGCCGCGGCGAGGGGCGCGGCGAGCGCGTCCGCGCGGCCCTGCGGCACCCGCATCTCGACGAAGGGATCCCACGGCTCGGCGAGCAAGTCCCGCCGGAACTCGATCGTCAGCGCCTGCATCGGCGCGTGCAACGCCATCTCGCCCGCGAACGCGGCCGGATGGAGCTTGTAGGTCGCCGAACGCGACACGGCGCGGTCGTTCGCGGCGTACGCCGTCTCGATCGCCGCGCAGAGCGCCGGGTCGGCGTACAGCGCGCCGTCTGCCCCGACCACAATCAGATCGATCTCGGGGCGCAGTGGCAGCGCCTCGGGCGCCGCCCAATAGGCGCGCAGTTCCTCGACGATGCGATCGGTCACGCGCTCGATCGGTACGCTGCGCGGCGCGTAGCTGTGCAGCGAGAGGCCGCGACCGCCCGTCGCCAGGACCTCCGCCCAGCCGGCCCGCGCCGCCGCGAGATAGCGCGCGTGCAGGTCGCGCAACAACTCGATATCGGAGGGATCCCGGACGTAGGCGGGGATCAGGCCGGTCAGGCCGGCGCCGAGCTCGGGATCGGCGGTGCGGTTGCAGTCGACCAAGGTACGCGGCAGGCGCGAACGCACGACCAGGACGCGCTTTCCGGCGGCGGCGAGCCGGGCCGCGACGGCCGCACCGAGCTCGGGCGTTCCGACGTCGGTATTCACGCAGAAGAAGGCCTGCAGATCGGGCGGCAGCGTGCTCCGCATCTGCGCGGCGAGCGCGGCGAAATCGGCGACGGCGGTGCAGCCGTGCGGCAACTCGAGGAGCACGTCGGCGGGAAGGCGCTCGGCATCGGGCCCGAAGCGCTCGACGTCGACGACGCCGGCAACGCTGGCGAGGTGCGGGTCCCGTTCGACGCTCATGCCGCGCCCCCGCCAACCTCGAACGGGCCGAGCACGACCGGCTCCCCGGCGCGGATCATCGGCCGGCCCCGCGCGAGCAGGTGCTGCACCCGGAAGTCGTCGTCGAGCACGAGTAGGTCGGCGTCGGCACCGACGGCGACTTCACCCTTGCCGCGCAGGCGCAGTTGCCGAGCCACGTTGCGAGTCAGCAAGGGCAAGACGTCGGCGAGATCGCGCCCCGCGCGGTGCAAGGTCGCGACGGTCCCGAGCAGGGTCGCGCTGCTGCCGACGTCCATCCGCACCATCGCGCCGTCGCGGTCCCAGACCGGCAGGCAGCCGCCGCCGTCCGAGGAGAGCGTCAACCGGTCGGTCGGCAGGCCCAGATCGAGCCACATCTCGACTGCCCGCGCGGCAGGCATGGCCTCGTCGTCGTCGTCGGGCGGGAACGCCGTGACGTCGATCGGCAACCCGCGCGCACCGAGCTCGAGCGACTCCTGCCAGAGCTGCGGGTTGCGGTTGCAATGCGTCGGCTGCAGCACACGCGCCGGGATCTCGGTCTCCTCGAGCAAACGCCGCACCAACTGCAAGCCGCGGCTGCCGTCGCCGAGGTGCAGGTGCAGCACGCCCGCCTTGCCGGCGAGCAGCCCGCCGACGTGACATTCGGCGGCGAGTCGGGCGATCTCGTCGAAGGTCGGCTGGCTGCTGCGGTGGTCGCTGATGGCGATCTCACCGGCGCCGATGACGGCGTCGATCTCGACGATGTCGCGCTGCACCGAGCCGGTCAGCGTCGGTGTCGGCACCGGATACGCGCCCGTCCACATATGCGCGGTCAGCCCCAGCCGACGCATGGCGTGGGTCGCCGCGAGCAGCTCGCGCGGATGCCGGGTCGTGCCGTCGGTACCCAGCAGGCCCACCACGGTGGTCACGCCCGCCCGCGTGAGTTGGGTCAGGTGCAGCGGCGGCACCTTGGTCTCCGGCCCCGACTCGCCGCCGCCGCCGCTGAGGTGGACGTGCGCGTCGATGAGGCCCGGCACGCAGAGCGCGCCGTCGAGCTCGTGTACCACGCAGCCCCAGCCCGGCGGCGGCGCGGCCAGATCGCGGCCGATCGCGGCGATGCGGTCGCCGGCGACGAGGATGTCGACCACGCCGCGCGCTTCGGGCGCGTACAAGCGCGCATTCCGGAACAGCTGCAGCAAGGACGACGCGGGCATCACAAACCTCCTCGGTCGCGAAGCCTAGGAGCATGGCACCTTTTCCTCAATGGGCACGCGGCGGCGGGCGCATCGGTCGTTGCAGCACGCGACGCCGACTGCGTACCCTCCTGATCGACACCGTGCCTCGCGAGCCGTGCACGAGGGGGGAATCGATGCGACGAGTGCCAACTCCGCGGATGACGAAGACGGCGACCGCCGCGCTGTGGCTGACGCTGGCGATGCTGGTCGGCTGCGGCTCGGACACCTTGGTCGACGGCGGCGAGCCAGTCGACGTGGCTGCGGGCGGAGACGGACAAGGTGCCCTCGACGCCGCGGTCGACGCGGCCGACGACACCGCGACCGAGGACACCGCGACCGACGTCGCCAGCGCCGACACCGCCGAGGCCGTCGACGACGTGCAGACCGACGCCGAGCCCGACGCGCCGGCCGGCTGCACGCCGGCACAATGCAAGGTCGACGAGCTCTGCTACGACCCCGGACAAGCCGCGGCCGACAACCCCTGCCTCATCTGCGACCCGGCGACCGACGCGATGGGCCTCGTCGCCCGCGAAGGCACCTGCGACGACGGCAACGCCTGCACCACGGGCGACGTCTGCGGCGAGGGCGGCGTCTGCGCCGGTGTCGCCAAGGTCTGCGACGACGGCAACCCTTGCACCGACGACGCGTGCAAGGACGGCGGCTGCGCCTCGACGCCCAATACGGCGCCGTGCGTCGACGGCGACGTCTGCACCGAGCAGGACGCCTGCAAGGACGGAAGCTGCCAGGGCGGCGCGGCCAAGGTCTGCGACGACGGCAACCTCTGCACCACCGACGGCTGCGACCCCGACAAGGGCTGCACCCTCACGATGGCCGACGGCGTGGCCTGCGACGACGGCAACCCCTGCACCAGCGGCGACGCCTGCCAGGGCGGCGGCTGCGCGGCCGGCGGCCCGACCGATTGCGACGACGCCAACGTCTGCACCGTCGACAGCTGCGACAAGAGCAAGGGCTGCACGCACACCGACCAGAGCGCGCTCTGCGACGACGGCAACATCTGCACGGCCGACGCGTGCGACAAGGACAAGGGCTGTGTCTACGTGATGAACGACCTGCCCTGCGACGACGGCAGCGTGTGCACGCTCTCGGACACCTGCGCCGGCGGCGCTTGCAAGGGTCAGGCGGTCGCCACCGACGACGGCAACCCCTGCACCGACGACTCCTGCGATCCGAAGCTCGGCGTGCTGCACGCGAGCAACACCCTGCCCTGCGAGGACGGCAACGCCTGCACGCTCAGCGACGAATGCGCGGACGGCACCTGCCTCGCCGGCAAGGGCGTGCCCAACTGCGACGACAACAACAGCTGCACCGCCGACGCCTGCAGCCCGGCGACCGGCTGCAAGCACGAGAACCTCAAGCAGCCCTGCGACGACGGCACCGCCTGCACCAAGGACGACGCCTGCGCCGGCGGCGTCTGCAAGGGCGTGACCATCGACTGTGACGACGGCAGCGACTGCAGCGCCGACGCGTGCGATTCGAAGACCGGCTGCACCCACGTCGTCACCGTCAGCAATGCGTGCCGGCCGCAGATCGTCATCGACTACCCGCCGCGCGGTGCGACGATCAAGTCCGACCTTCCCTTCGTGAACATCAAGGGCAAGGTCACCAGCGGCGCGGGGGCCATCACCGAGTTCACCATCAACAAGAAGCCGGTGACGCTCGCCAAGGACGGCACCTTCACGCACGAGATCACCGCGTCGATCGGCGGCAACATCCTCGAAATGCACGCCAAGGACGTCCTCGCCACGCCGCGCAAGCGCGTGCAGGCCTTCTTGTGGTCGAACAGCTACCTCAAGCCCGACGCGAGCAAGCCCAAGAGCGGCATGGTCGACCCGGGCGTCGGCTACTTCCTGAGCAAGGTGGCGATCGACGACGGCGACCACAGCCTGCCGCCCAACGATCTCGCGACGATCTTCGAACTCTTCCTGCAGAACTACGACTTCGCCAGCGTGATCCCGAACCCCGCGTTCCAAGGCAACGGCATCACGGCGACCGTCAGCAACATGAAGTACGGCAAGGCCAAGGTCGCGTTGGTGCCGCTGCCGGGCACGCTGCGATTGACCGCGACCATCCCGAACGTCACCGCCGACGTGAACGCGAAGTGGAGCATCTTCTCGCTCAACGGCAAGCTGACCATCACCGCCATCGTGCTGACCGCCGACGTCAAGCCGAAGGTCGTCAACCACGCCCTGGTCACCGACGTGACCAACGTGAAGGTCAAGCTGCAGGGCTTCGACCTCAAGCTGACGGGCCTGGGCTCGCTGCTCAACTTCCTGGTCAACGCGCTCGAAGGCTCCATCGTCAGCCAGCTCGAGACCTCGTTGGCGAGCGCGATGGCGAGCCAGCTCGGGCCGACCATCAGCGGCGCGCTCGGCGCTCTGGCCTTCGCCTTCGACATCGCCGTGCCCAAGCTCGACGGCTCCGGCGGCAAGGTCGAGGCCAAGCTGCTGACGGACTTCTCCGAGGTCCTCATCGACAACAGCGGCGCGATCTTCCGCCTGCGCTCGGGTGTGTACGCCACCAAGGGCAACACCGTGGACAACCTCGGCGTGCCCAAGCGGATCGGCTGCGGCACCGGTATCCAGCCGCTGACCATCCCCAAGAAGGAGTCGCTCGAGCTCGCGATGGCCGACGACACCATCAACGAGTTCCTCTACGCGCTCTGGCTCGGCGGGCTCTTCGAGTTCCCGATCGGCAAGGAGCTGCTCGGCGACTTCGACCTCGCCGGCTACGGTATCTCCAACCTGACGCTCAAGGCCAAGGCGCTGCTCGCCCCGACCGCGGCGGACTGCAACGATTCCGGCGAGCTGCTCGCGCACTTCGGCGATTTCCGCATCGACGCCAAGCTCGACCTCTTCGGCGCACCGATGAACGTCGTGGTGCACGCGAGCTTCGTCGCCGGCATCGAGGTCGCCGCCGATGCCAAGCAGCTGACTATCAAGTTGACAAAGATCAAGTCCGTCGCCACCGACGTGGAGGTCGTCGAGGAGAACCTCATCGCCTCGGAGTCGGTCATCGAATCGCTGATCGCCGACAACCTGGTGGGCAACTTGCTCGGCGTGCTCGGCGGCTCGGCCCTCGGCGGCTTCGAGTTGCCGGTCATCGACCTCTCCGGCGCGGTCCCGGGTATCCCGAAGGGCACCGGAATCGCCATCGACCCGAAGACGGTGACGCGCCAAGACGGCAACACCATCATCGGCGGCAAGCTGAAGTAGGAGGACCGCCATGCACCGTTCGTTTGCCCTCCTACTGCTCACCTGCCTGACCACCGCCGCCCTGTCCGCGTGCGGCTCGGACGAGGCCACCGCTGGAGACGCCACCACCGACACCGCCGGCGGCACGACCGACGCCGCCAGCAACGACGTCGCCGCGGACGTCGGGTCCGGTGCCGACGGGAGCCAAGACACCGGCACCGGCACCGACGCGAGCGTCGAGCCGGACACCAGCGTCGCAGACACCGACGGCCCGGATACGGCGCCGCCGACGTATTGCGAGAGCACCAGCGCCTGCGACGACAACCGCACCTGCACCGCCGACGAGTGCATCGCCCCGGGCACCTGCCAGTGGATCCTGCTGCCGGGCAGCTGCCTGATCGCCGGCGCCTGCTATCAGGCCGGCGAGCCGCACCCGACCGACCCGTGCCGCGTCTGCGAGCCCAGCAAATCGGCCAAATCGTGGACGCTCGCCGCGAGCGGCACCGCCTGCGACGACGGCGAGACCTGCACCATCGAAGACGCCTGCAGCGAGGGCACGTGCGGCGGCAAGCCGCTCGCCTGTGACGACGGCAACCCGTGTACGACCGACGTTTGCGTGGCCGGCACCGGCTGCGTCTACCCCGCGACGGTCGGCGCAGTGCCCTGCGACGACGGCGACGCCTGCACCGAGGGCGACGCCTGCAGCGAGGGCAAGTGCTTCGGCAAGCCGCAGCTCTGCGTCGACGGCAACCCCTGCACCGTCGACAGCTGTGACGCTGCGCTCGGCTGCCTCTACACCCAGCTCGACAGCCCGGGCGGCAAGGTCGTGCCTTGCGACGACGGCGACGCCTGCACCGATGGCGACGCGTGTGTCGGCGGCAGCTGCAAGCCCGGCGACGCAGCCAACTGCGACGACGGCAACCTCTGCACCAAGGACGGCTGCGACAGCTTCGCCGGCTGCACGCACCTGCCGACGCAGAACGTCTGCTGCACCGGTCAGACCAGCGTGTGCGACGACGGCGACCCCTGCACCAACGACAACTGCGACCCGGCCACCGGCGGCTGCAGCAAGAGCGACAACACCGCGATCTGCGACGACGGCGACGCCTGCACCCAGAAGGACACCTGCGACAAGGGCACCTGCGCCGGCAAGACCGCCACCTGCGACGACGGCTCGCCGTGCACGAGCGACGCCTGCGACCCGAAGAAGGGCTGCGTCCACAGCCCGGTCGCCGACGGCAAGCCCTGCGACAACGGCGACGCGTGCAGCAAGAACGACGCCTGCGCCGCGGGCGTGTGCAAGGGCCAAGGCGGCTGCGCCTGCACGCCGGCGTTCTCCGAGACCGCGGCCAAGGTGACGTCGCTGCAGATCGGCAAGGGCGGCAAGATCGGCGAAGGCCTCGATCTGGACGGCAACCCGAAGACCTGCGCGCCGTCGAGCAGCTGCGAGGCGGGCATCGACAACGCCCTCGGCTCGATCGCCGGCTTGGTCAACGGTCAGCTCACCAAGCCCGTCACCGACGGCACGATCTTGCTGCTCATCGAGATGATCGACTTCAAGCAGGGGCCGATGAAGCTCGCGATCCACCAGGGCGAGCTCGCCAAGAGCAACCCGAACTGCGACATCCAATCGGGCGGCTGCGCGTACACCGCCGACCCGTCGCTGCTCGATCTGCAGACCTGCAAGCCCTCGGCGGCGCTCGACGGCAAGCTCGTCGGCAGCACGCTCACCGCGGGCGGCAAGGGCACGGTCTTCCCGCTCGCGCTGCCCCTGCAAGACGGCATCTTCCTGCAGCTGACGCTCTACGACCTGCAGCTGCAGGCCAAGGTCACCGTCCAAGGCAAGACGGTCACGAGCTTCGACGGCATCCTCGCCGGCGCCGTGCCCAAGGCGCAGCTGCTCGCCGCCATCGACGCCCTGCCCGACGAGGGGCTGCCGCTGCCGAAGGCCTCGATCAAGACGCTGCTCGACTCGACGGTCGAGACCGATGTCGACGCCGACGGCGACGGCAAGAAGGAGTCGAGCTCGCTGGCGTTGAAGGTCACGGGCGTCTCGGCCACGATCGTCGGCGTCACGGCGCCCTGAGGCGCCACGGAGGGCCCTCGATGCCGCACGACGCCGCCACGCTCGACCACCTACGCGCCCACCACGGCGACTTCGACGCCTTCCGCGACCTGATGGTGCAGACCTCCAAGGGTCGCTTCGGACCGGTGTTCTGGGGTGTCTTCGACCAATACCTGCGCGACGCTCTGCCCGCCGCGCCCCGGATCCTCGACGTCGGCTGCGGCCCGGGCGGACTCTTCGGCGCGATGCGCGAGCACGTCCCCGGCTGCCAGATCGTCGGGGTCGAGGTGCAGCCCTCGATGCTCGAGACGGCCCGCGAACGAGCCGCCGCGCTCGGCGATATCGAGGTCGTGGCCTCGGACCTCGCCGCGCCGCTGCCGCTGCCGGACGCTGGCTTCGACGCCGCGGTCGCGAGCATGGTGCTGCACGAGATGCCCTACCCGATCAGCCTGCTGCAGGAGCTGTTCCGCGTGCTGCGGCCCGGCGCTTCGCTGCTGGTCTTCGATTGGGTGCGCCAGCCGCTCGAGCGCTATGTCGACGGCGAGCCGCTGACCCCGGACCTGCTGCAACATTTCCGAGAGCATTGCCTCTACACGCCCGAAGATCTGGCGTTCCTCGGCCGCCGTGCCGGCTTCGTGGTGCAGGAGATCATCGGCCGGCGCGGCAACCGACACGCGATGATCGCGCTGCGCCGTCCGGAAGCCGACGCCGACTGAGTCGACGCGGCCCCGACCGAGCGATCCAGCTCCGCTACGGCACCTGGTCGGGCTCGTCCTTTCGCGTCACCGCCCGCGACGGATCGGGCTCGGTGTCGGCCTTGCCGGCGGTCGTCCGGCCCCAACTCCCGGCAAAAGCGCGGGTATGGACCTCGTCCTCGCGCGGAGCGCTGTCCGCCAGCGTCGGCAGCGCGTCTTCCGCGTCCGGCAAGCCACCGCCGCGTGAAGGCGCCTGCGCGGGCGGCGTCCGCGGTGTCCCGGTCCAGGTCGGCGCCGACGTCGCCGGACCATCGACCCGATCCCGGGCCTGGTGCGCTGGCGAGGCCCCGCGAATCCCCGCCGCGATGGCCGCAGCGAGCAACTCGTCGGGATTGGCGGTCGGACCGATCTCTTGCTCGAGGCGCCCGATCCAAGTCTGCCTCGGCCCCATCTCGGCGGCGATCGACTCCAGCACCCGCACGAGCGTCGCGGCGTCGGCGATCCGATTCGCGGGCTCGACCGCGAGCAGGTCGCGCATGATCAGCGTCTCGAGCCCATCCGGCAGCGTCTCCGGACCACAGAACGCGCGCAGCGGCAGCGGCGGCGTCTGCAAGCGCGCGAACAGCAACTCGACCGCGGTCTTTCCATCAAAAGGCAATCGACCCGACAACATCTCGTACAGGACGACACCCAACGCATAGAGATCTGCTCGCCCGTCCAAGGGCTGCGCACGCGCCTGCTCGGGCGCCATGTAGTGCGGCGTCCCGACCAGCGTGTCGTCCCGACGCAGGTGCAAGAGCGACTCGTCCTCGGCCTTGGCGATACCGAAGTCGATGATGCGAGCGGCGGGCCGCGCGTCACCGTTGTCGCAGACGAAGAGGTTGGCCGGCTTGATGTCGCGGTGGACCAGCCCCACGGCGTGAGCGTCCGCGAGGCCGCGGGCGACGTCGAGCGCGAGGTGTACCGCGAGCCAAGCATCGAGGCGGTGCTTGCGTCGGATGATGGCGGCGAGCTCGTCGCCGATCAGGCGCTCGGTCGCCATCCAGACACGCCCGAGCTCGTCGACGCCGTAGTCGACCACCTCGGCGACGTGCCGGCTCCGCACCCGAGAAGCGAGTCGCCCCTCATTGTAGAATCGCTGCAAATGCGAGACATCGGACGCCAACTCGTGATGCAGGACTTTGACCACGACCGGCCGCTCGGTGGCGATCTCGACCGCTTCGAGCGCGGCACCGAAGCCCCCGCGAGCGAGCACGCCGACGATTCGGAAGCGCCCCGCCACGACCTCG
>JBEARB010000244.1:0-10601 GCA_041163625.1 Pseudomonadota bacterium | reverse complement strand
CGCCTCGTCGACGTCGGCGAGCGCCTCGCCACGGGCCTTGCCGGCCTCGATGGCGCAGAGCGCAGCCAACGCGTTGCGCCGGGCCCGCATCCGCTCGCCCGCTCGCATCAGCAGCAGGGCGCGTCGCGACGGGCCGAGTGCCTGCCAATCCGGCTGCGCCGCGTCGGCGGCGACGACGGCCGCGTCGACGTCTTCCGGGGTCGCGGTGGCAAGCGCGCCGAGCTGGCGCTCGGGATCGCCGGGGCTGGTGCTGACCAGCGGCGGGCCACCGTGGGCAGATGGCGCACCTTCGAGGAGCCACTGGAGCGCGGGCTGCGTCGCGATGGCCTCGTCGAGCGCGGCGGCGGGGTCCGGTTGCTCGAAACGAGCAGGCGCGGTCTGCGCGAACTGCAGCGGATCGAGGGCGCCGACCAAGAGCGCCTCGCGGACGATCGAGCCGGCTTCGCGGGCTTCTCGCAGCGCGGCCTCGGGGGCGACCAGCAAGCGATCCAGGTCCAGCGTCTCGCGCGCCATCGTCAGCACGCCGACCTGCGAGCTGTTCTCCATCACCCGCCGGACGAGATAGGCCATGCCCATCAGCAGCGAGCCGACCGGGATGTAGTTGCGTACCGGCCAGCCCGCCTTGGCCATCGAACGCGAGAGCGCGCTCCAGGTCGCGTGCAGGCATTGATGTTCGATCGGCGGCGCGTCCGGTGCGACCAACTCGTGCGCTGCGCGGGCGAAACAATGGTCGCGGAGGTTGTGACTGCCGAGCGCGAGTTGGACCGCGTCGGCCGCCCGCAGGCTGCGCAGCACCAACAACTGGTAGCAGCGGTCGGTCTCGGCCTTGTTGAGCCATTGCGGCGCGAGGTCTCGGTGCGCGGCGGCCTCGGTCGTCTCCGCGTCCCAATAGGCGCCCTTGACCAAGCGGATCGGCATCCGGACGCCACGTTCGCGGCAGAAGGCGAGGAGCGCGTCCAGGTGCGCGGGGGCGTCCTTGAGATAGGCCTGCACCACCAAGCCGACGTCGGGGTGCTGCCAGAGGGCGGGCTCTTCCCGCAGGGCGCGCCGCAGCATCTCGAAGCTCAGGTCGCGCACGGCGTAGTGTTCGGCGTCGAGTTGGATGAAGACGCCGAGATCTCGAGCTCTCCGCAGGATCGTGAGCAGCCGTGGCCCCACGCGCCGCCAGGTTCCGTCGGGGTCGGTCGGGTCGAAGTGCGCGGCGAGCGCCGACGCCTTGATGCTTACGTGAGCGAGCGGGAGGTTCGCGGCGTTGCGCGCCCCGCGATGCATCGCGGCGGCGCCTTCGACCAACTCCACGACGGCGTCTCGGTAGGCGTCGGCTTCGGATTCGGTGACGACGGCCTCGCCGAGGCGATCGAGCGTGGCGGCGCGTCCGCTCGCGGCGAGTGCGTCCAGCGTGGGCCGCGCGCGATGAACGTCCTCGCCGGCGATGAAGATGCCCGCGACCTTGCGGACGAGCGCGCGCGTCACGGCCGCCACCCAGCCGGCCGGGACGACGGCGAGGGCGAGGTTCGCGAGCTGCAGGCTGCGGACGAGCCAGCCGGGCAGGGCGAGCGCTTGGTCGGTTGCGCGCTGGGCCGCTCGATGGTCGGCCAGCGTGCGACGGACCATCTCACGGACGTGTCGCGTCACGTGGACGCCGCGTTCGTCGTGGTCCAGCGACGGCAGCGCGGCGACGAGCTGCAGCGCATGCACCCGCAGGACCGGGTGATCCGCCTGCAGGCCCAAACCCCATTGGCTCAGCCGCTCGAGCCACGGCGCGCGATGGGCGCGGATCACAGGCGCCACCTCCGCCGCGAGGGCCCGGGCGCGCTCGTGGATCGAGGCGAGCACCACGTCGTCGCCCGCCTCCTCGAGCCCGTGTGCGGCGATCGCGCGGTCGATGTCGAGCGGCGTGTGCTCGGGCTCGACGAGCGACCAGGTCGCCGCGTGCTCGAGCCACGCCTGCACCCGATCGCCCTCGGCGCGCTGCTCGGCGAAGCGCATCCTCTCGACCAGCGCCGCCGTCGCGCGTTCGTGATGGAATCCGGGGCTACCCAAGCGCACGCGCCGGAAGCCACGCTCGACCACGCCACTCCAGAGCGCGTCGCCGCTGTCGAAGGTGACGCGGTACCGCGACGCCGTCGCTCCCGCCATCGCCGCCGTCAGCGCCCGCTGTAGCCGCGCGCGAACCTCGCCGTTTGGGCCGACCGCAGCGTCGCGGTGGTCCTCGGCCAGCAGCAAGGTCCAGCCCTCGTCGGCCAAGCGAACCGGCAGCGGCAGCAGGGCGGCCAGCACCCCGGTCGGAGCGGAGAAATCGTCCATGCGGCCCCCGTTCGATGCGTCGTGACGCGGGTCGAGCATAGGGCGGCACGGCGGTGGCCTGCAATCGGGGGGCGGCCCCGTGCTGGCGGCTAATCTTCGGGCGGATTGCGGCGCCACAGCGCGAGCGCGTAGAGGAAGAACGCGCCCGTGAAGACCGCCGAGAACCAATGCCAGCGCATGGCTCCGCCGGCGAAGCCGCCCAGGACGAAGAGCGCCGTGCCCAGGCCGCTGACGACCATGCCCTGCATACCGAGGCGACGCAGTCGGGCGCGGAAGGCCGTGCGGAGCGCGCGCTCGAGGCGCAGCGCCTCGTCGACCAACGCCGAGGCGGCGCTCTCCCGCAGCCCGCCGCGGACAAAGGCGCGCCGCAGGGCGTCGGCTCGCTCGGGCGGAAGCTGCATCGGATCGGACTCGGATCGAAGCGCGATGCGGACGCGCCACAACGAGAGCGCGAGCGGCCCGCCTGCGTCGTCGACGCTCGTCGGGGGCGCGACGTCGGCCCCGGTCCCGGCGTCAGTGCCTTGCGCGGCGACGACGTCGTCGACGGCCCAACCGGCAGTCTCGGCCTCGAGGCCCTCGCGGACCAGGGCTGCGATGACCTCCGCGCGATCGATGCCAGCGGCGAGGGCGTCGTCGATCTGCGCGAGCAGGTCTTCCGTCGTCTCGACGGGCGTCCAGGGGCGGGTCGTGGTCTCGGGCGGCGACACGGAACCTCGGCGAGCGGGGCGGCTTGCGCGCCCCGGCGTCGCTGCCGTAGCTTCCGGCGCGCTTCCGGGGAGAGGGACGATGCCGCGCCGCCTACCGCTGGTCAACAAGTTGCCGCCGCATGTCGGGGATGGAGTCATCTGGCTCGGTCTAGCGGCAATTGCGACGCTTGTCTGTGGTATTGTCGGCGCTAGCGTGATTGCGAGCGAGGCGTTCGAGGCGCTCTGGAACGAGCAGTTGGCCCTCTCCGGTCCGGCGCTCGGTCACGGCCGCGTCTGGACCATCGCCACCTACGGATGGCTCTACACGCTGGGTGATCCGCTCGGCGTGGTCTGGACGTTGGTCGGCCTGTATTTTCTCGGCCCCGGACTCGAGCATCGCTGGGGCAAGCGCGGGTTCGTCCGCTTCTACGCGCTCTGCATCCTCGGCGGCGGCGTGCTCGGCGGCGCGATGGCCTGGCTCACCAGCAGCGCCGCGGTGATCACCGGCCCGACGGCTGGTCTGGTCGGCTTGGTCGCCGCGTGGTCGCTCGCGTTCCCCGACCGCGAGGTCCTGCTGATGTTCCTGCTGCCGGTCCGCGCACGCTGGCTGATCGGGATCGTCCTCGGCGCGGGCTTGCTCTTGGTCGCGACGAGCTCGCTCGCGGCCTACGCCGTGCACCTCGGCGGCGCCGCAGCCGCCTGGCTGCAACTCGGCGGGATGCAGCGGTGGCGCGCTCGTCGAATGGCGACGGCAGCCGAGGCGGCCCGTCGCAAGCGCCTGGACGAGGCGCGCCAGCGCCTTCGCGTGATCCCGGGCGGGCGCGACGACGATCTTCCCAACTAGTAGATTTTGATTAGAGATCGATGTGTTCGGGCAGGCGAGCGAAATCGCTCATGCCGCTGCTCCCGCGGACGTTGCCTTTCTCGTCGACGACGAAGCCCTCGACGCCTTGCGTCTTCTCGAGCAGCGCGATGCCGTCCTTGGGGCCGAGCACGAAGACCGCCGACGAGAGCGCGTCGGCCTGTACGGAGTCGGTGGCGATGACCGTGGCCGAGACGACGCCGTGGCGCGGGCGCCCGCTGCGCGGGTCGATGACGTCGTGGTAGCGCTTGCCGCCCTTGATGAAGTAGCGCTCGCCGTGGTGACGCGTGGCGGCGGCGTGACTCGACAGGTAGAGCTGGACCATGTCCCGGCGCGGGTCGTCCGGGTGGCGCACCGCCACGTACCAGTGGCGCGTCCCCGTGCGGCCGGCGACGTAGACGTCCGATCCGACGCGAATGCGGAAGTTCTCGACGCCTGCGAGGCGCAGGGCGCGTGAGGCTCGATCGAGCGCGTGGCCGTGGGCGAGATCCGAGAGCGTCAGCCGCACGCCGCGCTGCATGATCCGCACGATTCGTCCGGGCTTGAGCGCGATGTGCTTGCAGCCCGCCAACTTCAGTCGCGCCGCGACCTCGTCGTCGAGCGGTCGAACGGGCGGACGACGACGGAAATTCCACAGGTAGTCGAAGCTCGCGACCGTGGGGTCGTAGGCGCCGCCGGTGGCCCGGCAGTATTCGATCGCCTGCTCGAGCAGCCGGTAGGTTTCGTTGCTGACGATGACCTCCTCGCGGTCGGCGGCCCGATTGATCGTGGTCACCTCGGAGGTGCGGCGCTCGGCGCTCAGCTTGCCGAGGACGCGCTCGATCTCGCCGAGCGCCTCGGCGATGGCCTTGCGGGCGACGGCGCCGTCGGCGTGCCAGACGCGCACGTGGACTTCGACGCCGTCGATCGGCCGGCCGTCCTCGACCTGATTCGGGTCGGCGTCTGCCGAAGGCGGCGCGGCGGTCTGGGCAGGCGCCGGAGCGTGCGCGACGGTTCCGTCGGCGACGCCCTCGGGACGCTGCTGCGCCGCGGCGTGACCGATCCAGGCGGCGACGACCACGCCGGACGTCGCAATCGTAAGGGCGCGAATGAGGAGGTGCGGCTGCGTCACGGACGGGGCTCCTGCGGGGGCGGGCTCAGCGATAGCGGCCGGCGCGCGGCTGGGCGACATCCTGCCACAGCGAAGCGCGCCGTCGACCTTCCTTGCGCTTCGCCGTACCCAACAACACGCTGACCGCCTCGACGATTCCATCGACCGTCATCGGGAACATCGGAAAGAGCTCGCCGACCGCCGCGATGGTGTCGGCTTGCCAGTAGCGATCCCCGATCGGGTTCAGCCAAACGTGGCGGTCGAAGGCGTTGGCGAGCTGCTCGAGGCGCTCGATGCCCGGCGTGTGATCGGACGTGACGATCTCGATCGAGCCGCCCGGCGAGAACAGCTCGTAGGGCGCCATCCACGCATCCCCGACCACGACCAGGTGCGTATGGGGCGGCACGCTGCGCAGCACGTCTTCGATCGGCTTGTAGTCGAACCGCGCCACGTCGGTAAACAGTTTGTCGTACACGCAGTTGTGGAAGTGGTAGGTCACCACCTCGCGCAGACCGCCGCCGTTCTTGAGCGCGGAGAAGAACGCCTCGACGGCCCGCGTATGCGGCTCCATCGACCCGCCCGTGTCGAGCAGTAGCACCACGCGCGCTTGGTTGCGGCGCTCGGGCCGCATCGCGACCTCGATATCCCCGCCGTTGCGGGCGGTGGCGCGGATGGTGGCGTCGATGTCGAGCTCGAACCGCCGGCTCTGGCGCTCGAGCCGGCGCAAACGGCGCAGCGCCACGGCGATGGCGCGGGTGTCCAGCACGCGATCGCTGCGATACTCGCGGAAACGCCGCTTCCGCGCACCCGCGACGGCGCTGCCGCGGCTCTGCGCGCCTTCGCCGACCCGCATGCCGCTGGGGTGTTGGCCGCCCTGGCCGAAGGGGCTCTTGCCGCCGGTGCCGACCCATTTGTCGCCGCCGTCGTGGCGCTCGTCCTGCTCGGCGAGGCGCTCTTCGTACAGGCGTCGCAGCTCGTCGAGGTCGTAGCGCTGCAGCTCGGCGAGCTCCTCGTCCGTCAGCGGTGGGCGCTCGATCGGCGCGCTCAGCCAGTCCCGCAGGCGTGCGTCGAGCTCGGGCGGCAGCGGCGTGCCCTCGAAATAGGCCGCGAACGCTTGGTCGTAGCGGTCGTAGTCGCCCTCGTCGCGGCAGACCAGCGCTCGCGCGACGCGGTACAGGTCGGCCATCGACGGCTGGACCTGCTCCTTGTCGAGGGCCTCGACGACGGCCAGCCATTCGCCGAGGCCGACCTTGAGGCCGGCCGAGCGCAGCATCGAGTGGAAACCGATGAACATCGCCCGAGCCCCCTTGCGCCGCGCCTATTGCCAGCGACCCCAGCGTTTGCCGGACGGATCGGCGCCTTCGCCGCCCGCACCGGATTGCGTGCGCTCGGCGCGCCGTACGTCGCCCTCGTCCTTGATCAGGACGCCGAGGAAGGGCAGCGACTTCTCGAGCTTCTCGGGCGCGATGCCGGCCAGGCGGAGACCAGACAGCCAATCGACCAGCTCCGAGGTCGAGGGCTTCTTGCGGAGGTCCCGCACGCTCCGCAGCTCCAAGAAGCGGCGCAGCGCGGCGGCGAGCAGCTTCTCGTCCACGTCGGGGTGGTGCACCGCGCAGATATCGTTCAGGCGCGCCTCGTCCGGGAACTCGATGAAGTGGAACACGCAGCGGCGCAGGAACGCGTCGGGCAGCTCCTTCTCGGCGTTGCTGGTGATGATCACGATCGGGCGCTGCTGTGCGACGATCTCGCGGCCCGTCTCGGCGATGACGAAGCGCATCGCGTCGAGCTCGTGCAGCAGGTCGTTGGGGAACTCGAGGTCGGCCTTGTCGATCTCGTCGATCAGCACGACCGAGCGCTCTGTGGCGTCGAAAGCGCGCCCGAGCGGCCCGAGGCGGATGTATTGCTCGATGTCGCGGACGTCGCGGTCGCCGAATCGGCTGTCCTGCAAGCGCGCGACGGCGTCGTAGACGTACAGGCCGTCCACAGCGCGGGTGGTCGACTTCACGTGCCAGGTGTGCAGCGGCAGACCGAGGCCCTCGGCGACGGCGCGCGCGAGCACGGTCTTGCCGGTGCCGGGCTCGCCCTTCACGAGCAGCGGGCGTCCCAGCGCCACGGCCACGTTCACGGCCGCGATCAGCGACTCGTCCGCGATGTAGTCGGCGGTGCCCGCCCAGCGTCGAAAGGTCTCGGTCATCGGGTGCTCCTCTGCCGCCCGCGGTGCGGCGTCGTGAGCATGGGAAGGCCCTAGAGGCGTGTCAAACGGCGATGTCGCTCGGTCGGTCACCCCAGACCGTCGGCTGCTGCACGACGCGGCCACCGTCCAGGTCCACCGCGGTCAGGGCGTGTCCCCAGACGCAGCCGGTATCGAGCGCGAGCAGGCCCTCGGGATCGGTGCGCAGCCCGAGCGAGGCCCAATGCCCGCAGACCAGCGTCCGGCCCTCGGCCAATCCGTCCGGGCGCCCGAGCCGGCAATCGAACCACGCCCGCGCCAGACGCGGGATGTTCTCGTAGCGGCCGCTGTAGTTGGTGAGGCGCCCCTCGGTGTCGCAGGCGCGCAGGCGCGTCAGCACGGCGACGGTGGCGGCAGCGCGGGCGATGGGCCCGGCGTCGATCGCGAGATCCTGGTGCTGCCGGGCGCGGCGCATCCGCCGCAACAGGCGCTCGGCGTCGGGGCCGCGCAGCACCAACTCGGCCTCGCGCGCGGCGGCGATGGCGTCGGCCACCGTCCACTCCGGGAGCAGCCCGGCGTGGAACATCAGGTGGTGATCGGTCGCGTGCAGCAGGGGGCGATGGCGGAGCCACTCGAGCACGTCGGCGCGGTCCGGGGCCGAGAGCACGGCGTCGAGAGTGTCGCGCTTGCCCGGTCGCGCGACGCCGTGCGCCCGCGCGAGCAGGTGCAGGTCGTGGTTGCCGAGCACGGCTCGCACCGACGCGTCGTGACGCCGACAGAAGCGCAGCACGTCGAGCGATCCGGTGCCGCGGTTGACCAGGTCGCCGGCGAGCCAGATCTCGTCGCGCGTCGGCTCGAAGTCGAGCTGCTCGAGGAGCGCCACGAAGGTTCGGTAGCAACCCTGGATGTCGCCGATCGCCCAGCGCAACGCCACTCCCTCGCGCCCGAACCGACCGGGCGATGCTGCACCTTGCACCGGGCGCGGCCGCGTGTCATGTGCGCGAGCGGAGGACAGGATGAACGAGCGCAAGCACCGCAGGAGCGCGAGGCAGCAAGACCAGGCCGTCTGCGGTCTCGCGGCGGCGACAGCAGCGTGCGAGGCGCGGCCGGACGCGCTGGTGCGCTTGCTCGTGCGCGCCGACGTCGCGCCTCGCTTCTCGGAGGTGATGCGCGCGATGGCGGCGCGACGGCGCCCCTATCGCGTCGTCGCCGACGACGAACTCGCGCGCGCGGCGGGGACGGACCGTCACCAGGGCGTCGTCGCCACCTTCGTCGCGCCTCGGCTGGCCGGAGACGCGGACGTGATCGACCGCTTCGCCGCCGCCGGAGGACGTCCGCCGCTCTGCGTCTACCTCGACGGCGTCGGCAACCCGCACAACCTGGGCGCCATCGCCCGAACCGCCGCCCACTTCGGCGTCGACCTCTTGCTGCAGGCCGATCGGCCCGGGGCGGCGCGGCCGTCGGCGGCGGCCTTCCGTGTCGCCGAGGGCGGGCTCGAAGCCGTGGAGGTCGCGCTCCTCGAGCGCCCCGAAGCGACCCTGCAGACCCTGCAGCAGCGGTTCGGGGTGCGACTGCTGGCGACCGCCGCCGACGGCGCCGCGCTGCTCACCGGCCCGCAACAGGCGGATCTCTTGGGCCTCCGCGGCCCGGTCTGCTGGCTCTTCGGCGAGGAGCGAGACGGGCTCTCGCCGAGCGTGCGGCGGCTCGCGGATCTCGCGGTGCGCGTCGAGGGAACCGGCGCGGTCGAGAGTCTCAACGTCGCCGCGACCACCGCCGTGGTCCTCGCCGAGACCTGGCGTCAGCGGGCGCTCGCCGCGGCATTGTCGAGCAAGACCGCTCGGTAGCCGCCGACGACATCGCCGACCACGTTCCGGGTGGTCGTCGGCGGCCAATCCGGCGGCCGCGGCGCGAGCACCCCGGGGGCGCAGTCGTCGAGCACGGCTTCGACCGCCGTGGGGAGTGCGTCGGTCGCGCCGCTCTCCATCTTGACCGCGATCCCGAGCCCTCGATCGGGCAAGGCGATGCAGAATACGCCGAGCGCGCCGACTTTCCCGATCAGCGGCTCCTGCGCCCGCTGGGCCAAGAGCAAGTCGAAGCGGCCGGTGCCCGAGGTCAGAAAGGGATGCGCTCGCATCGCGTCGGCGACCGCGCCCCGGATCCGCGTCGCCGGCCGCGCCAAGGCCGCGTAGGCCCGCGCCATGCCGACGACGTCGACGCCGAAGGTCGGCACTCCGCAGCCGTCGCGAGCGGTGTCGACCGGGCCGCCGCAGAGCTCGGCGATGCGCGCCGCGATCCGTCGTTGAAGCGGGTGATCCGCTGGCCGGTAGTCGGCCGCGGCGCCGAGCGCGGCAGCGGCCGCGGCCATCAGCGCGTGCTTGCCGGAACAGTTGTTGTGCCGCGCGTCGAACACGCCGCCGGCACGCAGCACCGTGTCGGCGGCGCCCTCGTTCATCGGCCGGTGCGTGCCGCACCGGAGCGCCTCGACACCCAGCCCCAAGCGGTGGAGCAGGGCGTCGATGCCGGCGACGTGGGTGGGCTCGGCGCTGTGGGACGCTGCGGCGAGTGCGAGTCCGGACGCGTCGGCGAGCAACGCCTCGCGCAGGCCGGAATCCAAGCATTCCAGGGCGACTTCGACTTGGAAGGGCTTGGCCGCCGAGCGCCACGGCGTCGGTCTCGGCCGGCCCGCCGTCCGATGGACGGTCCTGTCGGCGTCCACGATGGCGTAGGCGAAGGGGTGCCGGGCTTCCACCAGCATGCCGCGAACGGCCTCGACGAACGGAGCGGACGGATTCATGCGCATGCCCTCCCACGGAGTCCGACGCGGAGTGTTCGCATTTTCCCGCAAGACTGCTAGAGACGCGGTGCAACGCAGCGACGCGGCCTCGTCCCGGATCGCACCCCGACGACGAGCCGCGCGGGAGCCGTCGCGTTGGCGGAGAGAAGCTCGGACATGACCGTACGCGGAGCCGCCTTCTTCGACCTGGACCGGACCCTGATCGCCGAGAATTCCGGTCTTCTCTATGCCCGATGGGAGCGTCGGCACGGACGCATCGCCCGCCGCACCTTGGCGCGAGGGCTGATCTGGGGCGGCCTCTACCACCTCTCGCTGATCGACATCGACAAGGCGTATCTGCAGGCGCTGTCGCACTACCGGGGCGTGACGGCCGAGGCCCTCGACGCACGAACCCGCGAGTGGTTCGACGCCGAGGTGCGAGACCTGCTGCTTCCGGGTGCCGCAGCGGCGATCGCCGCGCATCGCGACCGCGGTGAGCCGACGGTCGTGTTGACCAACTCGTCGTGTTGGGCAGCCGAGTCGGCGCAGCGGGCCTGGGGCCTGGATGATTGGATCGCCAACCGGTTCACGACGGACGCAGCCGGCCGACTCGACGGCGGAATCGAGCCGCCGATCTGCTACGGCGAGGGCAAGGCGATCCGCGCCGCGGCCTGGTGCGATGCCCGGGGCCTCGATCTCGGGGCCAGCGCCTT
>JBEARB010000243.1:0-3291 GCA_041163625.1 Pseudomonadota bacterium | reverse complement strand
TGGGGCGCGGAGGTGCCCGAGGCGCCCGGCAAGAACCTGAACGAGATGATGCACGACCTGCGTGACGGCTCGATCCGCGGCATGTTCGTGATGGGCGAGGACATCTTGGTCAGCGAACCGGACGTCGCCGGGCTCGACGCCGCGCTGCCCGGTCTCGAGGCGTTGGTGGTCGTCGATCTGTTCTTGACCGAGACGGCCAAGCGCGCGGACGTGGTGTTGCCGGCCGCGGCCTTTGCCGAGAAGGACGGCACGTTCACCAACTCGGAGCGGCGGGTGCAGCGGGTGCGGGCGGCGGTGCCGCCGCCGGGGCAGGCGCGGCCGGATTGGCAGATCGTCTCGGCGTTGTTGGAGCGGTGTGGGGTGGCGCCGGTGGTCGGGCGCAGCACGGCCGAGATCACTCCGTCCGATCTCTATGACGAAATGGCTGGCCTCTGCGACAAGTTCGCCGGCATCGACCATGCCCGCATCGAGGCCGAGGGCGGCTTGCAGTGGCCGTGTCCGTTGCCGGGGCATCCAGGCACGCCGACGCTGCACGAGGGCGGGCCGATGCGCGGCAAGGGCCTGTTGGTGCCGGTGCAGTACCGCGCGAGCATCGAGACGCCCGACGACGACTATCCGCTGCTGCTCAGCACCGGTCGCACGCTCTACCACTACAACGTGGCGACGCAGACGCGCCGCGAGCCCGGCATCGTGGCCCGGCAGCGCGGCTGTTTCGTCGAGGTGCACGCCGAGGATGCCGAGCGGCTCGGGCTGCACGACGGTGGGCGTTGCGAGGTGTCGACGCGGCGCGGCGCGATCGAGGCGGCGGTGCGCGTCACCGAGCGGGTGCAGCGGGGCATGATCTGGGTGCCGATGCATTTCGCCGAGGCGCGCGCGAACCTGCTCACCATCGACGCGGGTGATACGACGACGGGCACGGCCGAATACAAGGTCTGCGCGGCGCGGGTCCGCGCGCTGGACGAGGAGTCGACGTGATGCGGTGGTTGCGCGGGTTGTTGCTGATATCGCTCGCGCTCACGGTCGGCTGCGGCAGCGAGGCGTCGGAGTGGGCGGCGGCGACGCAGATCGGCGCGTTCACCGGCCGCGTGGTCGCATTGGACACCCGCGACGGAGCCGTGTTCGCGGTCGTCGTCGATGCCACTGCCGGTCGCGCGAGCTTGGTGCAAGTCGCCGATCCGCCAGTCGAACTCGATTCGGCGACGCTGCAACCGCCGACTGGCACAGCGGTCGATGGGCCGGGTCTGCTGGCGGCGGGTACCGAGGCGATCATCTGGGCCTCGCTGGGCAGTGGGCCGCGCTGGGTCTCGCGCAGCGCGGGGCCGAAAGACGAGGCGGTCGCGCTCGACGGCATCTACGAGGGGATCACGCAGATCGACGCCGGGCCGACCGAGTTCGTGTGGACGCGGCACGGCAAGGGCGAGGCGTGGGCGGTCGCCGACGCCCCGTCGCCGACACAGGCGCGGCTGCTGGCGACGCTGGAATTCCCGAGTGGTATCGCCGGCACCAGTCACGGCGCGTATGTCGTCGACCGCCTCGCGGCCTCCCTGTGGCGCTTCACCGACGCGGGCAGCGGCTTGGTCGCGAGTTGGCTCGGCGACAACACCATGGCGCTCGCGCACGACGAGCAGACGCTAGTGTTCCGCAATCACGCGCAAGGACGCATCGTGCGGATGCCGCTGCCGACCGGGGATTTGGTCGAACTGCCGCAGACCAACGTCGAGAGCTGGGGGCCGATCGCGCCTGGGCCGGGCGTGGTCTACAGCGCGCCGTTCGCCGAAGACGCCCGCCGTGCCGTGCTCGCGTGGTCGCATTCCGGTGGCGACGCCGAGTCGGTCGGTCCGGTCGGGACGGGCTGCACGCCGGCCCTGGGAATCGACGCCGGGGCGGTTCTGTTCTCCGATTGCGCGGGCGGCGTCTGGCGGCGCGCGCATCGGGGGAGCGATTGAATTCGGACGCGCAGGAACGGACCGATCGGTCGAAGAAGCAGGTGCTCAATCCGAAAGGACTGCTCGAGGCGGCGCTCTGGTTGCAGTTGCTCGCCGCGCCGGGGCCCTTGCTGGCGCGTTGGGCGTTCGTCTTCGAGCTGATGAGCTACGCGCGCTTGCAGCTCGCCGCGGGGCTGGGGCTCGGCGCGCTGCTGGCCTGGGCGCTGCACCGGCGTGGATTGGCGTTGGCGAGCACAGTGGCAGCGCTGGTGTTGGCGCAGCCGTTGGCGGCGCCGATGTTCCACGTGGAGCCTGCGGCGGCGCCGGGGCCGACGTTGCGGCTCTTGCAGGCGAACGTGAAGACCGAGGCGCGGGGCTATGCTCAGCTGGCGGCACTGATCGACGCAGAGGCGCCGGATGTGGTCGCACTCGAGGAGGTCGACGCGGCGTGGCTCGAGGCGCTCGGTCCGCAGCGACAGCGCTATCCGCATCGGCTCGAGCATCCTCGGGACGACAACTTCGGCATTGCGCTATGGAGTCGGCATCCGCTCGGCGAGACGCGCGTGGTGGAAGCGGGGCGGGGCGCGACGCCGACGCTCGACGCGCTGCTGCGGATCGAGGGGTACACGTTGCGGGTGGTGGTGACGCATCCATCGCCGCCGTTTCGGGCGCAGGCGGCGGCTCGTCGAGACGAGCAGCTGCTCGCGTTGGCCGCGATGCTGCGGCAGGGGGCGCGGCCGGCGGTGCTGGTCGGCGACCTGAACGCGACGCCGAATGCGCCGATTTTCTGGGATGTGGTCGAGTTTGCCGGGTTGCAGGACGTGCCGGCGCAGCGCTGGCCGCTCGGGACTTGGCCGGCGTTCTTGCCTTTCGGGGCGATTTGGATCGACCACGTCTTGCCGACCGAGGGTGTGCGTGTCGAGGCGCTGGCGACCGCAACGTCGATCGGCAGTGACCATCGACCGGTGTTGGCGAGGTTGCGGCTCGTCGACGCGCGATGAAGAAGGGGCCTACCGAAGGGGTACCACCGAAGGGGTGCCACCGAAGGGGTGCCAGAGGATTCGACCGGGAATCGTCGAAAACGTGACGACGGTGGCTGCCCGTGGCGGTGGCAAGCGTGAGTGCCAGACGAATTGACGAAAGCGTGACGACGGCGGCTAGCGCGCGTGCCTGCGCCGGTTGAGGGTGCCAGAGGACTCGACAAGTATGGGTGCCAGAGGACTTGACGGGACTTGACGAAGGACCTGACGAAGTTGCTGCGGCGACACGCGAAAACGAGATGCGCCGCCGGCGACGGGCAGACCCCACCACCGACGGCGCCACGCGTCCGTCCAACCTCGTTCGCTTGTCTGCCTTCACCTCGAGC
>JBEARB010000242.1:0-7808 GCA_041163625.1 Pseudomonadota bacterium | reverse complement strand
GTGCAATTCGAGGTCGAGGTCACCTCGCCGTAAGCCTGACGGCCGGGCATCCAGGCCTCGATATCGTATTTGCGCCATGCCGGGGCACCGAGATCGCCGGTGCAGACGTCGACGACGCGGTACGGAATCTCCAAGCCCTGCAGCAGCTCTTCCTCGATGGCGAGCAGCTCGGCGTGATAGTCGTCGCTGCGCAGACCGCCGGCGTCGTTCTCGCCCGCCTCGCAGAAGACGAACATCTCGACCTTGGTGAACTGATGCACGCGGTACAGACCGCGTGACTCGCGGCCGCCCGCCCCCGCCTCGGTGCGGAAGCAATGCGAGATGCCGGCCACACGGATCGGCAACTCGGCCGCCTGCAGGATGCGATCGCGCAACATGCCGCCGATGGTGATCTCGGCCGTGCCGACCAAGGCGAGGTCGTGGCCCGCGATCGAGTAGACTTGGCTCTCCTCGCCGCGCGGGTTGAATCCGATGCCTTCGAGGATCTCGGGCCGCGCCAAGTCCGGGGTGATGGTCGGCGTGAAGCCGCGCGCGACCAGACGATCGACTGCGTAGCGCTGAAGCGCGAGATCGATCAGCACCGCCTCGTTGCGCAGGAAGTAGAACTTCTGCCCTGCCACGGTGGCGCCGGCTTCGAAGTCGATCAGGTCGAGGTCCTTGCCGAGCGCGACGTGGTCGCGGACCTCGAAGTCCATCGCACGCGGCTCGCCCCAGCGACGCACCTCGAAGTTGTCCTCGTCGGTCACTCCGACCGGCGCGTCCGGGTGGGTCAGGTTCGGCAGCGTGCGCAAGAGCGCGTCGACCTCGTCGGCCAGCACGGCGGTCCGCGACTCGAGCTCGGAGACGCGCGCTTTCAGCGCCCGACCACGCTCGATCTTCTCGTTGCGCTCCTCGGGCGTCAGCTTGCCCTTCATCGAACGCGCGTTCTCGTTCGCGGCGTGGCGCGTGGTCTCGAGTTCGGTGATGGCGGCGTTGCGCTCCTGCCAGCGGGCGACCAAGCCCGCCACGTCGGCGGGCATCAACCGCGCCTCGCAGTTCGCCGTCACCTCTTCGACCCGTTGCGCCACTTGCTTGATGTCGAGCATCGTCCCCTCGCCGTTCGGGCCCCCGCGGGGGCGCGTCGGCGCAGGGTGTACCCGATGGCCGGATCCGAGGCAACGGCCGCGCAGCGCCGCGGCAACAGGCGACTAGCGGCGCGGCGTCACGGCGAAAAGCCAGCCCAGCAGGTCCGACTGCAGCCGCGGCTCGGCCTGCAGCAGCGCGAGCCCTCGGCGCGGCTCTCCGCGCCGCTCGGCCCGCAACAACGGCAGCGGCCGTAGCAACGCCAACACCGCCTCGGCGGCCGAGTCGTCCTGCCCCGCCGCAACGAAGACCTGGCGGCCGTCGAGCCCGCTCGCCGCCTCCGATAGGGCGTCCTCCGGCGCGGTGGGACCGATCAACGCCAAGGCGAGCCAGCGCCGATCCGAAGCCGCCGCGCGAACCGCCGCCCAGGCGCGATCGCCCGACGCCACCAACGCCGAGGCCAGCACCGCAGCGTCGAGCTGCGCCTGCGCCGCCTCGAGCGCCTCCGCGAGCCCCGCCTCCGTCTCGGCCCGCACCGCCACGAGGTGATAGTCGCGCGTCCGGCGGAGTGCAGCGAGCCACGCCCGGATCGAGGGACCGGCCACCTCGTCTGCGGTCCCCCACGTCGCGACCAACGTCGCCGGGCCGGAAGCGCGCCACAGCCGACCGACCTCTCGACCGTCCGCCGCGCGGATCGCTTCGCCCTCGCCCGAAGGTGCGGAGCCGGGTTCCGCGCGACCGGCGGCTTGGTGCGCCTCGGCGTCGACCGGCGAGGGCGCGGTCACGTCGGACGCCTGCCCCGGCTCCGGGGCTCGATCCGAGACGTCCGGCGCCACCGATTCCGGCGGCGGTTCGGGGCCCTCGACCGGGGGCCACCAGCGCCACGCCAGCAGGACGGCGACCGCGATTCCGAGTCCCAACGCTGTCGAACGAATCCCGGCTCGCATCGCGTCTCCTTGCGGCCCACTGCATACGCCGGGACGCGCACGCCGGCAAGGATGCCGAGCCTCCGCTGGGATGCGCGTGTTTTCAGCGCCTTACTGAGCGGTTCGGGGTTTGACAGGGCAATTCGGCGATTGGTATAGTCCGAGACCACCTCAGCAGCGTTCGGCGCGGTCCCGTCGCCCGTCTCTGCTCGGCAGGAGTCTCACCATGAAGTCGAAGTCGCTGTCCCTCGTGTTGCTCCTGACCGCCTCGTTGGCCCTCGCGGCCTGCGGCAGTGACGAACCCGCGACCGGCGGGGAGGGCAAGGCGGACACCGGTGGCGGCGGCGGCGGCGACATCGGCGACGTTGGCGGCGGTGAGGAGATCACCGAGACGGACACCGTCGACGGCGACACCGACAAGGGTGGCGAAGACATCGACGCCGGCGGCGGCGATACCGACGTGAGCGACCCTGGCGACACCGCCGACACGACGGACACCTCGGCCTGCCCCGGCGCCGCCGGCTGCGAATGCGCCGACAACGGCGCCTGCGATTCGGGCGTCTGCCTCGACACCCACGAGGGCAAGCGCTGCGCGGCGACCTGCGTCGATACGTGCACCGCCGGCTACGCGTGCAAGAACATCGGCTCTGGCACGCCCCTATTCGTCTGCGTCTCCGAGCTCGTCTCGCTCTGCGCGCCCTGCAAGTTCCACTCGGATTGCCAAGTCAACGGCGTCGACTCGCTGTGCCTGGACTACGGCGCCGAGGGCAGCTTCTGCGGCTCGCCCTGCAAGGCCGACGCGGATTGCCCGGACGGCTACGCCTGCGGCGACGCGACCGACGGCGGCGGCAATACCGTCAAACAGTGCAAGCGGAAGGCCGTCGGCGAGGCTGCTGCGACCTGCGAGTGCTCGGCTTGGGCGGTCGCCAAGGGCCTCGAGACCGAGTGCGCGATCAGCAACGAGTTCGGCACCTGCAAGGCGACCCGCGCGTGCGGCGCCAGCGGGCTCTCGGCGTGCGCGGCGAAGACGCCGGCCTCCGAGGTCTGCAACGAGCTCGACGACGACTGCGACGGTACCACCGACAACCTGCCCGCCGACCTCGGCTGCACCGTGAAGACCTTCCTCGACGACGGCAGCAAGGTCGACTGCAAGAGCGACGGCGACTGCAAGACGGCCGGCGAGGCCTGCGACGCCGCTGACGGCAAGTGCAAGACCCTGATCGGCGCGTGCCCGGGCAAGCCGGCGTGTGGCGCCGGGGGCAAGCTCGAGTGCACCGAAGCCAAGACCCCGACCGTCGAGGCCTGCAACGGTGAGGACGACGACTGCGACGGCGACAAAGACGAGGACTTCGCGATCGACGAAGGCGGCGCCAAGGTCGCGGTCGGCGCGGCGTGCGGCGCGGGCGCGTGCGCCGGTGGCACAGTGGTGTGCACCGACGCCACCAAGGCTGCCTGCTCGACGGCCGACAAGGCCGGCACCGAGACCTGCGACGGCGCGGACAACGACTGCGACGGCCAGACCGACAACGCCGCCTGCGACGACGGCGACGCTTGCACCAAGGACGAGTGCGACGGCGGCTCGAAGACCTGCGCCAACACGCCGAGCGTCGATTGCGACGACAAGGACGCGTGCACCATCGACAGCTGCGACAAGGCGACGGGCAGCTGCAAGAACGAGCCGAGCACCAGTTCCTGCGACGACGGCGATGCCTGCACCGAGGGTGATACCTGCGTCATCGACCAGGGCACCGGCAAGGCGACCTGCGAGGCGGGCAAGAGCGCCAAGGATTGCGACGACAACAATCCCTGCACGGACGACGCCTGCAACAAGGACACCGGCTGCACGCACAGCAACAACAGCGGCGAGGTCGAGTGCTACACCGGCAAGGACGGCACCGCCGGCGTCGGCATCTGCCAGAAGGGCAAGCAGATCTGCAAGGACGGTCAGATGCTCGCCAAGTGCGAGGGCGAGATCGTGCCGGCGCAGTCCGAGGCGTGCGACAGCAAGGACGACGATTGCGACGGCGTCACCGACGAGGGCTGCAAGCCGACCGACGTGACCGTGACCTTCGCTGCCGCCCGCGTGCAGGGCAAGGCCGGCAAGGTCGATGTCGACATGCTGGTCGGTCGGGGCTCGCCCGCCGGCAAGGCCGGCCCGGCACAGGGCGGCAAGTTCGGCGCCGAGTTCGGCTTCTTCGCCTGGCTCCAGTCGCTCGCGAAGTAGCCGCGGCCCTTCGCGCTCTCCCTCAGTTCCGCAGCCCGCGCCGCGGTTCGCTCGCGCGCGGCCCGTGAGTCCGCCCATGTGGTCCCGTTCCGAACTCGAAGCGCTGCTCGACCAGCGCGTGGTGGTCTTCGACGGAGCCATCGGCACGGAGCTCTACGCTCAGGGCTACAGCTTCGACGGCTCGCTCGACGCCCTGTGCCTACGTGATCCGCTCGCCGTGCGCCGCGTCCACCGCGACTACGTCGCGGCCGGTGCTCGTGTGTTGACGACCAATACGTTCGGGGCCAACCGCGTGCGGCTCGGCGCGCAGGGCTTGGCCCACGAGGTGCGCGCGATCAACCTCGCCGGTGTCGCCATTGCCCGCGACGCTGCGGCCGATCGCCCGCCCCACAACCGGCCCAACGTTGCGGCGACGATCGGGCCGCTCGGACAACCGATCGCCCCAATTGGGCGCCTGAGCCGCGAGGAGGCCACCGCCGCTTTCGTCGAGCAGGCCGAGGCGCTAATCGAGGCCGACCCGGACTTCATCCTCTTCGAGACCTTCGGGAACCTCGACGAACTCGTCCTCGCTGCCCGCGCGCTGCGCTCGGTCCGCGAGGACGCCGCGTTCATCGCCTTCGCCACCTTCACCGACGACGGCAAGACGCTGTTCGGCCACAAGCCAGAGGAAGTCGTCCGCACGATGCTCGCCGAGGGCGCGGCAGCGGTGGGAGCGAACTGCTCGGTCGGTCCACAGGGCATGGAGGAGGTCTTCGACCGGATGTGCCGCGTCCCGGACGCGCGTCTGGCGTTCTCGCCCAACGCGGGCATGCCGCAGGTGGTCGATGGTCGCTTCGTGTACGTGAACTCCCCCGACTACTTCGCCGAGTGGGCGAGCGACCTCGCGCAGCGCGGCGCGCGCGTCATCGGCGGCTGCTGCGGGACGACGCCGCAGCACATCGAGCTCGCCGCCTCTGCCATCGGAGTGCGCGCGCCAGCCCCCTTGCCGAGCGCCAAAGCGGTCGCGATCTCGGTCGCCCTCGCGGAGGGCGGCGAACCCCTTCGGGACGCGTCCGATGCCGCCCAGGCAACGAGCTCGTTCGAGCGCAAGCTCGCTTCCGGGGAGTTCGTGGTCAGCGTCGAGCTCGACCCGCCCCGCGGAGTCGACGGCGAGCGCCTGGTCCGCGGCGCCATCGCCTGCCGTCAGGCCGGCGCCGACGCCATCAACATCGCCGATTCCCCGCTGGCCACGGCGCGGATGAGCCCTTTGGCGCTGGGCGTCTTGATCCAGCAGCAGGTCGATATCGAGTTGATCCTGCACGTCTCGTGTCGTGACCGGAACGTCCTTGGTCTGCTCAGCGAGACGATGGGCGCGCACGCGCTCGGCATCCGACACATGCTCTGTGTGACCGGCGATCCACCCTCGGTCGGCGACTATCCGGGCACGCACGCAGTCTTCGAAGTCGACTCGATCGGACTGCTCAAGATGCTCGACGGCCTGAACCACGGCCGCAACCCGAATGGGAAGGAGTTGCGCTATCAGAGCGATTTCCGACTCTCCTGCGCAGTCAACCCGACGGCGCAGAATCTCGAGCGGGAGATCGAACGCTTCTGGGCCAAGCAAGACGCCGGCGCCAGCTACGCGCTGACCCAGCCGATCTACAGCATCGACGTGCTCGAGCGGTTCATGGAGCGCGCGAAGCCGACGATTCCGCTGCTGGTCGGCATCCTACCGCTCCGCAACGCGCGTCACGCACACTTCATCCACCACGAGGTGCCGGGCATGGCCATCCCCGAGGCGATCCGTGACCGGATGGCGCGCGCCGGCGAGGCAGGACCGGCCGAGGGCATCGCGATCTCCCGCGAGTTCCTCGAGCAAATGCGACCACTTGCGGCCGGCGTCTACCTGATGCCGCCGTTCAACAAATTCGAGATGGCAGTGGACATTCTCGCGGACTGAACGCCGCGGCCGGCAGTTGGCGAATCACTCGCCGCCCTGCCCTCAGACCAAGTCGAGGACCATGCCCTCGCTCGCAAAGACGGCGTCGCGGCCCTGCAAGATCTTGCCGGCCAACGCGTCGAGCTCATCGTCCGAGCGCGTCTGCTCGTGGTGGAAGAGCACCGTCTTCTTCACGCCAGCGGCGTCCGCGTGCCGCAGCGCGGCCTCGTGCGTCGCGTGGCCCCAGCCCTTGCGCGGCGGCCCGATCTTGCCGGTGTACTCGTCGTCGGTGTAGGTCGCATCGACCGAGAGGATGTCGGCGTCGCGGATGAACTCGACGAAGCCGTCATCCAGCCCGTCCTCTGGGTGCTCCCAATCGGAGGCGTGCACGAAGACCTTGCCGCCGTACTCGAACCGGTAGCCGATGACGCCGCCCGGATGATTGAGCAGCGTCGTCTGCACCGTCAGGTCGTCGAAGGTCAGCACATCGCCCGCCTCGAGAAAGCGGAACTGAACCTCGGAGCGGAAGGCATCCATCGAGATCGGAAACGCAGGCTGCGCCATCAGCTGCTTGAGCACGTCGAAGATGTTGCCGCCGTTGTGGTGGCCGCTGAAGATCGTGAACTTGTTCCCCGGCACCAAGAAGGGCGTGAAGAACGGGAAGCCCTGCACATGATCCCAGTGCAGGTGGGTCATCAGGAAGGTCACGTCGACCGGCAGGCCCTTCAACAGCTCGGCGCCGAACAACCGAACACCAGTGCCGCCGTCGATTGCGAACGAGCGGCCGCCGACCTCGACCTCGAGGCAGGTCGTATTGCCGCCGTAGCGCGTCGTCTCCGGTCCCGGGGCCGGGATGCTGCCACGAACTCCCCAGTAGCGAACGCGGAACTCAGCCATCGATCCCCTCGTTGGTCATGCATATCAGGGCGCGGGCGGACGACCCACCACGCCTCACCTGCCGGGATGCAGATGCCGCTGGTCGCGAGTGTACGCGCGGATGCGGGACGGCAGCAAGTTTTGTCCCGTGCGCGCCAACAGCCGGACCTGTTCGACGCTAGGGTCGCTTGGCGGCGGGCTCCCCCAAGTCGGGGTCGTCTGCGATGGGGATCCGGACGGTCTTGGGCTCGCCGTCGCGCAGCAAGCGCACCACGATCGCGTCGGCGCCCCGCACCGCGGCGAGAATCCGCATCAGGTCCTCGGGACGAATCAAGCGCACGCCATTGACCGTCTGCACGATATCACCAGGACGCACGCCGAAGCTGTGGGCCCTTGGGCTGTCGTCGAAGATGGCGACCAACCGAAAGCCGAGGAAGCGACGGCCTGCGGAGACCACCGGCTCGAGTGGCAGCCGGTTGAGCAACCAGCCAGGTCCCTTCGCGATCGCCGCCTCGACGTCCAGACGCGCCAACGTGCCCGCCGGCAGTCGCTTTGGAGCGACCGCGTCGCCAGATGCCACCGGCTTAGCGGCGGACGGCGTCCGCGGCGACGGATCTTCGCGGCGCACGCTTGGTGCGTCCGCAGGTGGAGTGTCCGGACGAGGCTCAGGAGCCGAGCACGCCCCGAGAACAAGCAAGCCGGCCAGCGCGCCCCAGCGCACGCGACGCGCTCCGTTCGACCGGCTCATGAGGCGGGATCCACGCCGCAGAATGCGACCGGCCCAACGTCCGTCCGACAACTC
>JBEARB010000241.1:0-44237 GCA_041163625.1 Pseudomonadota bacterium | reverse complement strand
TGATGCACGCGCACGTTGGCGAGCTTGCTGCCGGCCACGCGGGCTCGGAGCTTCTCGACCAGATCCGCCTCGAACTCGACCGCGACGACGACGCCCTCGGGGCCGACCACGCGCGAGAGGTGCGGCACGAGGTAGCCGTCGGCGGCGCCGAGGTCGACGACCTGCTGACCGGCCTGCACATGGGCGGCGGCGAGCAGATCGTCCGGCTTCTGCCAGGCGTCGCGGGCCGGGTCGGCGGCGAGCGCCTCGATGCTCGCGCGCGTGCGGACCTTGCCGCGGCCGCAGCCGGCGCAGACGAGCAACCCGGCGAACACCGCGAGAATCGAGAGCAGTCGTGCGAACGAAGGGATGGGGCGCAACGGAGACCTCCGACGCGCGAGTCTGCCCGACGCCCTCGTCGATGTCCAAGTGCTGCGTGGTGCGAATGGTGGCGGCGGCGCGGTGGTCGATGGCGCGCCGATCAATTTCTGCTTGCCGTGGCTGCAGTGCTGCAACTAGACTGTGTCCAATGCACTCTCGATCAATCGGAAACGGTTGGCGCAACGGCGCCGCGCATGCACAGGCTCACAGTCTGCGTGAGCACACGAACGCGAACCTTGCGCCTGAGGCGGCGCGACCGGTCCCACTCGATCGGATTGATCGGACTGACCGAACGATGTGCTGCCGAACACATGTACGGGTCGGGCACCTTGCTCGGGAGATCTCCGAGGTGGGCCAGCAGGTCCCGATCGTCCTGCGGCCCAGTCCACGCGCCGACGATCTCTACCAGATCGTGGCCGGCTTCCGTCGCGTCGAAGCGCTCGTCACGCTCGGTCGGACGGAGGCTCTTGCCCAGATTCGTCCCGACCTCGACGACGCGCAGGCGCTCCGCGCGTCGATCGCCAGCAACGGTGCCCGCGCCTCACTCAGCGACCTCGACCGCGCTCGCCTCCTCCTCCGATTGCGCGCGCAGCAAGACGAAATGCGCGCGGGGGGGGGGGGGCCGTGCAATCGAGCAGCTCTTGGCGATCGGACCGAGGCAGCGGCGCAATATCGAGGCGCTGCTGACCCTGCCGGAGGTCTGCCAACGCGCGCTCGACGATGAAGATCAGCGTTTCACGGCGACGCATGCGCTCGTGCTGCGGGCCGCGCAGCGCCGCGGCGAGAGTGTTCACTTCGTCGAGTGGATTGGCCAGATCCGCCGCGAGGCGCTCTCGGTGCGTGGGCTGCAGCTGGCGCTGGCGCGCGCGGCGCGGCACGAGCGACAGACGTCGCCGCCTGAGCCAACGCTCTTCAACCTGGTCGGGACCGATCTCGACCGCGGGCGCGCGCGTTTACTCGCCATCGCGATCGACCGCGACCAACTCAGTCCATCCGCAGCAGATGCACTGGCAGCCGACGCCGTGGCACTGCTATCGTTGCTGCGCAAGGACGCAAAGGCTGCCACCGCCGCGACGGCAGCGACCGGATCGCAGAGAGGAGACGGACATGACCACGCCTGAGTGCCCGGACGCGGAAATCGATTTCCGTCAAGAGGAGGCCGGATGGGCAGCCCCAGTCGCCCGCGTGTCGCTGCGATTGCTTGCCTTGTGGACGCTGCTGCTGCTGCAACCCCTCGCCGGCTGCGGCGAGGACGACACGACCCCTGCGCAGGACATCGCGACCGCCGGTGGCGACATCGACGACGCCTCGCAGCTCGACGTCCACGCCGATATCGCCGAGACCTCGGACGCAGCCTCGCCCGACGCCGAGGACGCGGGCGCGGACGACGCCACCGCCGACGGCACGGCCGTGCAGCCCTGCACCGAGCACGCCGACTGTGCCGGCATCGCCAAGCTCTGCATCGACGGTGGCTGCGTCGCTGGGCCCGCCTGCACCTCCGACAAGACCTGCATCACGTACCAGGCCGTCTGCGTGAGCCCGCTCGGCTTGTGCGCGCCCTGCGCGGCCGACGCGGACTGCAGCGGCGGGCAGACCTGCGAGGCGTGGCGATGCGTCGGCGCGCCGACGCCCTGCACCAGCAGCAAGGATTGCGCGCCCGAGGGCAAGGTCTGCGACAAGGACGCCGGCAGCTGCGTCGCCTGCCTGACCGTCGATGATTGCGCCGACGGCGAGACCTGCTTCCAGAACCACTGCGCGACGAAGCTCTGCGAGCCCGGCACCCTCGGTTGCAGCGACGCGCAGACGCAGTGGAGCTGCGACGCCAACGCGCTGACCAAGACGGCGGCTGCCTGCGCTGCGGGCGAGGTCTGCGCGAGCAAGGGCTGCGAGAAGACCGTCTGTACCGCAGGCGAGACGCGATGCGAGGCCGGAGGTCTGCAGACCTGCGCCGCCAGCGGCCTTGCGTGGGGGACGGCGGCGGCGTGTCCGAGCGGACAGGCGTGCATCGGCAAGAGCTGCCAAGCGGCGGTCTGCGTGCCGGGCAGCAGCGAGTGCAAGGACGGCGGGGTCTCGCTCTGCGCGGCCGACGGCGCGGCCTGGAAGCAGACGCCCTGCTCTGGCGCCACCGCGTGCCAGGTGCAGGACAGCAAGGCGAGTTGTGTGGCGTTGTTGTGCAGCCCGGGCAGTAAGGCTTGCCAGGGCGAGGTCGTGCAGGTCTGCGCCGCCGACGGCCTCTCGGCTGCCCCCGGCGAGGACTGCGGCAACCCGGGGCCGGGCGGAGCGGCGCAGGTCTGCCTCGGTGGCAAATGCGTCCCGGCGGGGTGTACGGCCGGCGCGACCTCGTGTGCCGACGACGGCGCGCTGCTGACGTGCAAGGGCGACGGCTCGGGCTGGACAGCGAGCGGCTGTGGCGAGGGCAAGATCTGCCTTGGCGAGAAATGCGTCACGCAAAGCTGCGTGCCCGGAAAGACCGCCTGCGCCGGCGCGCTGGTGATGATCTGCAACGCGAACGGCACCGACCAGGAGATCGCGCAGGATTGCGCGAGCGTCAGCGACGCCTGTGGCGAGGCCGTGTGTGATGCGGGCGCCTGCACGGTCGCGCCGAAATCCTGCGACGACGGCAAGGTGTGCACCGTCGATGCGTGCGAAGCGAGCAAGGGCTGCACGCACACGCCGGGGTCGGGCGCTTGCGAGGATGGTGATGCCTGCACCGAGGGCGATGCGTGTGCGGACGGTGCATGCAAGGCGGGCACGGCGAAGAACTGCGACGATGGGAATCCGTGTACGACCGATGCGTGTCTGGCAGCGAAGGGCTGCACGCACGAGGCTGGGTCGGAGGGTGCGAGCTGCGCGGCCGTGGCTGGGGGGGTGTGCAAGTTGGGGCAGTGCGTGGCGTCGTGTCCGTTTGGGTATGAGGCGGTGGAGATCGACAAGGGTGGGGTGAAGGGGATTTCGTGCGCGGCGGTGCAGCAGGTTTGGGGGTTGCGGCCGGAGAATACGGCTGGGTTGTTGAAGGTGGAGACGATTGGGGGCGGGAAGGTGTTGGTGGATAGCGGGACTGGGATGATGTGGGAGCCGGGGGTGGTCAAGGACGAAATGACGTGGGACAACGCCGTCAAAACGTGCGACCAGCTTGTGCACGCGGGCTACGAGGATTGGCGGCTGCCGACGTTGTGGGAGGCGGTGGCGTTGATGGATTGGGCAACGACGCCGGGCAAGGGGTGCTTTGCGCCTGTCGTCTTTGACGTTTGGGGAGTTGGAGGCGTTGCTCCGGAGAACTGGGGGCTGTCCATCTGGACGTCGACGTTGGCGAAGCTGTCCAAACCGGACGCCTCCACCAAAGTCCCGTTTGTCGTTCTCTTGTTGGCATCGAACAGCTGCGCCGCAGGGCCGACCGGCAGCCCTGGAAATGCTAGGAGTGTGCGCTGCGTCAGGACCCAACAAACCATCGAGGCCAAACCAGGGCGATTTGCAGTGACAGGCATCGGTGGCGACGCGGTCGTCTCTGACGGTTGGACGAAGCGCGACTGGCTACAGGCCAACTCAACGAGCACTTTGACCTACCAGGCGGCGCAAAGCTGGTGCAGTTCGATGAAGGTCGCCGGCGGGGGATGGCGGCTTCCGGGATTTCGCGAACTTTATAGTATTTTTGGCAATTTTTCTGGCGCAGGCTTCTTCGATGAGACTGTACTGAACGAAGGGTCGAAGGACGGTCTCTCCACGTGGACTTGGACAACGACGAAGGGCAACAAGAGTGGTGCCAATTTCACCTATCGTGTGGTCGCAACCCTGCTGGACCCCACCATACAGACAGTCACCAAGTCAGGCAGTGTGAATGAAGTGGGCGACTTCAAGAAGACGCCCGGCGGAGAGATGCCCGCGGCTTTCACACGCTGCGTTCGCAACTCCAAGTAATAATCCGACAACCTGATCTCGTATGCTCTCGAGTTGACTACGCGGTCATGCTGCGTTGACGACTCAGCCTGCAGAGTGCGGCTGATGAACGCAACTGCACTCAGCTTGACCAGCTCCGCCTGCAAAAGAGCGTGCTCCCTCCACCATGTACGGTTGGTTGCGGCAACAGCATCTTGCGTCGTTGTTGAGCGAGCGTGACGTCGAGCGCTCACGCGAGTCGTCTTGGCGCGCGCATACCATCGCCATTCGCCCGTCTCTCCCGCGTCGTTGGATGAAGTGTTGATTTTTGGTGCGCACACGAGTGCGGCATCGGCGGGGTATTGCGGGGACGCTCGTGCCACCGGAACATCCTCCTGGCGGCCAGGGGCGACCGTCACGAATTCAAGGGACCCGAGTCGCAGGTATTCAGAAGAGACGAATCCTAGGACTGTTCGAGACGTTGTCTCAAGTCTTTGGAATTCCATGGTGTGCAGCTGGATTCGCGATCGTAGTCTTCGTTTTCACTTCATCAGATCATCATCCTCACAGCGCACCCCGCACAACGTGCGCGTACCGGAGGAGCCAATGGCGATCTTGATCCTGGACTACGAGCGACGCCGCGCATTCACGCTCATCGCCGACGCGACGGGGGTCGCGGCAGGGGACGTCGTGGGCGTCGACAATACTGGCAAGGCGACAAAGGCGAACGGCCCGACCGCTGCCAAGCAGCCAATCGGCATCGCTGCACACGCCGCGTCAAGCGGTGAACGCGTGCTCATTCTCCCGGCCTGTTCGATCTATGACGACGACCAGTCGCCGCCCTGGTCGGCGAATGTTGGTGACCGCCTCTACCTCGGCGCCACTGGAACCATCACTCTCACTCAACCCGGCGGCGACAACGACATCGTCGTGGTCCTCGGCACCGCGATTTCTGCCAGCAAGGCGGTGATCGACATCCAGCCGGTCCCGTTCGCCGTCGTGAGCGGTGCCTCCGACACCCCCAAGTACCTCTAGCCACCCGGGAGCACACCTCATGCACACCCACCTCGCCGCCTACATCCTCTCCGGCGCAACCGACCACCAACTCGGCACCACCGACCAAGCCCTCGACGCCCTCACCGACGTCCTGCTCTACGGCAGCGGCACCAGCGGCTTCATGCTGCCCGAGGATTGCGAGCTCATCGCGGCCTACGCCAACGGCGAGGACCTCCGCTCCGCCCGCATCGTCGCGCCGAGCCTGCTCCGCGTCGGCTATCCCGCCGTGGTGCCGGCCGAGCGCAACCCTGCCGGTGCCTTCACCCCCTACGACCCCAACCTGATGGACCTGCTCCGCAACCCGGTGAAGCTGCGGCGCGGTGAGCGGATCGTCGCGCAGGCCACACCGCGCATCAGCAGCTCCAACTTTCCGGCCGTCGTTCTGCTCTGGCTCCGCTCGAAGATGATGCCGGTCCCCGAGGGCGAGAGCTTCTGGCTCCCCTACCACGTCGAGAACGACCCGACGCTCACCGGCTGGATCTGGAACCTGGTCACGCCGACGTTCGAGCAGACCTTGCCATCGGGCACCTACATGGTCGCCGGCATCGATCACTACAGCGTCGACGGCATCGCCGTGCGCGTCGCGAGCCCCGGCAGCGCCTGCCGCCCTGGCGCGCTGGTGATGGGCGACGTCCGCGGCCAGGGTGGTGGTCGCAACCACGAGATCTTCTACGGCGATCACCTCGGCAGCTACGGCGTCTTCGACACCGACGCACCGCCGACGCTCGAGCTCCTGCTCTCGCGGACCCGCGCGGCGAGCCAGGACACGGACAACGGCATGATGCGGGTGGTTCGGCTCGGCGACGTCGGCCTCGCCAAGCGCTTCTGCCAGTAGAGGGGGCGCAGATGGCAACGCACGGCATCGTCCAGACGGCGCAGATCACCGATACGGAGGTGCGCCAGGTGCTCGGCACCGACGCCGATCGGCAGGCGGTTCTCTTCTCGCCGATGCCCTCGACTGGCGAGTACACGGTCAGCACCGAGCGCAGCTTCGCGCACGGCGCCGGATTGGTGGTCGCTGCGGGGGCGTGCGGGGTCGAGATCACACGGGAGCGCTACGGCGACGCCGTGACGCGGCCGTGGTTTGCCCGCTCCGGTAGTACTGGGCCGGTGACGATCGGCTTTCTCGTCGCTTCGGGCGACGGTACTCCGGGGGTAGCATGAGCGGCCGAGTCAACGTCGAACTGCCGGAACCGCCGAACGGTGCTCGAGAAGTCCGCCTCGCGTGGTCAGGCAGCCGTCGTGTTGAGACATTTGCCGTGCGCGGTGCCGGAGAATCGCGACAATTCGCGATTGACGAGCCGGCGTGGCTGGACGCGTTCCGCGGCCGAGGTGTGTTGCTAATCGCGACATGGCTGGGTGAGGACGGCGTCGAACTAGCGATCGATAGCCTGGAGCGCACCGGAGGGCGCTGAGGCGGGAGGGAGATGATGGGGCGACGTCCTTTCGACGCAGTATTCGGGATGCAGCCAGGGCTGCTGGCGAACCTCGTTCGCGGAGCAGCCAACGCGTCTCCCGCATACCCGCAGGCACAGGTTGTTGGGGGGATCGACTGGGACTGTCAACTACCGAGTCTTACGATCTCTCATGACGGCGCGGGGAACAACGTTGCGGTCAACGTCGCTTTGCCGTGGTCGTGCCAATCCTACCTCATGCCCTGGCGACGCGACGACGGGATGACGACCACAGTCTCCTTGGCGCCGAATGGGGTGAACAATACCACCATCAACGGCGTTCCGGCGCAAACAATCGCCATGACGCTCAACAACTTCACGACCAACCTCGAATTTCGTGTGGGCTCCTCGAAAGAGACCGTGGCAGGTACCACGCTGTTTCAGTTGACCGGTACGCCGCTCGCCGTCACCCTCCCGGTCACCGCAGCGAATCGCATCCCACAACTGCTGCGCCTACTCCGGCAGTCGGGCACTCCTGACGGTCAGGCCGCAATCTCGGCGGCCGGACCAACTGAAATTGCTGTGCAAAGACTGCTTGCCGCCGCACAGAATAGACCCCCGATGCTCGATGATCCGCAAGCTGGGATGGTTCCGGTCGTCGCGGGGATTGTCCAGGCCATCAATCAACAACTCACTGTTCCACCGATCCGTGCGTCAACAGGGCCCGACACCACGATCACGATCCCTGTCGCAAACGTCATCGCAACTGCAGACGGCCCGGCCAATGGAGCGACGGGCTTGGCATTCCGCGCCAACCTGAACCTCGGCGTCGCCGGTCTACCGGCGCCTGACCCGCTTGCACTCGACACCACGGTGGCCCCGATCGCGGCGCCGTCTGTCACGTTGGCTGGTGGCTTGGTCTACCTCAGCCTCGGCGAAGAGTTGATCGAGAACCTCATCGAGGCCCAAGTTGTGCAGATCGCTCCCATCGATATTGACGTGGACGGGTCGCCGGGCAGTGTCGTCGTCGGGGGTCCCATTGCCCTACAAATCGGTGCGGCAGGCGCTGTCTTGATCGTCGGCGTGCAGGTGACGTTTGAGACTACGGCGTTGGGCCCTGTGACACTCGGAGGGACGGTTGCGATCAATCTGCAACTCGCTGTGCAGCCAAACGGAAGCGTGGCGGTCACGCTCGCGATCACCCCCGGTTCTTTCGCCTCCTTCATCGACCAAGCAATCGAGCAGGCCGATCCGGATGGGCCGAATGTATTTTGGTCTTTTCTCGCGTCGATACTGGTGGCGGATTCTCTGCCGAAAATCAACCAGGACCTGGCAACGCTGGTCGCGCCTCAACTTGCGAACTCCCTGAACCAGACGTTGGCGTCGATCGGACCGACGCTGGGAATTCCGCTTGCTGCGAATTTCGCAGCCAATGGCGTCGGGTTCGACGCAGGCGGTTGGATCACCTTCCGGTTCGCTGCGACGACTCCTGCGGCTCTGCTGACGCAGCAGCGAATCCCGAGGCCAAGTACGCTCAATTCCTCCGCAATCTCCATTGAAACGACAGTCAAGAACGGAGAACCGCTCCAATCCACGAAGACCAACCTCCAGGTGATGAAGATCATCGGACCGAAGATCTGCGCTGATGGTTCCTCTGGTCAAGAGGTTGTGGTCCAGCAAGCAAAGCTGCGATTGGCCGCCAGCGCCACTGCCATCCTAGTCGATCCGATCATGAATCCGACGATGGCGGCCGCATTCGGCGCGACGACGTCGCCGGGGCTGGCGCAATTCCCCACGCTGGCTGTGGCGACGCGTGTGGCCGCGATCGCGCTCGCCAATACGCCGACCTCTTCCCCAGTGTCTCCAGCTTCATCCACCAACACGATTCTGACGTTCGAGTCGGCCGCGCTGGAACCACCATTCCAACCGATGGTCACGGCGATTGAAGCCGCGTCCGGCAAGGCGCGAGTCGCGGCGCTGATGGACGCAATTGCTGCCGGCTCCGGCACACTGGTCGTTCAATCGATGCTGCGAAACAACCTGCACACACTCCTGAGCAACGCCCAAGTGCAGCTCGCAACACTCGCGGACGTCGGATCGCTCGCGAAGAGTAACGCACTCCTCGCGCCAGGCTGGGCAACGCTCGCCTCCGACCTCGCTGCAGCCTTCGAAGCGACAACGATCGCAAGCCATGCGCTCGGCAGTGCTGGTCTTCAGCTGACATCCCTGAACCTGCTCTTCGTCGGCATGGTCTTCTGCGATGGAAAGCCACTCTCCGCAACGCTGGAGCCGCTGGAGCCAATCTCCAAGGGCCAGACTGGCGCACCTGTTTGGCGGGTGGACCGGATCCAGCGCATCCATCTCCGCCGGCCGCCTGCGCCCCATCCGGTGCCCAAGCTCCAGGACCCCGAGCGCTGGTGAACTCGGCGGCGAGCCAGGTTTCGTCGAACAGAGGAAGTGGGCGTGTCCAGCCGGTCAATGCGACTTGACGTTCCGAGACAGGATTCCTTGCAGGCTGCTCAACAACGTCACAGCCATTGAGAATTCGGGCTGAACCGTCCTCGTTTCCACCGCTGCGCCGGCATCCGGCCACCCTTCGTGGCCTCGGCCCTCCGGCCGGAGAGCCCGGAATCCCTGCTCCAAGCCCGGATTTCTGGGCTTGGAGCAAGCCTCACGCGCCGGAGGGCACCAGTCGTGAGAGTCGAACCAGGTTGTACGCCGCTCCCGCCAGCGTCGCGGCGAGCCGCGTCCGCGCTCGCCCCTTGAACCTCGTCCTGCGGAAGCCACCGACCGTCTTGAGCCAGCCGCAGATCTCCTCGGTGCGCTTGCGCACGCGCTGGCTCACCGCGTAGCCGGCGTGACGAGTGGTCCGCCGGTCGATCGCCGAGCCTCCACTCGCCTATGCCTACAAGGCCGGGCAAGCTGCGTCGAGTCTCGACGTGCGGGCTCGATGCCCAAACCACGCTCCGATCACGTCAGCTTGGAGCCCGACTGCGCCACAGCCCGACCGACGAGCTCGAGCGCGCTCTCCAGGGTGTCGAGTTCTTGCTCCGACAAGCCACGGATCCACGCGATCCACCGCTCGCGTCGCCCCTCAGAGGATCCCTCACCGCTTGCCGGCCGGATCGACTCCGCGAATTCGCGGAGAGAGACGCGCCACTGCGACTCGGGTACGCCAAAGCTTCGAGACCAGGAGCTCAGCTCCGCCTCCACCTCGATTCTGAGTCGTGCCCGAAGTCGCTTGGCGGCACTGAGCGAGAGGTCTGCGAGTCGACTGCGCTGGGCAGCTTCCACGAGCGATAGCTGCCGACTCTCGGGCCAGCGTGGCAACTCGATGTACCGCTCCGGCTCGCGGTGAACCGCAGCTGCGTCGCACGTGGGTGCCTCGTTCGCCAGGTCGTACCACGCACCGGCGGAGCTTTCGGGCGCGGTGACGAGGCTCCACCACGAGCGCTCGATTCGAGTCGATTGCGTCGACGCAGGTTCGCTCGTGGAAACGATCGACTCCGCCTCGGTGGGTTCCTCCGGATTCGGTTCCGCGACCAACGTCCAGTGCAAGCCGGTCGGATCGACGACGAGCTCACCGACTTCCAGCGCGCGGACCAACTCGAGCAGGTTGCGGTGGCCGAAACGTCGTGGCCGAAAGTCTGGGTTGGACAGGCGCAGCAACGAACCCAACGCGGCCAGTGGCAGTCGACCGTGCGGGGCCTGCTCCAGGAGTGCCGTGATTTGGCTTCGCAGATCCATGCTCACCCTCGGAGGCAGAGTCGCGCGGCGAGGTAGGCCGAGCACCAAAAGCAACGAAAGCGGATGGAGTCCACCCGCTTTCGTCGACTGTGCTCCCATGGTTGTCGCCGCGTCACGACCCGTGAACGCTTCATTCCGCGTATCGGATCCGGACACATCACGAGGAGAGCCGGATTCACGCAAGTCATCGGAAGGGCACGCTCAACAATCTGCCGTGCGCAACGACAATCACCCGCCACAACCATCCCTGGCCGCTGCGGTCGTGGAGGAGTATAGTTGCCCTCCTTGGCTCGTCAAGCGAGCCTACGCCCAACCGGTAGACCCCGCTCAAGGATCGATGTGGCGACTGCAACCTGGACCCTGCCACCCTCGGCGACCCTCGTCGAGTTGGCGAGCAACCCGGCCGCGAGCCTGCCCCTGGACGGAACAGGCCGCCCCCTTCTCGATCCCGTCACGGTGGAACCACTTCGCGGCGCAAGCGAAGCCGGAGACACTTGGCCCGAACGCATCGATCCCGCCGCCGTCGCGATGACGTCGGCCCTCGCGGCCTTCCGTGAACATCGGGACGCGGATGCGCTGGGCGTGGCCAATCGACTTCGGTGCCCCGCGAGCTATCGCACCGGACTGCTCAGCGCGTTGGCCGGGCGCGAAATTGGGCCGAACATGCGAAGATTCCGCAGGGAAGGACTGCTCGACGCGTCGCATGATTGGCACGCCGATGCTGCGAAACCCGCGGACGAAGACCATCCGATCGCCGGCCTGCTCGTCCACTGCATCGAAGACGTCGCCCGCAACGTCTTCCATCACGCAGGTGCGGGCGCCATCGGTGCCCACGTCGCTTGGCGACATGAAGCCACTGACAGCGGCTCGCGTTGGCACGTGGCAGTCGCGGACACGGGCAAGGGCATCATCCAGGACATTCGAAAGGCGCAACGCGGGCACGTGACCCCCGAGGATGCACTCGACCTGGCCTTCAGCCCGCAATATTCCGGGAGCGCACAACCCGGCATCAACCAAGGGGTCGGCCTGTACGTCGTGCGGAGCGTGACCCTTCGCCTCGGCGGCGGAATCCGGGTGTGGACCGACGACTACCTCTTCGAAGCCTTGTCGCGAACGGTGGAGGCGAGCCGAGGCGCGACACGAAAGATCACCAATCGATGGCCGGGAACCGTCGTCGAATTCACCATCCGCATGCCTCCGGACGGCGCAGCGACCCGACACCTCGTCCACGATGTCCTCTCCGACCTCGAACAGCACGACGCGGGCGATCGCTTGCCCATCCAGTTCTTCGATGCGGGAGGTTCGTCGAGCCGCGATGCCTCCGAGTCCGACGTCGTCGTCTTGCTCGGCGAAGCGGGACGAGTGATCGAGACGGACCGGCTTGCTGCCGCGGCCACGGCGACGCGAATTCTCGAGGACGTCAGCCGCCTCCAGACAAGGGCAATCGTCCTCGACGCGCGCCACGTCAAGGTGATGACCGACGCCTACGCCTATGCCCTCCTCTTCCCGCTGGCAAGTTGGCTGACCGAGGGAGGCGTCGTGCAGGTCGTGGCTGCATCGCCGCAGGTGCGTGGGGCACTACTGACTTCGGTTCGCGCCCTGCGACGCGCCGGACTGCTCGGCCGCTGAGGTCTCCACACGCCCTGCATGGTCGGTGGCGTGCTCGAATCCAGCATGTCGATGACACAGGACGACAACCCACCACGAGCAAGCCCGGGGTCCGCGTGCATGCGTGCAACACCCACGCGGCAAGAAGTGCTTCGCATCCCCGGCGGACTCGGGCATGCTCCCAAGGCGCAAATTCGCGCGCAAGACGGAGGCCTGCATGTCCCGCCACGCCAGCACCCGCACCCAAGAAGGCCGCTACCCGGCCCTGGTCGCGATCCTCAACCGCCGCCGCGAGGTCTTCGGTCTGTGTGACCGAGAGCTCGCCGAGCGCACGGCGAGCCGCTTCGGTGCTAGCAAGAACGTGAGCCAGATCCATCGCATCCTGCACGGCGACTCGGGCACGCGGCAGCGCTACGCCGAGCAGCTCGCCAGCGTGGTCGACGTCGGTCGCCACGTCGCGCGCCTGCTGATCGAGTTCGAAGACGAGCTGTTGCCGCTGCCGGTGCCGCCCGAGCCGACCCGCGCGCTCGCCGCCGAGGTGCAGGCCGCGTACGAGCGCGACGAGGACACCTTCGCGCTGCAGGGCGCCGTCGGCCTGTACGAGGCGACGATGGGCCGTATCGACATGGAGAGCATCCGCGTCCGCGCGGACATGAGCCTGCTGATCGGCAAGCTGGTCCGCTCGCACGGCCGCTACCCGGGCTTCATCGACGACGCGTTGCGTTTCGTCGACGACGCCGTCGATCTCTACATGGAGCTCGGCGATCTGGACGACGCCGGCGACGCCGTCAACGGCTTGCTCGCCGCGCAGGTCGCCGCCGAGATCGAGCGCGCCACCATCTACCGCCGTCGCGGCCACCTCGACATGGCGCTGCGCACGCTGGAGTTCGCGCGCAGCCGCTACGAGGACGAACTCGGCGCGAGCCCCTCGCTCGACGGCAAGTGCTGGCACGGTTTCGGCGACCTCTACGAGCAGAAGGCCGTGATCCGGGGCCGCTCGGAGCGTGGCGCCGCGTACGCCGACAAGGCCCGCGCGGCCTACGAGTCGGCGCTCGGCGCCTACGCCAACGTCGAGGGTGACCGCAACCGCGTCGACCGCCACGCCATCCTCACCGACCTCGCGATGCTCGACGTGCGCCGCGGCGCCTTCGACGCCGCCATCGAGCGGCTCGAGGCGCTCGAGGAAGAGGGCAACCTCAGCCCGACGGTGCTCGCGCGTCTGTGCAACCGCCGTGCGTGGGCCGCCCTCGGTGCCGGCGACGAGCTCGGCTGCCAGCGTTGGGCGCGCCGCGCCAGCTCGGCGGCGCAGGCTTCGGGCGACGCGCTGCTGATGGCGATGGCCGAGGTGCTGCGCGAGGCCGTGTACCAGCAGCTCGGCATGGAGCAGAAGGCCGAGGTGCAGCACGAGGCGGTGCTGGAGTGGGTCTTCCGCGACGGCGTCCGCCACGCGGAGGTGCTCGGGATGGTCGTGGAACGCGCGCGTCAGCACGACGACGAGGCCAGCGACTCGCCGGCGTGGACCCGTCGCCTGGGCTGGCTGCTGCGCGGCTCGTGGCTGCAGGCGCTGCTGCTCGCCGTCAGCCTCGGCGCGATGGGCGGCTGCGCCGTCGAGACCGCCCTGCCCGGCGATCTGGACATCCCGGCGGGCGAGCTCGCGCTGATCGAGCGCGGTGCCTCGGACCCCAAGCTCAGCGATCCGAAGCTCAGCGATCCCAAGCTCGAGGCCACGCGCCTGCGCCTGCTGATGGAGGCCAAGAGCGACCCCAAGAGCGATCCGAAGAGCGACCCCAAGAGCGATCCGAAGCGCAGCGACCCCAAGCTCAGTGATCCGAAGCTCACCGATCCGAAGCAGGTGGCGTCCGACCCGAAGAAGGTCGGCAGCGACCCGAAGAAGGCCGGCAGCGACCCGAAGAAGGCCGGCAGCGACCCGAAGCTCGGCGACGAGGCGGACCACACCAGCGCCTGCCCGACCCATTCGGACCCGAAGAAGACCGGCAGCGATCCGAAGCTCGAGGGCGCCTCGGATCCCAAGAAGACCGCCTCGGACCCGAAGAAGACGAGCAGCGATCCGAAGAAGACCGATGACGACGCGCTCGAGGCGATGGACGACTGCGCTTGAGTCGCGCCCCGTTCGCCGTCATCCCCTGTAGCAAGGAGAAGGCCTGGGACCTCCCGGGCGTGATCGGCCCCCGGCCGGCGCGCTCGGCGTACCGCAGCCCGCTCTTCCTCGCCGCGCTCGATTGGGCCGACGCGCACGCCGAGCAGGTGCTGATCTTCTCGGCGCTGCACGGGCTGCTGCGGGCCGACGTGGACGTGGTCCCCGGCCCCTACGACGTGACCTTCAGCCGTCGGGACGACCCGGTCGTCTCGCCCGAGCGGGTGGCCGAACAGGCCACGGCGTTGGGACTGACGAAGCTGCAGCAGCTGCTCGTCGCGCTGCCCGACGACTACGCCGCCCGCTTGGCCGACGCGCTCGGTGACGACGGGCCGCCGCTCGCGAACCTGCTCGAAGGCGTCCCGCTGCACGACCTCGACGCCATGCGGGCGCGCTGCGCGAGCGTGAAATTCGACACGATCTCGGCGCGGGCTTAGGATCTTGCGACGCGCCCCCCCGGCGGGCGCAGCCGAGGAGCTCGATGGACCCGGAACGCGAAGACCTGCCCTGGCAGCGCAAGCCCGACGCCGACGCCGACCGACCGGTCGCCGCGGCCTGGGCCAGCCGCACCGATCCGGACTACGATCCGGCCGCCGTCACGCAGGACGATGACGCCCCCGCCCCCTACGCGCCGCCGCCGCAGCGCACCGGGCTGGTGCCGGGATGGCTCGCGACGCTGCTGGTCGCCATCGCGGCCATCGCCGGCGCCACCTTCGCCGCCACCTCGACGCACGACTTTGCGCGCCACCTCGACGGCCAAGTCCACGGCGTGACCTGCTCGGTCCTGCCCGGCGGCGAGCCGAGCCTCGGCAGCACGGGCTGCAAGGCCGCGATGCTCTCGCCGTATTCGTCGATTTGGCGCGACAAGATCTGGGGCGGCGTGCCGGTCGCGCTCGGCGGCTTCGCGGTCTTCGCCTTCCTCGCCGCCATCGCGCTCTACCTGACCTGGCTGCCCGACCGCAGCAAGCGCGAGAGCGGCTGGCTGCTGCTGGCGACGCTGCTCCCGGTCGGCACCAGCGGCGTGTTCGCGTGGATCTCGGCCAACGAGGTCGGCACCTTCTGCACCGTCTGCGTCGGCATCTACGGCGCGTCGGCGGCGGCGTTCCTGTTCGCGTTGGTGGCGCTTGTCCGCGCACCGGCCGGCAGCGGCAGCCTGCCCTGGGGTCGCTGGGCGATCTGGACGCTCGAGGGCGTGCTCTTCGTCGGCGCGCTCGGCTGGGCCTGGATGCAATGGGCGCCGTCCGAGCGCGCGAGCCTCAAGGGCTGCGGCACCCTGGTCGCCGAGGACGCAGCCGGCGTGCTGCTGCAGCTGCCGCGCGAGCCCAACGCCGCGTCGGCGCTGATGGTGCTCGACCCGCTCTGCCCGGCCTGCAAGGCCTTCGAGACGCGCCTGGGCCAAACCGGCCTGGACCGCCACCTCGGCCGCGACGTGCTGCTGTTCCCGCTCGACAGCCGCTGCAACTGGATGGTCAAGAACTCGCTGCACCCGGGCGCCTGCGCCGTCAGCGAGGCGATGCTCTGCGCGCCGGCCGCCGCCACGACCGTACTCGATTGGGCGTTCCGCGAGCAGGCGCGCTTGCTCGAGCTCGGCAAGCAGGACGAGGGCCTGCTGCGCAAGGAGATCGCCGAGCGCTTCCCGGCCGTCGCCAAATGCCTCGGCGGCGCCGGGGTCAAGGCCAAGGTCAACAAGGCGCTGCGCTTCGCCGTCGCCAACGCGCTGCCGGTGATGACGCCGCAGCTCTACGTCGGCGGCACCCGCCTGTGCGACGAGGACACCGACCTGGGCCTCGAATTCGCGCTGCGCCGCCTGATCTCGGAGGCCAACCGATGAACGGCGTCGTGCACGGATTGCTGATCAGCGCCGGCCTGATGGCCCCGCTCTTCTTGGTGCAGGGCTGGCTCGGCGAGGCGCGTGTGAGCCTGGAGAGCGCCACGCCCAACAAGCCCGCCGCAGCGGTCGCCACCGTCGCCGAAGAGGGCTATTGCACCCCGGCGCTCAAGCAGATCGTCCGCCGCGTGGCGGGTGCCTGTGGCCTGATCCAGCAAGAGGGTCGTGGCTGCCAACCGGCCGACGCCGCCAAGGTCGTCGCGCTCTCGGACGAGGACTTCAACGCGTTGTTCCTGCCGCTGGCCTCGCGCGTGCACATCATCGAGTACGACGCCAACAGCGTCACGCTCGACGACGCCGCCAAGGACGCCGTCGGCCGCGCCTGGGCCGACCGCCGCGGCGCCAGCTTCTTCTTCGTGGTCGCGCGCGCCAGCCCCGACGGCAAGGCCGACGTCAACCAGAAGCTCAGCGAAGGCCGCGCCAAGGCCGTGCTCGAGCACCTCAAGGGCACCTTCGCCGATCCGGATATCGAGAAGCAGGTCGGTCTGCTCTGGCTCGGCGAGGAATTCGCGCAGCTGCCCGAGACCTTCTGCAGCTGGCAGCGCAGCCGCGCCGGCTTGGCCTGCGACGCGAAGACCATCAACCGCAGCGCCTTCATCGCCTGGATCGACTGCGCGATTTAGCGCCACGTCCCGCGACCGGAGCCCGCCATGTCCCGCCTCTCGCTCCTCCGCCTCGCCTGCCTGGCGACCGGCGCGCTGCTCGCCACCGGCTGCGGAAAGCCCGGGAATTCGGCCCCCGAGCGCCAGCCGCAGACCGGCCGCGTCGCCGCCGTCGCCGAAGCGCCGGCCGCCGGCAAGGGGGCCGTCGCCGCCATCGACCCCGCCCTGCTCGCCGGCTTCTGCGACAAGCATTGGGACGGCGAGGGTGCGGGCAGCAAGGCGTTCGGCAAGGGGCCGGGCGGCGAGCCGCTCGCGGGCGCCAAAGCCGGCGAGGGTGGCTACCGCTGGATCAACTTCTGGGCCACGTGGTGCAAGCCCTGCGTCGAGGAGATGCCGATGCTCGGTCGCTGGCGCGACGCGTTGGTCAAGGAAGGCACCGACTTCACGCTCGAGCTCTGGTCGGTCGACGAGGACCGCGAGGCACTCGACGCTGCCGTCGCCAAAGGCCTGCCGGGCCCGGCGTTCCTGACCACGGCGACGCAGCTCGGCGATTGGCTCGAGGGCTTCGGCCTGCCCCGTGACGCCGTGCTGCCGGTGCACGCGCTCGTCGATCCGCGCGGCAACCTGCGCTGCGTGCGGTTGGGCTCGGTGCGGGTGCCGGATTACGGCAAGGTGCGGGCGCTGGTCGGGCGGTAGCCGCGCAGATACGATAAAACATCATCGATCTTGGGCGATTGCAGGCTGGTTGTCAGTTTGGAAATCGGATTGTCATTTTGTGAGGACGGTTCGACGCTCGGGGCATGATCCCACGCGCGCTGACCGAGACCCTGCTTCGCTGCGCCGCGACCTTTCCGGTCGTCACACTCACAGGCCCGCGGCAGTCCGGGAAGACCACGCTCTGTCGTGCGGCGTTCCCCGACCTCGCCTACGCGACGCCGGTCGCGGCCGTGGGCAGCGTCGCCACCGGCGTGTGGACCGGAGCCACCAGCGGCGCACCGAGGGCGCGGGCGAGCGCACGGCCGGCGGCCGGCGGGACGGTCTCGTCGTAGACCGAGACGGGCAGCAGCATGTCGGGGGCCGAATCGCCGGCCTTGCGGCGATGCCGCAGCACCAAGGGCGCGAAGTAGGCGTCGTAGCCGGTGATGGCGGACTCGAGGTTGCCGAGCGCCTCGTCGCAGCGGGCGATGTTGTAGGTCCGGTCAGGGCGCGGACCGAGCTCGGCGGCCTGCGCGAAGAGTTCGCGCGCGATGGCGAATTCGCCGCCTCGGAAGCGCCGCTTGGCCTCCTGCGTGATGGCGTTGGCCTTCTTGCGCGCCGCCGCGCTCGCGGCATGCGCCGGCCGCGGCACGAAGGTGCTCGCCGCCGGACCGAGCGCCAGCGCGTAGGCGAGCAGCAGGGCGAGGCCGGCCCTCATAGGCGGTCCTCCACGATCGGCTCGGGGCTCGGCTCGGTCGGCTTGGGTCGGGCCGGGCGGGCGACGCGGTGCGGACGCGGGCGCGGCCGAGTCGGCTTGGCCGCCGGCGGCTTGGTGGCCGGCGTCGGCGCGGGGGCGGCGGCGACGGCAGCCGGTGCGGCGGCGGGAGCGGGCGTGGCGGCAGCGCGGGGCTTTGCGACGAGGGCCGCGCGACGCGGGTCGGTTGCTGCGAGGCGCGCAAATGCTCGGGCACCACCGCGTCGGTGGCGTGGACGGGGGTGACGCCGCCGACGCGGACTTCGGCGAGCTCGCCGTAGGGGTCGGTGGCGCCGGCGAGCTCGGCGGCCATCGTGTCGTCGGTCTCGACGGGCACGTCCATGGCGCGACCCTCGCGCTCGTCGTCGACGGCGGCGAGGGAGATGGCCGTGCGGCCGTTCGGGTCGACGCGCACGCAGCCGAGCAGCGCCTCGCGCATCTCGGTCGCGTTCTGGAAGCGCTCGGCCGGCGACTTGCGCAGCGCCCGCTCGACCACCGCCACGAATGCGCCGCTGAGCGCGCCGTCGTGGTGGTCGCGCAGGTTCGGCGCTTTCTCGCTGACCTGCTTGAGCACCACACCCGCGACCATGGTGGCGGTGAAGGGCGGCCGACCGGTGACCTGTACGAGGGCGTGCCGATCGCCTGATTGGTCAGCGTCAGCGAGAATTCGCCGGATTTGGCGATACCGAAGTCCAGGACTTTGACGACGGGATCGTCGCCGCCGACGCGGTGCAGGTAGATGTTGTGCGGCTTCAGATCGCGGTGGACCAGCTCCACGCCGTGGGCTTCGACCAGCGAGCGCAAGATCGCGTCGGCGACGCCCACCGCCTCCCACTCCTCGAGCGGCCGTCGATCACGTCGCCGATCTGCGGCGTCGCCGTCACGCGGGCGTCACCAAGCGCACGGTCGCCGTACCGTCCCGGGGGCAGTGCGAGGCGTCGACCGTGAAGCTGCAGAGCGGGCAGATACGCATGGTTCCGGGGGGATGGCTCCTGCATGGATGCCGGATCCTACGTCGGTTCGGCAGTGTCGAGCAGTCTGCCGTCCCGCCCGACCCCCGGTCAAAAGCCCGATGGTGACTTGCGCGATCGCCGACGGATGTCGCAGCTTCGCAGACAGCGACGGCGGGCGGCCGCACGCTCGACCCGGAGACCCATGCACGCTCGCCTGCAAGAATTGGCCGCGAACCCCGCGCTCGCGCCCTTCGTCACCGCGCCGCTGCGCGAAGGCGGCCGCTTCGGCAACCCGTGGCCGCACCCGCCGATGGCGCGCTTCGCCGAGCTGCTGCGTTGGCAACGCGAACGCCCGCGCCGCAAACCCGGCGCGGTCCGCGACCTCGCCGCCCTCGCCGACCCGCTCGGGGGCCTGCACGCCCTGCCCGACACCGGCAGCGCCGACGCGCCGGCCACCCGGATCACCTGGCTCGGCCACGCGTCGTTCCAAATCGAGAGCGCCGGCGTGCGATTGCTCGTCGACCCGGTGCTCGGCCGCGCCGGCGGCGTGGTCGGCCGCGTGGTGCCGGCGCCGCTCGGCATCGAGCGCCTGCCGCGCCCCGACGCGGTGCTGCTCACCCACGGCCACCACGATCACGCCGACGGCGCTTCGCTGCGCGCACTGATCCGCCGCTTCGGTCCCGAGCTGCGCTTCGTCGTGCCGCAGGGGATGCGCGCCACCCTGCCCCGCGGCGCGCGCGCGGTGACCGAGCTCTCCTGGTGGGAGCAGACCGAGGTCGACCGCGCCCGCGTGACGCTGGTGCCGGCGCAGCATTGGCATCGGCGCGGCGTGGCGGACCACAACCGCGCGCTCTGGGGCGGCTACGTCGTCCAGGCGGCGCACGCGGTCTACCACAGCGGTGACACCGGCTTTTTTGGCGGATTCGCGGCCATCGGCGCGGCCTTTCCCGACTTGGACGCCGCGATCTTGCCGGTGGGCGCGTGGGCACCGCGCTGGTTCATGGCCGCGCAGCACATGGACCCCCAAGGCAGCGTGGCGGCGTTCGCGGACCTGGGCGCGCGACATTTCATCGCGATGCATTGGGGCACCTTCGACCTCTCGGACGAGCGGGTGGACGCTGGTCCCGACGAGCTCGTGGAGGCGTTGCGCGCGCGCGCCGAGCGCCACGACGACGCCCCCTCGCGTCAGCGCGTGCACGTCCCGCGCGCTGGCGCGAGCCTCGCGTTGGTCGGCCACGGCGGCACCTCGCGGGTCATCGCCGACCGCGACGCGATGCACGCGCTCGAGCGCTGGTAGCCCCCGCCCGGCTCAGCAGCCCGGCGTGACGCACTCGCAGGGTTGGCCGAGCGGCGGGGCCCGACGCAGGTTGCGGCGCAGATCACGCAGCGCCGTGCGCAGGCCCTCTTCCACCACCGGATGGTAGAACGGCATCGAGAGCGCGGTCTCGACCGTCATTCGCTGCTGCACGGCCCACGCGAGCAGGTGCGCCATGTGCTCCATGCGCGGGCCGACGCCTTCGACCGCGAGCAGCACGCCGCTCTCGCGATCGGCCCAGATACGGACCATGCCGCGGTTCTGCAGCATCACGCGGGCGCGGCCCTGGCTCGCGAAGCTCGCGTCGGCGAAGCAGACCCGGCCCGGGTCGAGGTCGCGCACGCGCTTGCCGACAAAAGCGATGTTCGGGTCCGAAAACACCACGCCCATCGGCGTGCTGCGCGAGATCACCGAGACCTCCGGGTAGCGCGCGGCGTTCTGGCCGGCGCCGCGCCCGTCGTCGGCGGCCTCGTGCAGCAGCGGGTGCAGCTCGTTGACGTCGCCGGCGAGGAAGATCGGGGCCTCGCCGAGCTGCAGCGTCATCGGATCGAGCGCCGTCGGCCGGCCGCGCGCGTCGAGCGCCACGCCGGCGGCGTCCAGACCGAGGCCGGCGAGGTTCGGGCGACGACCGGCGGCGCCGAGCACGGCGTCGTAGCGTTCTTCGCGCGGCTGCCCGTCGCGGTCGACGAAGCGGGCGAGCGCGCCGCCTTCGGGCAGCGCCTGCACCGAGGTGATCGGCGAGTCGAGGTGCAGGTCGATCTCGGTGCCGATCGCCTCGACGGCGGCAGCGCGGACGGTCGCATCCTGGATGCCGGCGAACTCGCCGCCGATGCCGACGAGCGAGACGGCCGCGCCGAGGCGGGCGAGCGCCTGGCCGAGCTCGACGCCGATCACGCCGGCGCCGACGACCAACACGCGTGCGGGTACGTGGTCGAGCTCGAAGACGCTCGCGTTGTCGAGCAGCGGGCCCGCCGGATAGGCCGGCACCTCGCGCAGCGGCGGCGGCAGGAAGGGGCTGCTGCCGGTGGCGACGACCGCAGCGTCGAAGGTCAGCGCGACGGTGGTGCCGTCCGGCGTGTGCACCCCGGCGGCGTTGGGGCCGACGAAACGCGCCCGGCCGCGCAGCAGGCGGCCCTCGGTCTCGTGCTCCAGCGAGTCTTTCACGATGAAGCCCGCGAAGCGGTCGCGCTCGCTGCGAACACGCTGAAAGACCGCCGCGCCGTCGATGCGCACCCCGTCGATTTGCACGCCGAACGGCGCGGCGTGGCCGGCGACGTGGGCCGCCTCGGCCGCGGCGATCAGCAGCTTGCTCGGCATGCAGCCGATCCGCGCACACGTCGTACCGAAGGGGCCGGGATCGACCAGCAGCGCGAATTTCCCGGCCGCCTCGGCGCCGCGGCGCGCGTTGAGGCCGGCGGTACCGGCGCCGATGACCAAGACGTCGACGTGCCGGGGGGTGGTTGCGCTCATCGTGCCTCCTCGCGGCCGGGCCGCTTCGCGCAGCCAAGACGCGCGGGAGCGCGTCTGCGTTACGCCTCGGGTCGGATGCGACAGCCCATGGTGCGCCCGAACGCGCGTCGATGCACCCCGTGTTCGAACGACTGCGCGCCATTGGTCATGAATCGAACATTATGATTTTCGATAGCTTCTTGCAATTCATCAGAACAATACAACACACTCCACAAGAACGAAGAACCCACGCGTGGGGAGGATCGAGATGCGCGAGACGTCGCGGCCATCGAGCCGCGCCACCCATGCGGCGTGGCTGTGCTGCCTCGTCGTGGCTCTGGGCTGCACCGGACCGGCGGAGCCGTCCGTGATGGAGGAGGAGACAGTCGCAAGCGTCGCGGACGCCACCGGCGACGGGACAGCTGCGTCCGTCGATGGTGGCACCGTTGCGGGTGCAGACGCCGACGCCGAGACCGGCGGCGAAGTCACCGGGCTCGCGGACACGACGGCACCGGACGTAGCGGTCCAACCGCGTGCCGACACCCACGACGCCGACGCCGACGAGGCCATCGACGGCGCCGAGACGGCCGATCTTGGTGACGCGGACGGTGGCGGCGACGACGACGCGCACGGCGGACCCGCCGCCGACGACGCCAGCGCGGACCAAGCCGATGTGGACCAAGCCGATGCGGACGAAGTCGATGCGGACGAAGTTGATGCCGGCGGTGTCGACCCGGACGTCGCCGACGCCGACGACGTCGACGCGGTGGCCGCGAGCGACGCCGCGACGGCCGTGGACGCGGGCGCCGACCCTGACACGGCCGACGGCATCGGACCGCTCAGCGACCCCTCCTCGTTGCCCGCCGTCGCCTTCACCGACATCACCGCGACCCTGGGCATCGACCCGAAAGCGATCCATCAGCCCTGCGTCGCCGCGGCCGATTTCGACGGCGACGGCGACGACGATTTCGTCGTGGTCGAGATGCAAGGCAAGCAGCCGGTGTTGCGGGCGCACCTGCTCGGACCGGGCGGCAAGGTCGTCGCGTCGCCGTTCAAGGTCACGTTGATGCAGCCCAACTTCGGTTGCACGCCGGTCGACCTGGACGCAGACGGTCACACGGACCTGATCTTCGGCGGATTTTCCGGCCTCTCGGTCTACCTCGGCGACGGCAAGGGCGGATTCACCGACGCGAGCGCGACGTGGTTGCCCTATATCCTCGATTTCGACTCGTTCAACGTGACCCCCGCGGACTTGGACGGCGACGGCGACCTCGACCTCTTCGTCGGCGCCGGCTTCGCGCCGCCGGCGTGCACCGCGCTGAAATGCGCGTACACCGCGTCCGACCTGCTGTGCACGGTCGACCCGCCGGTACCGAACCTGAATTCGCTGCAAGACCGGGTGCTGATCCAGGGCGCAGCGCCACCGCTGGTCGACGCCACGGCGCAATGGAAGGTCCCCGGCGGCGGCACGCAGACCGTCACCGCGGCGATGGACGTCGACGACGACGGCAAGGTCGACATCCTGGTCGCCGACGATTTCGGCAGCGCCCGCGTGCTGCACAATATCGGCGGGGCCTTCGCCAGCTACGGCACCGAGATCGGGCTCGCCGCCTACTCCGGCGCAATGGGCTGGACCGTCGGCGATTTCGACGGCGACGGGCTGCCCGACCTCGTCATCGCCGAATCGGGGCCGACGCCGGTCTACCGACGGCTAACCCAGCCGCCCACCGGGTTGCCCTTCGCCTTCGAAGACATCGGCGGCAAGCTCGGCAGCTGGAACCCGATGTGGACCGCGAGCTCGTGGTCGCCGATCGCCGAGGATTTCGACCACGACGGGCGGCAGGACCTGCTCGTCGCCAACGCCTCGCACGTCACCATGGACATGACGACCAACCCCACCCAGCTCTGCGCAATCAGCCAAGCGGCGGGAATGGGCTCGCTCTTCGCGTCGCTCCCGTCCATCGACGTGCTCCTGCTCGCCCAGCCCGACGGCACGATGGCGCCGCACAAGCTGCCGGCGGGCGCCTACGCGCACATCATCATCGTGGGCCAGCGCGCCCTGGACATCGATGGCGACGGCGACCTCGACCTGGTCCAGACCCGCCCCGGCCCCGGGATGCTGAGCTCGTTGGTCCGCGTGCTGCGCAACGACCTGCCCAAGAAGGGCGGCAGTGTGCGGATTCGCCTCGTCGGCAAGGGCGGCAACCTCGACGCGCTCGGCGCGCGCGTGACGCTCAGCGCCGCGGGCAAGGCGCAGGTGCGTTGGCTCTACGGCGCCGGCTCGTTCGGCGGTACCGCCGCCCGGGTCGCGCATTTCGGCTTGGGCACCGCCACGGCGGCGAGCAGCGTCGAGGTACGCTGGCCCGACGGTCAGCTGACCCAGCACGGGCCGGTCGCCGCCGGCGCGACGCTCACGCTCACCTGGCCCTGACGCCTCGGCTCAGCGCGTCCAGACCGCGCCGGCTTGGCCCCAGCCCGCGCCGGAGACGTAGCAGCCGCCGCCCTCGAAGATGCCGCCCTTGGCGACGTAGCGGGTCCAGCCGCTGGCGCAGGCGACCTGCTCGGTGAAGCCGTAGCCGCCGCCGTCGGTCGCCTGACACTCGAACACGCCGTCGCGGTCGCGATCGAGCGACCAGGCGAGCCCGTTGGCCTTCTTGCTCGACCAGCTCTTGCCGGCGTTGGTGACGAACGCCGCATAGCTCGCGCCGCAGCGATAGCGCCATTTGCCGCCGGTGGTCAGCGCGTCGATGGTGGCGTCGGCGAGCTTGAAGCCGGCGACGAAGCTCGACGGCTCGCCGACGGCGGTGGTGACGTCGCCGTGCGCGGCGCTGCTCTTGTCGATGCGGACGACCTGGGTCCAGCCGCCGCCGTCGACGCGCATCTCGCACTGCGCCAGCAGCGGCGGGCCCTTGCCGTCCGGGTCGAGCCAATAGCGGCCGTTGCCGAGGCTCGCGCCGGCGTCGCGAATCGCTTTGCAGGAGGCGGCGGGCTTGGCCTTGCTACCGAGCGTGGCCGCCGGGCCGATCCACAGCCGCACGCCGACCGCCGTGCCCGGGTTGGGCAGCTTGCCGCCGCCACCCTTGGCGCAGCCGCCGAGCTCGTTGTCGTCGGTCTCGCCGGGGCGCAGCGCGAGGCCGTCGCCCTTGCCGGCCCACGCGCCGAAGCAGCCGCTGGTGCTGTCCTGCTCGGCCAAGCTGCCGGCGGTGCCGAAGCCGTTGGCGGCGCCGGGCGCGACGGCGATCGGGAAGGCACCGGTCGTCAGCGTGGCGGGGTCGCTCGAAGCCGAACTTCCGGCCATACCGGCGAGGCGGGCGTAGGTGAAGGCGAGCGGATCGGCCTTCCAGGCGGCGAGCGTCGCGTTGCCCTTGGCGCCCGGGTCGCTCGCGCCCAGCGTCAGCGAGCCGTCGAAGCTGCTGCGGCAGCGCAGCTCGGCCCCCGCGGCGGCGCTCGCGGCGTCGGCCACGTCCGGCCCGAGCGCCGCGGGCGCTTCGACCAGACAGACCCGCAGCTCGCCGCTGCCGGCCTTGGCGAGGGCGGCGACGAAGGCCGGTCCGACCGCGGCCGCGCCGGTGCCCTTGGGCAGCCCGCCGCTGAGGTCGCCGGTGGCGGGCGGCAGGCGATCGACGCGGTCGCCGCCAGCGACGAAGGTTCCGTTGCCGGTCTGGCGCCAGCCCTTGGCCTGCGCGGCGACGTCGCCGGGGAGGTCGTCACCGGCGCCGTCGACCAGGTTGGCGACCAGCGTCCAGCCGCCGCCGCTCATGTCGCAGAAGACGTCGGCGGCGGCGATCGGCCCTGGGCCGTCGGGATCGACGGGGTACAGGCCATCCTGCGCGGTCGGGAATTGGGCGCGGATCGCCGCGCAGCTCGCCGCCGGCTCGACGCGGCAGGTCGAGCCGCAGCCATCGCCGGCGTCGCGGTTGCCGTCGTCGCATTGCTCGCCGTCTTCGATGGTCTTGTTGCCGCAGAGCGAGCGCGTCCAGTACCGCAGCACCATCTTGCCACCCGAGCTGTTGAACACGCCCTGCGATTGGTGCTGGAAGGCGATGTCCAACGCCTGCTTGCTGCCGTTGGTGTTGGGCGCCCAAGAGAGCGCGGGGTCCTTGCTGTCACCCGCGGCGCCGATGATACCGGCGTCGCCGAAGCGCCGCGTCACCTGCAGCACCGTCTGTGTGTCGCCTTCGCAGGGTGGGCCGTCGAGCGCGCCGAAGCACGCCGTCACCACCGGCTTGCCCGCCGCCGCGACCGTGAACGGCAGCCAGAAGCGCGCAGGCCCGTCGGCGACGTCCCAGGTCACGCCCGAGGCATCGACCAGCACCTTGCGATCGGCCAGCGGCCAGACGCGCTCGTCACCGGCGGGGGCTTTCGGGTCGGCGCCGTCCTGCAGCACCCGCCCGCGGTAGCGGAAGCGGTAGGCCACGTCGAAGGCTTGGCCGAGCGCCGTCTTGGCCTCCTGCCGCAGCTGGTAGGCGCCGTCGTCGTTGAGCAGCACCCGCCAATCGTGGCTGAGGAAGGCGTAGTCGTCCCAGCCCGACTCGAGCACCAAGGGCACGCCCTCGGCGCCGCCCTCGATCCAGATTGGGCTCTGCGCGAAGTTCTTCTCGTAGCGCGCCTGGTCCAGGTTGGTGATCGACTTGTGCTGCGAGAACAACGACATCAGCGTCCAGCCGCCGCCGTCGGTGGTCATGTCGCAGAGCACCATCAGCGGCTTGTTCGGCCCCTGGTCGTCCGGATCGACGAGGTAGGTCCCCGATTTGGCCTGCGGGTTGCGGCGCAGCACGTCGGCGCAATCGTAGCCGGCGATGCGCAGCACGCATTTGCCCGATTGGCACCACTTCTGCTCGTCGGCGGTGCACAGCGTCTCGTCGGCGAGCGGTTGATGGCTGCAGCCGTTTTGCGCGTCACAGGTGTCGATCGTGCAGGGCTCGGCGTCGTCGCACGCGCCCGGCTTGCCCTTGCAGCTGCCCTCGGCGCAGGCGTCGTCCTTGGTGCAGAGGTCACCGTCGTCGCAGGGCGCGGTGGAGGGCTGCACGACGCATGTCGCGGCCTGGCAGACGCTCTCGTAGCAGGGCTTGTCGGTCGTGCAGGCCGTCTTGGTGCCGGCGACGCAGCCCGTCGGCGTGCAGACGCTCTCGGCGACCACGGCGGCGCCGTCGCAGCCCGGTGCGGCGCAGACGGTGCCGAGCGGGTAGTTGGCGCAGCCGCCCTTGCCGTCGCAGGCGCCGGTCTGGCCGCAGGTTGCGACGTCGTCGGTGGCGCAGGCGTCGGCGGGGTCGGTGCCGGCGGTGACGGGCGCGCAGGTGCCGTCCTTGCTGCCGGTGAGCTTGGCGGCGCAAGCCTCGCAGCCGCCGTTGCAGGCGCCGTCGCAGCAGACGCCGTCGACGCAGAAGCCGCTCGCGCATTCGCCGCCGGCCTTGCACGCCGTGCCGAGGCCCGGCTTGGGCGCGCACACGCCCGACTGACACCATGCCGCGCCGTCCGGCAGGCTGCCGCTCTGGCAGGGCGTCTGGTCCGGCGCGACGCTCTGGGTGCAGCCCGACTTGGGGTTGCAGCCGTCGAGCGTGCACGGGCTGCCGTCTTCGCAATCGAGGGCCTTGCCGCCCTGGCAGGCCGCGCCCTTGCAGGTCTCGCCGCTCGTGCAGGCCGAGCCGTCGTCGCAGGCCGCGCCTTGCAGGTCGACGTGGGTGCAGCCGGCGGCGAGGTCGCAGGCGTCTTGCGTGCAGGCGTTGGCGTCGTCGCAGGAGATGGCGACCCCGGCGACGCAGCTTCCGTCGAGGCAGCCGTCGCCGACGGTGCAGGCCGAGCCGTCCGCGTCGCAGGGCGATTGGTCGGCGAGCTTGGTGTGGCTGCAGCCGGCGGTGCCGCCGCAGGCATCGGTGGTGCAGGCGTTGGCGTCGTCGCAGGTCTGCTCGTCGGTGGCGCCGTCGCAGTCGTTGTCGAGGCCGTCGCATTGCTCGGCGGCCGGATCGTCGGCCTCGCAGACGGCCGCGGCGCCGGCGGTCAGGCAACGCGCCTCGCCTTTGCAGGTGGCGACGTCGTCGAGCGCCTTCTGGCAGGGCGTCTTGGCAGCGAGGGCGACGGCGTTGTCGTTGCACGGGCAGACGCCGGGACCACCGCCCGCTGCCGGCTTCGGCACGCATTGCTTGCTGACCGCGCCGCCCTCGTCGGCCGCGTCCGCGCATTCGAAGTCCGCGGGGCAATCCGAGTCGGCGTCGCAACCGATGCCGCAGAAGCGACCGGCGTCGCCGCGGTCGAGGCAGCGCGCGTCGGTCAGGCCGGTCGCTTGGCAATCCTTGTTCTCGCTGCACGGCAGGCAGAGGCGCGCGGCGCGGTCGACGCAGACGAAGACCACGTCGGCGCTGCCGGGCGCCGGCACGCAGGCCAAGCCGTCCGGACAGGACTGCACGCAGGTCGCGGCGCAGCGCCGGCCAGCGGCGGTCTCGAGGCAGAAGGCGGTGTCGCAATCGGCGTTGCCGGTGCAAGGGCAGCCGACGCCGCCCGGGCAGAGCTCGCCGACCTCGGCCGCGTCGCCGTCGGCGGCGGCGGCGTCGACGCCGCCGGCGGTGTCGGCCACGTCGGCGGTGAGCGCGTCGGAGCCGCCCGCGCTCGCGTCGGTGACGGCATCGGCGGCGCCGCCCTTGTCGGGAACGTCGTCGCCGCTACACGCGCCGAGCAAGGCGAGCGAGACGGCGAACCACCCTCCGAGGATGCGGGTGGAGATGCGCGTGTGGACCATGGCTCTGCCTCCCGCGAGGAGGTTGCCATGACGAACCGCCGCCGGCTACCTGGGCGAGGCGGGCCGGCGAGACTCAGCCGGGCAGCACGCCGAAGCTGTCGTCGCCGGCGACGTCGGGCAGCTCGCTACGCCCCGAGAGCGCCAGATCGATGGCCCGCGCCGCGCCGCGGCCCTCGGCGATGGCGTGCACGACCAGGCTCGCGCCGCGGCGGGCGTCGCCGGCGACCCAGACGCCCTCGGCGGTGGTGGCGTAGCGGTCGCGGGTGCGGACGCGGCCGGCGCGATCGCGCTCCACGCCGAGCGCGTCGAGCCAATCGCCGCCGCGCACGCCGACGAAGCCGACGGCGACCAACACCAACTCGGCCGGGTAGACCTCGAATTCGCCGCGCGGCGCCATCGCCATCCGCCCGTCGGGTCCGGGCGCCCAATCGACGCGCTCGCAGCGCAGCCGCTCGACCCGCCCCTCGCCTTCGAGCGCCCGGGTCATCAGGCTCCAGCCGCGCTCGCCGCCCTCGTCGTGCGAGGTCGAATGCAGCGACATCGGCGCCCACGGCCACGGCGTCTCGACGCGGGTGCCGGCGGGCGCGGGTTTGTAGTGGAAGTGGCGCACCGAGGCGGCGCCCTGACGCAGCGCGGTGCCGAGGCAATCGGCGCCGGTGTCGCCGCCACCGAGCACGATGACGTGGCGGCCGGCGGCGTCGATGGTCGGGGCGGCTTGCTCGCCGCTGACGACGCGGTTGGCGTCGCAGAGGTAGTCCATCGCGGCGACGACGCCGGGCAGCTCGGCGCCCGGCACGCCGAGCGGGCGCGGTGCTTCTGCGCCGATGGCGAGCAAGATCGCGTCGTGCTCGGCGCGAAGCTGCTCGACCGTGAGGTCACGACCGATCTCCACGCCGAGCGCGAAGCGGATGCCTTCGGCCTGCAGCTGCTCCAAGCGCAGGTCGAGGCGCTTGCGGTCGAGCTTGAAGTCGGGGATGCCGTAGCGCAGCAGGCCGCCGGCGCGCGGGGCGCGGTCGTAGACGGTGACGGCGTGGCCGACGCGGGCGAGCTGTTGCGCGGCGGCGAGGCCGGCGGGGCCAGAGCCGATCACGGCGACGCGGTGACCGGTGGCGCGGATCGCCGGCTGCGGGCGGACCCAGCCGTTGGCGAAGGCGCGGGTGGCGATGGCGCTCTCGATGCCGCGGATGGTGACGGCCTCGCCGGCGAGGTCGAGGACGCAGGCCTTTTCGCAGGGCGCGGGGCAGATCTTGCCCGTGATCTCGGGAAAATTGTTGGTCGCGTGCAGGCGCTCGGCGGCGGCCTGCCAGAGCGCGTCGGCGTCGTCGCGTCGGCCGGAGGCGCCGACCAGCTCGTTCCACGCCGGCACGTCGTTGCCGAGCGGACAGCCTTGGTGACAGAACGGCACGCCGCAGCCCATGCAGCGCCGCGCTTGCGCGACCAACTCGGGGGTGGGCAGCGGCTGCTCGACTTCGGCCCAATCGCGGGCGCGCTCGGCCGGCGGGCGGGTCGGCAGATCTTGGCGCGGGGTGTCGAGGAAGGCGCGGGGGTCGCGGCTCATCCGGCCTCGCGGTCGCGTGCGGCGGCGGCGGCGCGGGCACGCTCGGCGGCGCGCGCCTGCAGCAGGTCGTGCAGCTCGCGCGGCATGACGCGGGCGAATTGGCGCCGGACCATCGCGAAATCGCGCAGCAGCCGGAAGGCGAGCGCGCTGCCGGTGCGGCGACGGTGGCGCAGCAGCAGCTCGCGGATGCGGGCCTCGTCTTCGGCGGTCGGGGTCTCCAGGCGCACGGCGCGCGGATCGGCCAAGCGCGCGAGCTGCCCGCGTGGATCCCACACCCACGCCACGCCGCCGGACATGCCGGCGCCGAAGTTGCGACCGACCGGGCCGAGCACCAAGAGCTCACCGCGCGTCATGTACTCGGCGCCGTGGTCGCCACAGCCCTCGACGACGGCGACCGCGCCGCTGTTGCGGACGGCGAAGCGCTCACCGACCGCGCCGGCGACGAAGAGCTCGCCGCCGGTCGCGCCGTAGAGCAGCGCGTTGCCGCAGAGCGCCGGCGCGCGGCGGTGCCGGTCGGCCGTCAGCGTGGCGCCCTGCGGCGGCCGGATCGCGATACGACCGCCCCACATGCCCTTGCCGACGCCGTCGTTGGCGAAGCCCTCGAGCTCGAGGTCCACGCCGGGCGCGAGGAAGGCGCCGAGGCTCTGGCCGGCGGCGCCGCGCAGCTGCAAGCGCACGCTACCCGCGGGCAGGCCCGGCAGACCGTGCCGACGCGCGATGGCGGCGGAGAGGCGGGTGCCGACGCTGCGGTCCTCGTTGCCGACGACGTCTTCGTGCACCAGCCGGCGGACGCGGTGGCGCGGTTGGCTGACGGCGGCAGCGGTCGCGCTGTCGATGCGGGCTTCGAGGGCGCGCGGCTCGGGGCGCGGCGCGAGCACACGGCCGCGCCGGTCGGGGCGCGCGGCCATCTCGGCGGCGCTCGCGAGCAGGTCGGCGGCGGCGGCGGCGGCGGCGGGATCGGCGTCTCTGCGGGGCACGACGAGGTCGGCGCGGCCGATGGCTTCGTCGAGCGTGCGCAGGCCGAGCGCGGCGAGGTGCTCGCGGACCTCTTCGGCGACGAACTGCAGGAAGTTCACGACGTGGTCCGGCTCGCCGGGGAAGCGGGCGCGCAGCGCAAGATCTTGCGTCGCCACACCAACCGGGCAGGTGTTCAGATGGCAGACGCGCATCAGGACGCAGCCGCTCGCCACCAACGCCGCCGTGCCGAAGGCGTAGCGCTCGGCGCCGAGCAGCGCGGCGAGCACGACGTCGCGGCCGGTCTTGAGCTGGCCGTCGACCTCGAGGCGCACGCGCTCGCGCAGCCCGAGCCGCCCGAGCGCCGCCTGCGCCTGCACCACGCCGAGCTCCCACGGCGCGCCGGCCGAGCGAATCGACGAGAGCGGCGCCGCGCCGGTGCCACCGGAGCCGCAGGAGATGGTGATGTGGTCGGCGCCGGCCTTGGCGACGCCGGCAGCGACGGTGCCCACGCCGGCGCGGCTGACCAATTTGACCGAGATCTCGGCCTGGTCGTTGGCCGCACGCAGATCGTCGATGAGCTGCGCGAGGTCTTCGATCGAGTAGATGTCGTGGTGCGGCGGCGGCGAGACCAGGCCGACGCCGGGCGTACTGCAGCGCACCTGCGCGATGGTCGCGTCGACCTTGTGGCCGGGCAGATGGCCGCCTTCGCCGGGCTTGGCGCCTTGGGCCATCTTGATCTGCAGCTCGCGCGCGCCGACGAGGTACGGGCCGTGCACACCGAAGCGACCCGAGGCGACCTGGCGAATCGCCGAGCGCGCGTCGCTGCCGTCCTCGCGACGCTGCTCGCGGGCGAGGTCTTCGCCGCCCTCGCCGCTGTTGCTGCGGCCGCCGAGCCGGTTCATCGCGACGGCGAGCGTCTCGTGCGCCTCTTTGCTGAGGCTGCCGAAGCTCATCGCGCCGGTGCGGAAGCGCTGCACGATGGCGGCGACGGGCTCGACTTCGGCGAGCGGGATCGGCGCGCAGTCGGCGCGCAACGCGAGGCCGGCGCGCAGACCGGGACCGCGCAGCGCGGCGTCGGCGCGCTGCGAGAAGCTGCGGAACGCAGCGCGGTTCCCCGAGCGGACGGCGTGCTGGAGCATGCCGATCGCCTGCGGATCCCACGCCTTGTCCTCGCCTTCGCGATGCCAACGCAACAGGCCACCCGGAGGCAGCGCCGTGCCACCCGAGATGCGCGCCGCACCCGGCGCGCTCAGCGCCTTGAGGCGATCGGCCGCCTGCGCCCGCGCGCGCACGCCCTCGGCGATCGCTTCGGCGCCCTGCCCAGCGAGCCGGCACGGCACGCCCGGCAACCAGCGCTCAGCGAAGTCCGGGTCGATGCCGATGGCCTCGAATTGCTTGGCGCCGCGATAGCTCTCGACGGTCGAGATGCCCATCTTGCTGAGCACCTTGACCAAGCCGGCGACCAGCGCGCCGTGGGCGCGGCCGATGGCGTCGGCGGCGCGGCCGGCGAGCGTGCCCTCCGCCACGGCGGCGCCGATGACGGCGTCGAAGAGCCAGGGCCGCACGGCCGAAGCGCCGAAGCCGACCAACAGCGCCAGGTCCATCACGTCGCGGACCTCGGCGGTGCGGATCGCCAAGCCGGCGCGGCTGCGCAGCCCGGCGCGGACCAGCGCGTGGTGCACCGCCGAGACGGCCAGCAGCGCGGGCAGCGCCGGCTCGCCGAGGCCGTCGTCGAGCAGCACCAAGCCGGCGCCCTGCTCGACCGCCTCGATCGCCGCACGCTCGAGCGCCTCGAGCTCGCGGACGAGCGCGGCGCCGTCGAAGGGCGCGCCGAGCGCGTCGACGCGGGTCGAGAGGCGGACAGCCCGTAGGCCGGGCAGCGTGCAGCCGCGCAGGCGGGCCCAACCCTCGGCGTCGAGCACGGGCGTCGGCAGCACGACGGCGCGGCCGGGCACGGCTTCGTCCGAGAGGTCGCCTTCATCGCCGAGGCGGCTCTCGGAACGCATCACCAGGGCCTCGCGGATCGGATCGATCGGCGGGTTGGTGACCTGCGCGAAGTTCTGCCGGAACCGCCGGCCGATCGGCTGCGGCAGGCGGGCCAGCGCGGCGAGCGGGGTGTCGTCGCCCATCGCGCCGATCGGCTCGTGGCCGCTCTCGGCCATCGGCAGGACGATGCGGGCGACGTCTTCTTCGGTCCAACCGGCGAGGCGCGCGGCGCTCATCCGGGCCTCGGGAGGCAGGCTCGCGGCGATCGGCTCGGCGTCGCGCACCGGCACGAGCAACGAGAGCGGCACGTCGCGCGCCTCGAGGCGGGCGGCCAGATCGCCGCCGGGGCCGGCGTTGCGGGCGGCGAGGCGGGCGTCGAGCGCGCCGGTGTCGAGCAGCGGCTCGGCGTCACCGGGCACGGCGACGACGATCTCGCCCGGGCCGAGGCGGCCGACGCTGTGCAGGGAGGCGTCGGGGATGTCGACGACGCCGATCTCCGATGCGAGCACGAACAAGCCGTCGTGGTCGCGTACCCAGCGGGCCGGGCGCAGGCCGTTGCGATCGAGGGCGGCGCCGGCGACCACGCCGTCGGTGAACACGGCGAGGGCGGGGCCGTCCCAGGGTTCGACGATGCCGCCGTGCCAAGCGCCGAGCAGCGAGCCGGGATCGGCGGGATCGGCGTCGCGCGCGGGCTGCAGCAGCATGCGCACGGCCTCGGGCAGCGAGCGCCCGCTCTGCACCAGCAGCTCGATGGCCTCGTCGAGCATCGCGGAGTCGGTGCCCTCGGGGTCGAGGACCGGCTCGAGCGCGTCGCCAAAACCCAGGCGCTGCAGGCGGCCGAGCGCGCCACGGCGGGCGGCCATGCGCTCGGCGTTGCCGCGGATGGTGTTGATCTCGCCGTTGTGCGCGACGCGGCGGTACGGGTGCGCGCGCCGCCACGCAGGCAGCGTATTGGTCGAGAAGCGGGTGTGCGCGACGGCGATGGTGCTCGCGCAGCGCGGATCGGCGAGGTCCGGGAAGACGCGAGCCATCTCGCCGGGCAGGCCGAGACCCTTGTCGACGACCGTTTGCGCGGAGAGCGAGGGCAAGTAGAGGGCGTCGTGCTCGGCCAGACCGAGACGGGCGCTGAGCGCGCGCCCGGCGCGCTCGATGCGCTTGCGGGCGAGCCAGAGCGCGGCCTCGAGCGTCGCCGCGTCGGCGTCGTGCGGCAGCGCGACGAAGAGCTGCTCGATGGTCGGCAAGACCTCGCGCGCGTGCGGACCGAGCACGCCGCGATCGACGGGCACGCTGCGCCAACCGAGCGGTCGCGCGCCGACGCGCCGCAGCTCGCCGTCGACGATCTCGCGCTGGCGGGCCGCGATCACGGCGTCGCGGGCGAGGAAGGTCATGCCGACGGCGTAGGCGCCGACCGAGGGGAGGACGATGCCGTCGGTCGCGGCGAGGGCGCGGAACAAGGCGTCGGGCATGGCGAGGAGGACACCGGCGCCATCGCCGGTGCGGCCGTCCGAGGCGACGCCGCCGCGGTGCGCCATCCGCGCGAGCGCCGTCAGCGCCGCCTCGACCACCCGCCGACGCGGGCGGCCGGGCAGATCGACGCAGAGCGCCACGCCGCAGGCGTCGTGCTCGACGAGGTCGGGGTCGCGCGCCGCTGTCCCGTGCTGCTCGATCGCGCTCATCGGGGCTCCTCGGCGCCGTGCAGGGCTGCGGTGGGCAGATGCAGGGAGGCCCGCTCGGTGTGGGTCGAGAGCACGATCATCGTCTCGGTCCGCTGCACGCCGGGCATGTCGCGAATCTCTCGGATGAGCCGCTCGAGCGTCGCGGTGTTCCGCGTCTTCACCTTCACCATCAGCGTGTGCACGCCGGTGATGTGGTGGCACTCGAGCACCTCGGGCGCGCGGGACAACCCACGCTCGACGTCGTCGAGATGCAGCGTCGTGTCGATGCCGACGCCGATGAAGGCGGTCACGTCCAAGCCCACGGCGCGCGCATCGACGTCCGCGTAGTAGCCCCGGATCACGCCCGCTGCCTCGAGCTTGCGCAGCCGCTCGAGCACCGATTGCGCCGAGAGCCCGACCCGCTCGCCGAGCTTCTGCAACGAGAGCTTGGCGTCTTCCTGCAGCGCGACGCAGAGGGCGAGGTCCTTCGAGTCCGGGTGCTTGCTTGATTTCATTCGGGCAGACGCCTCCGTTTCCTGAGATTTTCAGGCTACAGAAGCGTGACGCGCTGTGTCAACGATGCAGGATCGTCTTCACGATGACGCACGAACGCAGCGAGGCCGCGAATTCCGGCGGAAGTCGCGGCCTCGGGCGGCGCGGTTCGTGCGTACAGCGCTCGAGCGCGGTGTGGACGGTGCGGCTACATCGCCTGTTGCGGCAGCGCCTTCTCGACTTCCTCGAGCAGGCGCGGATCGTCCGGCTTGACCGCGGGCTCGAAGCGCGCGACCACCTTGCCGCTCGGATCGATCAAGAACTTCGTGAAGTTCCACTTCACCGGCCCGCGGATTCCGTCCGGGGTCTGCTCGGTGAGCACGCGGTAGATCGGCGCGATCTGGTCGCCCTTGGCGTGGACCTTCTGCATCAGCGGGAAGGTGACGTGGAATTCCTTGCTGCAGAAGGTCTTGATCTCCGACGCCTCGCCGGGCTCCTGCCCGCCGAAGTCGTTGCAGGGAAAGCCGAGCACCACCAGACCGCGCGGCCCGAAGCGCTCGTGTAGCTGCTGCAGGCCCGCGTATTGGGGCGTGAAGCCGCATTCGCTGGCGGTGTTGACGATGAGCACGGCCTTGCCGCGGTAGCGCGCGAGCTCGACCGGCTGACCGTCGATATCCTGCACCGTCAGCCCGAGCGGATCGGCCGCGGGCGCGGGCGTGGCCGCAGGGGCGTTGGCGGCCGCGGGCGGCGTCGCCGGAGCCGGCGTCGGCTTGCGGACGTCGTTCCAGCCGCAACCCGCGAGGGTGACGAGGGTGGCCAAGACCAGGGTGCGTTGCATTCCGAACTCCTCTCGAAGCCGCCGAGACGCGGCCTGCCGGCAAGCTAGCACGTACGATGCCATGCGGCGGGCAAGGGTGCGGGTGCGGGTGCACCGCACGGAGCGGGTGTTCCCGGAGCGATGCCAAACATCTTCACGAAAACCGGCCTTGCCGGCCCCGGCCGAGGTCGGCACCCTGACGCCTCCAAGCGCTGCAATCGCGGAACCCTGCGCCCCGGAGTCGCCGATGACCTCCTCCTCTTCCGTCTTCGCTCGCCGCCTCGCGAGCCTGTGCTTGCTCGCGGGCCTGGTGGCGATGCCCCAGGTGGCGACCGCGCTGCCGCCGGCCGTGCTCTTCGAGGGCGTGCTGCAGAGCGGCGGCGGTCCCGTCACCGACGGCAACTACGCGATGCGGTTCGCGATCTACCCCGACGCGCAGGCGCAGCAAGCGATCTGGACCGAGGGCCCGATGCAGGTCACGGTCGCCGGAGGACGCTTCGTGGTGCGGCTCGGCGAGAGCACGCCGCTGTCGCCCGTGGCGCTCGCCGCGGCGGCCTCGCCCACGCTCGGCGTGCAGGTCGAGAACGAGCCCGAGCTGCCGCGGATGGCGCTGGCCTCGGTGCCCTACGCCCACGTCGCCGGCTCGCTCGCGTGCACCGGCTGCGTCGGCGTCGGCGCGCTGAAGTTCGACGGCGACATCGACCTCGGCGGCCACAGCATCAAGGCCAAGAACGCCACCATCAGCGGCGACCTCTCGGCCGCCAACGTGACGGCGAGCGGGGTGACGGCGAGCACGGTCACGGCCGCGGCGTTCATCGGCGACGGCAGCAAGCTGACCGGCATCGCGCAGCCCAAGGGCGACTGCAAACCCGGCGAGTCGGTCATCGGCATCGCGGCGGACGGCACGCTGAAGTGCGCGGCGTCGGCGGGTGGCGCGCTCGGCACCGTCAGCGGCGGGCTGCTCACCAACGAGTTCATCGAGGTCTTCGACGGTGCGAGCGCCAAGATCGGCATCCCCGACAACACTGGCAGCGACGCCACCGCGCAGATCGACGTGCCCGATATCGGCATCGCCAAGGCGCTGAAGCTGCAGGTCGAGCTCGAGAACACCGATCTCTCCAAGGTCTCGATGATCTTGCTGCCGCCCGACGACAAGAAGGTCGGTTGGATCCTCTGCGATCCCTGCGGACAGGTGGACCAGAAGAAGCTCACCGCCGTCTACGACCCGAACATCAAGCCGAAGACCGGCGACGTCGGCGCGTGGATCGGTCAGAATCCCAAGGGGTTCTGGACGCTGAAGGTGAAGGACACCAGCTACTGCATCCCGCAGGCGCCGGGCAACGCCACGCTCTGCGACGCGGTCAAGGGCACCGACGGCTGGATCTCGACCTTCCGCATCACCATCACCACGGTCTCGAACCAGAAGTTGCAGGCGACCGGTGGCCTCGAGGTAGCGACCGGTCTGAAGCTGCCGGTGGCGGGCCAGCCGCCGGTGGTCTGCAGCCCGAAGACGCGCGGCTACACCTACGTCGACGACGCCACCGACGCGGTGCGGATCTGCCGCAAAACCGGGCTCTGGGGCACGTTCAGCATCTTCGAATGCGGCAACGGCAAGCTCGAGAACGGCGAGACCTGCGACGACGGCAACACCAAGCCGGGCGACGGCTGCGACGCGCTCTGCGTCAAGGAATGCGGCAACGGCAAGGTCGACGCCGGCGAGGAATGCGATCCGAACGACGCCGCGACCAAGCTCAACTGCACGGCCGAGTGCAAGAAGATCGCCTACGGAAAGCTCTGGCTCGAGACGCCGGACTACCTCTTCTACCCGGTCTACTACCCGCACGGCACCTACAAGGAGAGCCTCGCAGTGGCGACCTGCAAGTCGGTCGGTCTGCGCCTGTGGCGCGACGAGTTCGGTAGCAAGACCGATGCGAATTGGGCCTACGATTTCAACAACAACCACAACCTCGGCGGCCACGACATCTGCTACAAGGTCAACTCGGCGACGAGCGGTCAGCAGCAGAGCCACACCGGCACGTGGAAGCTCTTCGGCAAGGATTGGTCCGACGACATCAAGCAGTTCGCCAAGGCGAGCAACGGGCAGACGGTCGTCATCCTCAACCACATCGCGCATACCGGCAGCGACGAGAACAACGCCTCGTATTGCCGCGTGACGCCGCAGGCTTCGAGCGTGAACTGGATCGACCAGAACAACGGTCAGCCCAACAGCCCGACCTCGGTGGTGCTCTGCGCCAAGGGTAAGTAGCGGCCCGGCTCAGAAGCCGAAGCCGACCGTCGCCGTCACCGAGGGGAACATCGCCGACTGCGGCGAGACCAGCTTCGGCGCGTACTTCAGGTACGAGAGCGTCGCGTCGATCTGGCCGATCAGCTCGATGCCGCCCCAGATGGGCGCGAGCATCCGCACCGACGCGCCGACCTCGGGCCCCGCCGTCTCGGTGCCGAACGGACCGGTGCCGGTGAAGTCCAGGCCGCCGGCGTCGTCGCCGACCTGCAGCTCCGTCACGCCGGCGCCCACGCGCGCCTGCAAATAGCCGCCGAAGAGCGCCATCGAGAGCAGCCGGAAATTCGCCCGCAAGTGCATCAGCTGCGGCTCGGGCGCGCTGTCGTTCTGCAACCACGTCGCGCCGGTGCCGCACGCCTCGAGGCCGATGCGCTCGTGCGGCGAGCCCTCGAGGCACATCTGCATCCGCCCGGCCGCGCTGGTCGCGCCGACCCGGAAGTTCACGATGTTGCGGTCTTCGGGCTGACCCGAGGCGGTGACGCGGGCGGCCACCGCAGAAGCGTCCGGCGCGGCCACGAGCAACGCACAGGCCACCATGCTGGCGGCGACGAAGCGGCCGGGGCGGCGGAGAATCGGGTCAATCGCGGCGAATCGGTGCACGGCGGGCCTCGGCTGGCCCACTCCGACGCAGGCCGAGCGCGAGGATGGCCGCCAGGAGCGCGAAGGTCCAGGCCAGCGGTCCGCCGCCCGAGGGCGCGCCTGCCGAGCAGCCGCCGTCGCCCTTGGCGGAGCTCGTACCCTTGTCGGGCCCGGTCCCATCGCCGCCGGTGCCGCCCGCGGCGTCGCTGCCGGAGGCGAGCCCGTCGCACGCGCCGCTGCAATCGCTGCCGTTGCCGCCGGTGCCCGAACCGTCGCTGGTAGCACCACCGTCGCTGCCGCCGCCGCCGACGCCGCCGGTACAGGTCAGGCCATAGGAGGCCGGCGGGCACGCGCCGTCGACCCAGCCCACCCTCGGCTCACAACCCCACGGCTGCTTCCACGGCGTCACTTGGTTCACCAGCGCCGGATCACTCGGCTGCGGCTGCCACGCCGTCGCGGGCTTCAAGACCAAGGCCTTGGCTGGGCTCGCCGCGCCGACCACGGCTTGCAGCAGCGCGGTGTCGACCAACTCGATCTGGCTCGGATCGATCGTGATCGGCGGACCGGATTCGTCGAGCACGGAGATCGCGAGCGCGAACGGCGCGTCCTTCTTCCACGGCACGGTGTTCCAGGGCGTCTGCGCGCCGACGCGCCAGCTGCCCATCCCTGGGATGGTCAGGCGGACTTGGTCGGCCGGCAGCCAGCCCGTGGAGCAGACGGGGTTGCGTGTCGCCGTGCGCAGCGGCGCGACGTCGGGCAAATCGGGGTTGAAGGCGAAGACCGGGTCGCGATCCATCTCTTCGGGGCCGATCCGCGTCGAGAGCCGCGTGGTGCGGCTGGTCGTGGCGATGGCGAGGCGCAGCTCGGCGTAGCTGTCGATCAGCATCGCTTCCAGGCCGGATTTCAGGGCGATCGGATCGACGGCGACCTTTTGCGCGTCGGCTTTGTCCCAGAACTTGCTGAAGTTACCGATCGGACACTTGTCCGACGGGTTCGACATCGGGATGCCCGACCAAATTGCGCCGCAGATCGCCAACTGCGCGGCCGCCTGACTCGGCTGCAACGCGCCCGGAAAATTCGCTTCGAAGTGCTCCGGCAGGCCGAGCAAGGCGCCGAACGTGGCTTCGAAGTCGCGATGCGCCCAAGCGGTTGCGAGCCAACTGCCGTTGTTGCCGATTCGGATTGCCGCATAGGCCACCGCGAGCTGGTAGAGATTGGTCTTGCCCTCGACCCATTCGAGCTGCGGCACCGGCGGCAGCTGCTTCGTCAACGTGCTGCTCGGCATCGCCGCGTCGGTGAAGAAGCCGCGCCCGGCTGCCTCGTCTGCCGCTGCCGAGAGCATCTGCTCGACGTTGTTGACCCCGCCGAGCCAGTTGATGAGCGCGGGGTTCAGCTCGAAATGGAGCATGTTCTTCGCCAACGCGCGGCCCGGCCCGGCGGCGGTGACGATGACGCTCATCTCGGCGGCGGCGGCGATGCTGGTCAGCCGCAGCGGTACGCAGGGCTCGGCGTTCTGCATCGTCAGCACGACTGGACGGATCAGCTCGATGCCCTTCCCGCTCTGCAGCTTGATGGCGAGGAAGACATCACCCTTGTCGGCGTGGCTCTGCACGATCGGGCCGGCAGTGGTGGGGATCTTGTAGCCGTTGTCCTGCAGCCAAGCGATCAGCTTCTCGGATTCGAAGCCGCCGACCACCACGTAATCATAGGGTCCCGCTTGCCCTTGCGCGAGCACGAAGACGCCGCCCGGCAAGCTCGGGTTGCCGCCGCCGTTCGGTCCGCCACCGGTGAAGGCGTCCGATGCTCCCGTGTCGACCCAGCCGGCGTCGGGTTCTTGCGGCACGCAGCCGAGCTGGGGGTCACGGCAATTCTCGTTGCCACCCTGCAGCACCTGAAAGCGCGCCGCCAACACGTCGTCCAAGCGATCGAGCGCCCACGAGGTCCCCACCGTCACGGTCGGCACTTCGGGCAGCGGCAGCACCCAGCCGAACTCCTCGGCCGCGCCGGTGTAGCGCACCTCGACCCAGACCCGCGAGAGCCCCGTCTTGGCGTCCTGCACGAAGACCACGCGCTCGGCGTTCTGCACCACCGCGCCACCGAGCGGCTGGCCCGGCCCCGGCGGCAAGGTCGGCGCGAAGCAGCCGCCGCACGCCCACGCCGCGCCGGTCGGCAGCCACGCCGCCGACATCGCCACCACGAGCCCCGCCCACGCACGGCGCTGCCGCACGCTCACGCCCCACCGCGTCTTCATCGTCGCCTCCGCTTGCCCCGGTTTCCGCAGATTAGGTGCGAATCGGGCTGCGGTCAACGCTTTTTTGGCTGCGGACCCGGGAATTCGGCCGTTCAGCGCGGACGCGGCGGCGCCACCAAACGCCAACCGCCGAGCTCGAAGCGCTGCGGCCCACCCTTCGCGTCGCCGACGAGCAGCACACCCGCGAGGCCGCGGCCGTCGGTGCCGAGCTCTTCCATGTGCAGGCGATGGTCCTCGAAGCGCTCGCTCGTCGGCAGCCAGAGGATCTCTTGCTTGCGCTTGCCGCCGCCGGCGAGGAAGACCACGACGCGCACCGGGCGGCCGTCGCCGCGCAGCCGCAGCGTCATCTCCAAGCCGCGCGCGTCGGCGGGCTCGAAGGGCTTGCCGGTCGGCCACCAGACCACGCCGGCCCAGCTCTGACCGCTCGCGCGGGCGTGGGTGTCGGCGGCGACGGTCAGCAGCGGCGCGCCCTCGGCCTCACCGCGGGTCAGCGTCACGGTCGAGGTGCCGCCGCGCACGGCGTCGGTCGATTCGACGGCGAGCGGCAGCAGGTCGCGGGGCTCGACGTTGCCCGCACCGGCGCCCTGCGCGCTGCCGAGCACGGTGGCGGCGTTCATGCTGCCGTCGTCGGCCGAGGCGGCGCGGCGCTCGATGCGCACACCGCGCTTCCAAACCGCGACGATGCGGCGGGTGGCGCGCACGTCCTGCATCGGGTTGCCGCGGACCAAGAGCAGGTCGGCGCGCAAGCCGACGGCGATGCGACCGCGGTCGTTCAGCCCGAAGGCGCGCGCCGGCGCAGCGGTGGCGGCGCGGAGCGCTTCGGCTGGCGAGAGGCCGGCGCGGACCAGGAATTCGAGCTCGTGGTGCAGGCTCGCGCCGTAGGCGGTGCCAAGGTTGGGCGCGTCCGAGCCGGCCAAGATCGGGACCCCGGCGGCGTGCAGCGCCCGCACGGCCGCGATCGGGCGCTCGGCGAAGTCCGCGTGTCGGGGCGGCTGGCGGCGCGTACGCGCGAGGTTCTGGCGCCACGCTGGCGCGAGCGGGCCGAGGAAATCGGGCTCGTCGAGCAGCTCCGCGCCCGCGCGCAGCCCGTAGTCGGGTGCGTAGACGACCAGCGTCGGGACGACGAAGGTGCCGGCGCGGCGGAAGGTCTCGAGCTCTTCGGCGGTCGGGACGCGGTCGTGCGGGACGTGGGCGAGGCCGTTGCCACCGGCGGCGACGAATTCGAGCGCCTCCTGCACGGTGCTGACGTGCGCGACGGTGCGTAGGCCAGCTTTGCGGGCGCCGGCGACCACGGCCTGCAGCGTCGGCAACTCGAAGGTCGGCACCGGATGCGCGATGACGGTGCCGTGCTCGTAGATCACCTTCACGTAGTCGGCGCCCTCGTCGCGGCGCGCCTGCATCCACTCGGGCACCTGCTCGGGGTCGGAGATCGTGGGCACGGTGAGGCCGTATTCGGTGCCGTGGCCGCCTGGGACGGTGGCGGGCGGGCCGGGGCTGAACAGGTCGGCGCGCTGCAGGGCGTCGCTGCCGGCGGCGGCGCTGCGTTGCTCGGCGCGACGCTCGGCGGCCCACGGCGCGCGGGCGGCCATGTCGAGGGTGCTGGTCACGCCGAATTGCGCTTGGATCTGCAGCGACGCGCCGCCGTTGTGGGAATGCGCGTCGAACAGCCCCGGCAGCAGCGTCTGGTCACGCCCGTCGACGGCGTCCTCGACACCGGCGCAGGCGTCCGGGGCGACGGCGGCGATGCGCCCGGCGCGGACGGCGACGTCGCGGACGCCGAGGTCGCGCTCACCGTCGAAGACGCGGGCGCCGCGGATGCAGACCTCGGCGGCTTGCACCTCGGGCGGCAAGGTCGGTGCGGAGGAGCAGCTGAAGAGCTGCAGCGTGACGATGATCAGCGCGATGGCGATGGCGAAGGGCGCGGGTGATTCAGACACGGGGCTCCCAGAGGCGTCGGAAGAGATCGACGTAGACGGCGACCATCGCGTCGACGGCGGCGGGTTCGTAGGTCTCGAAGCGTTCGACGTACCAATGGTCGAGCACGGTGTCGATGGCGATGCCGAGCTGCGCGAGCAGCGCCGCCGGCAGGTCGTCGCGGATCACGCCGAGCACGCGGCCGCGCGCGACGAGCCCGTCCATCCAGCCTTGGCCGAGCGCCTCGATACGGCCGAAGAGCGCGCGTTCGCCGCTGGTGTAGAGCGCCATCGCGTCGCGGGCGAGCGCGCGCACCTCGGGGCGGGCGAGCGCGCCCTGCACCGCCGCATGCGACCAGGCCGCGAACTGCTCCCAGAAGGCGTCGGCGGTGAGCGCGCCGAAGTCGATGCCGCCCTCGCCGGCCGCGAGCATCTCGCCGAAGAGGTCTTCGATGACGGTCTGGTAGAGGTCGGCTTTGTCGGCGAACCAATAGTAGATGGCGCCCTTGCTGACGCCGGCCGCGCCGATGATGCGGTTCAGGCTCGCGGCCTGATAGCCGTGCTCGGCGAACTCGGCGAGCGCGGCGTCGAGCAGGACGCGCTTGCGCTCCGGGGCGAGTTTGTCGAAGCGGGGCAAGGGCACGAGCGGACCTCCGAGGCGCCGGCTCGCGAAGGATCGGACCGGCGGTCCGAACTCTAGCTCACCCGGCCGAAATGGTCAGCTTGCCGTGGCCGTCGTTGGCGCCGCTGGTGGCCGAGGGGTTGGCGCCGCCGTTGAACGAGCCGCCGCCGCCGCCGTAGCCGGGGCCGCCGCTGTCGTGGCCGGCGCCGCTCGCGCCGAAGCCCTCGGTCGCGTAGTTGCCCGTATGCGGCACGATCCACTTCTGGATGCCGTTGCTGACCGAGACCTTGCCCGCGAGCGGCGAGCCGGCGTAGGCGCTGTCGCATTGGCTCTGGTTCGGGCCGGAGATGCCGGTCTTGCCGCAGTTGGTGAAGCTCACGTCCTTGAAGGCCGATTTGCAAGCGTTGCTGCAGGCGTCGGCGTCGTTGGAGTTGCCGTCGTCGCATTCCTCGACGCCGGCTTGCACGACGCCGTCGCCGCATTTGGCAGCGGTGCAGGCGTTGGTGCAGGTGTCGGTGTCGG
>JBEARB010000240.1:0-24662 GCA_041163625.1 Pseudomonadota bacterium | reverse complement strand
GGCCTCTCCAACACGGGCGGCGACAGCGACGGCACGTCGTTCGTGCTCGGCGCGAGCTATTGCGCCGGACCGGCCCAGCTCAAGGGCTACCTCTACGACGGCGTCATCTACTCGCGCTTCTAGCGGCGGGAGCGCTAGAGACGCGCTCAGAAAGTCGCCAAGGGCGATTTTTTGGGCGCGGCTCGCGGAGGGGGATGGATCGCGAGAACCACGCTTCTCGCGACCAGGGGGCGCCTAGCCCCCCAGACACCAGACGGGAGACTCGGCCAGAACATGAGAACCTCCATGTTCTGGTCGCGTCTCTAGTGCCCGTGGCCCTCGTGACCCTCGGCGGCCGGCGCGGCCTCACCGGCGGCCGGAGCGGCCTCACCGGCGGCCGGAGCAGCCTCGGCCTTCGGCGCCGCGGCGGCGTTGTGCACGAGCTTCATCTTGCAGCGCGGGCAGGTGCCGTCGCCCTCGGTCGTGCGCGCGTAGTGGACCGTGCCCATGTCGCAGTACCACACGCCCTCGGGGAGCTGTGCCTTCTGCACCGGCGGGTCGAAGTTGGTGCCCTCGGCCGAGACCTCGACCTTGCCCGGAGCGGCGGGGGCCTTCTCGGCGGCCGGCGCGGCGGGCTTGGCGGCCTCGGCGGCCTCGGCGGCCGGCGCGGCGGCGGGGGCCTCGGCGGCGGGGGCCTCGGCCTTGTTGCAGCCCGCGACGGTCAGGAGCAGGGCGGCGGCGAGGCCAGACAAGATGAACTGCGTACGCATGGGATTCTCCTCGGGCGCGCTCGTCGGCGCGCGGCGGGCCGCAGACTAGGCAGGTGGCGGGGAATTGCCAAGCGCGCGGGCTGGGCGTGGTCGGTGCTTCAGCGCGGCCCGAGCGGCGAATCGCACGGCGCCGGGCGGCGTGAATCCGGGGCGGCGATGGCGCGCTCGAGCGGGCGACGCAACAATCCGGCCTCGCCGCGCAGGCGGTCGGGGTCCGGGGCGAAGCGGCCGCGGCGTCGACTGCGGTGGCGCGGCACCAGGTCCAAGGGCGGCGCGCTCGCGGCGCGTCGTCGCTCGCCGCCCGACTTGCCGGCCTTCGCGGCCGCCTCGGCCTCGCGTTGGCCGTCGATCTCGCGCCCCTCGGGCGGCGCGGTCGCGACCTCCCCGCCGTTCGAAGCCGTCGAGACCACCCAGAGCGTGCCGCGGCGAGCGGCGCGATGGCCGACGTGGATGGTCAGCGCGAGCCAGCGCCGGTCGGGCGACTCGTGGGCGTCCAGGCGCAGGTCGTCGAGCGCGGCGGGCAGCGGCTCGCGGTGGACCAAGCGGTACGAGCCGTCGGCGGCGCGGCGCAGCACGCCGATCATCGCCGGCGCCGGGCGCACGACCACCGCGAAGATGGCACCGCCTTGGGTCTGCACCAAGCGGTCCGAGGGACCGACGGGTTCGACGGGCAGGCCGCCGCGGTCGATGATCCCGCGCTGGTTCATCGCGGCCTTGATGCCGCTCGCGACGTGCATCCGGTCTTCGACGCCGCCGTGCAGGCCGAGGCGGACGATGTCGAGCGGGGCGCCGATGCGGTTGGGCGTGTGCCAATCGCCTTCGCGGTAGGCGAGGCGGCGGCTGTCGCTGCTCCAGCCCTGGAAGCGGATCCACGACGTCCGCAGGTTCATCGGCACCACGACATGCGCGACGCTGCCGCGGCTCTCGGCCGGCTGGTCGCCCGGTTGTGCGGCCCCGGCGCGGGGCGTCGCCATCGTCACCGTCAGTGCCGTCAGCGCGCACAGCCACGCCGCCGCCGAGCGACGATGGAGGGGCAGGCGGCGATGGCGGGGCGGGGTTCGCACGCCGCGACCCTATGCCAGCCGCGGGGCGCGCGCCAGAACCCGAACATTCCGTAGATCTTGCGCCGCGCTCGTGCGTCGTTGCCTCGAATCTTCGCGTGGCGCCTCGGCGCGCGGTGCTCCCGGGCGCCTCGCGATCTGGAGGTGTTCTCATGAATACGGCAATTTTGCTCGTGGTCGTGGGTAGTGTCCTCGGCCTGTTCGGGCCGGCGCTGCTGCCCTTCATCACGATCATCGAGGAGGAGGCCAACGTGCCCGGGTGGCAGACCGCCCCCGGCGCCGCGGCCATCCTGCTGTCTCTGGCGGCGCTCTCGCTCGCTGCCATCGTCGCGCGTCGTCGTCGCCTGCAAGGGCTCGGCGGCGTGCTCGGCCTGCTCGCCATCGCCGAGCTCGCCCTCATGGCCTGGACCTGGGCCGACGTGTGGGCGCTGGTCCCGTGCGAAGACTCGGGTCTGGCGCTCTGTGATGCCCGCACCGGCACGCTGATGGCCGAGACGCTCGTGCGTCTGGACTGGGGCGTGGCGGCGGTCGTCACCGGCGCGCTGGCGATCTTCGTCGGCGGCCTCGGCGTGCTGCTCGCGCACCCGGAATTCGGGCGCGACGAGCGCTTCCTGCGCGTCCGCATGGCGTGGCAGGGCGGCACCCTGGCCGAGCGCGTGCTGTTCCGGCGCGACGTCGTCAGCCTCGGCGAAGGCGACGGCGCCACGCTGCAGGTCCCCGCCTCGGGCATCGGGCTGCACGCGCTCTTCTCGCCGCTGCCGGCCGAGCGCTGGCAGCTGGTCGCTCCGGCGGTCGGTCAGCTCGAGCTGCTGCGGCGGGGCGAGATCGTGGCGGTCGCGCCGGGCGAGCCGGTCGTCGTCGAGCGCGGCGATTGCGGCGTGCTCCGGCTGCCGGACGACCTCAGCGTCAGCTTCGACTTCATGGCGGCCGAGACGGCGGTGCTCGCCGGCGCCTCGGGCGGAGGTTGGGAGCTGGTCGCGCCGCTCGCGGCGGTCTCGCTGCTCGCGCTCTCGGTCCTGCTCACCGGTCTGCTCTCGTCGCGCCGGCACGACCGCACCTCGGTCGAGGAGGACCTCGCCCAGCGTAAGTCCGCGCTGATCGAGGTCGCGCTCGCCGAGGAGCTGCCGCCCGAGCCCGAGGAGGTGCCCGAAGACGACGCGCCGCCCGAGGAGCAGACCACGGCCAAGCGCGCCGAGGGCGAGGAAGGCAAGTTCGGCGACGTCGACATCGACCCCCGGCGCGAGTCGAAGACGCCCAAGCTCGACGCGCCGATGGTCGACAACGTCAACGTGCGCGACCTCGGCATCGCCAAGGTCCTCGGCGGGCAGCAGGCGCTCGAGGGCGCGCTCGGCGCGGTGATGGCAGGTGACACCGGAAAGCTCGAGACCAAGCTCGCCATCGCGATGGCTGGCGAGGGCGTCGAGCTCGAGATCGGCCACGGCTCGAACGGCATGGGCTTCCGCGGCACCGGCAGCGGCGGCGGCGATCCCGCTGGCATCGGACGCATCCGAGGCCTCGGCGCGATCGACACCGGCGGCGACACCGGTCGGCGCGCCAGGGTCTCGACCGGGCGGAAGCGGCGCCGCAAGGTCGCGGACCCCGCGCAGTCTGGCGGGATGCGCGCACCGATGCACTGCGATCGCGGCGATATCGTCGCGCAGGTGAAGAAGCGCGCATCGGCGCTGCGTGCCTGCTACGAGCGCGAGCTGATGAGTCGGCCCACGCTCGCCGGCAAGGTCGACGCGATGTGGACCATCGACCTGCAGGGCGCGGTGCAGAACGCGAAGGTCGCCGCCTCGTCGATCAAGAACGCGCGGGTCGAGGACTGCGTCTTGCGCACGATCCGACGCGTGCGCTTCAAGGTGCCCGACGGCGGGGTCTGCGTGGTGCGCTGGCCCTTCGTCTTCCAGGCCGGCTGAGCCGGGTCGCCCGAGGGCTGGTGGCGTGCGCGATCGCGTCGCCGGCCCTCGGGTCTCAGCCCGCCCCGAGCACCCACGCCGGCAGCGTCTCGAGTGCCATCGTCAGCAGCTGCGGCGGCGAGGCGAGGTTGTTCAGGTCGACGGCGGGGTCGAAGGCGTCGAGCGCGTCTTGTTCGAGCGCGAGGAAGTCGTCGAGGACTTGCCGGGCGAGGCGCTCGCGGGCGTCGGTGGCGGGCGGCAAGGCGGCGCGGGCGGCGAAGTCGGCGAGGATGGCGGCGTGGGCGGCGTCGCCATCGGGCGAGAGGTCGTCCCAGCGGTCGTCGTGGCCGGCGACGCCCCAGAAGGTGGCGCGGATCGGTGAGGCGGCGGCGAAGGCGTCGACCATCTCGGCGCTGAGCGAGAACACGGGGTGCTGCATGATCGGGTCCACTTCGGGCGCGGGCTCAGGCGCCGCAGATGCGCGGGTCTTGGGCGAGCAAGCTGCTGCGGACGGTCAGCGTCTTCCAGGCCAGCATCGCGCCGTCGCTCATCCGTTGGTGCTGCAGCAGCAGCGGGGCGAGGTCGGGCTCGCCGGCGAGCACGCCGTCGGTCGGGATGCGCGTCTTGGGCAGACCGAACGGGGCGTAGTCGGGGTGGCTGCCGAAGATCTCGGAGATCAGCGCGTCGTCGAAGAAGACCTGCCCGGTGTGGGTCGCCGCGTCGGCGAGACGGATCTGCACGTGGATGTGCACCGCCCGGCTCGGATAGAAGCCCGGGAAGCAGGTGTCGAAGGCGACCCGCCCGTCGGCGTCGGTCTCCTGCCGACCGCGGAAGTACATCGCCTCGGGCGCGGCCGGATCGGCGCCGTAGCAGCGCGGCGGATCGGGCGTCGGGCCCGAGTACACACCGCGCACGTCGGTATGCCAGATCCACACCTCGGCCCCGGCGACCGGCGCACAGTCGACGTCCTGCAGCCGCAACAACAGCCGCACCGGCAGCCCCGGCTGGCCCTCGCTCACGTCCACCCGCAGCGGGCTCGTCGGCGTCGTACACGGCCCGTCGGTGGTCGCGCAGAGCAGGGCGCAACCCGGCCCGAGCGCCACGAAGGGGTCGGGGTAGCTCGCCTTGGCCGTCATCGCCGCGGTGCCGCCGGCCGCCCAGCTCGCCGGGATGCCGCCGCCCGTCTCGGCCGCGTCGCTGGCCTGCACGTCGGCCTGCACTTCGGCCGCGTCGTCGCCGACCGCGGCCGTCTCGGTCTCGTCGGCTACGTCGGTGCCGCCGCTGCGGCCGCACGCCACCGCGAGCAGCGCGCTGCCGCCCGCGATGCGGAGCCAATCCCGTCGGCGCATCGGTCTGACCACGCGCGAGCCCTCCGCGGCCGGAGGGTGGCCGCGTTCGCCGAGCCTGCCCGATGCGGCCCGCCTTCTCCAGCGCAGCTTGTCAGCGTCACGCGCTCGTTCCACGCCTGGAGCCCGTCCACAGGCCGTTCTCGGAGGTTCGCCATGGAAGAAGCCCAACGCCGACACCGTCGCCCGCTACGAGGCGCTGCTGCCGGCCGATCCGCGCCTGCAGCCCGGCAAGATGTTCGGCCACGTCTGCGCCTTCGTCGGCGGCCACATGTTCTTCGGCACCTTCGCGCAGACGCTGATCGCGCGGGTGGGGGTCCGAGCGCGGGATGGTTCCGCAGGTGCGGGTCGGCGGCAATGGGGGTAGTGTCCGCGAGCCCCCGTCTCGCCTTTACGGAAACCCCCGACCGTGCGAGCTTCGCCGAGCGTTGCAACGCACATCACGGCGGCCCGCCCCCCGTCCGCGGGCCCCACCTCGGGGGTGAACGCCATGCGTCGAATCGCTGGTCCGGGCCGCTTCGGCCGTCGACTGCTCTGCACCTTCTTGGCCGCCGCGCTGCCCCTCACCACGGCGGCGTGCGGCGAGGACAAAGCCAAGGCCGACACCGGAGCGGCCGACACCGCCGAGGCCGACACCGCCGGGGCGGCCGACACCGCCGGGGCCGCGGATACCGCGACCGTCGACGCCGGACCGCGCAAGGACGCCGTGAAGCTGCTGGTCTTCACCAAGACCGCCGGCTTCCGCCACGACTCGATCGACGCGGCCAAGGCGGCGCTACAGGCGCAGGCCGCGGCGCATACCTGGACGCTGACCGAGACCGAGGACGCCGCCACCTTCAGCACCGAGGGGCTCGCCGGCTACGACGCGGTGGTCTTCTTGATGACGACGGGCGACGTGCTCGACGCCGGCCAGCAAGACGCGCTGAAGGCCTTCGTCGAGGGCGGCGGCGGCTTCGTCGGCGTGCACTCCGCGACCGACACCGAGCACGATTGGGACTTCTTCGGCACCTTGGTCGGCGCCCGCTTCAAGGACCACACCGCCGCGGACACCGCCGGCAAGGCCGTGGTGCTCGACCGTGCGCACCCCTCGACGCAGGGCTTGCCCGTGCTCTGGGAGCGCAAGGAGGAGTGGTACAACTTCAAGGCGTCGCCGACCGGCAAGGTACACGTCCTGGTCAAGGTCAAGGACGGCGCGATGGGTCACGACCACCCGCACGCCTGGTGTCAGCCCTTGGCGAAGGGGCGCAGCTTCTACACCGCCGGCGGCCACGGCGCGGCGGCGTGGAGCGAGGCGTCGTTCTTGGCGCACGTCGCGGGCGGCATCGATTGGGCGGCGGGGCGGCTGGCCGGTGATTGCGGCGCGACCATCGACGGCAAGTGGAAGCGCGAGACCCTGGCCGAGGGGCTCGACGCGCCGATGGAGCTGGAGCTTGCGCCCAACGGCGACGCCTACGTCGTGCAGCGCAAGGGCAAGCTGCTGCGGCTGAAGAAGGGCGCGAGCAAGTTCGAGGAGGTCGGCTCGCTGCCCGTCGAGACGGCGCACGAGGACGGTTTGCTCGGCCTGGCGCTCGATCCCGACTTTGCGACCAATCAGCAACTTTGGATCTACCACTCGGTCAAGAGCCCGAGCGAGAACCGGCTCTCCAGCTTCCGGCTCGAGAACGGCAAGCTCGATCTCGCCAGCGAGAAGGTCGGGCTGAAGATCCCCGTCGAGCGCGCCCTGTGCTGCCACAGCTCCGGCGCGGTCGAGTTCGGCCCGGGCCGCCGGCTCTACCTCTCCACCGGCGACAACACCAACCCGTGGGCGACGGGCTACGCGCCGATCGACGGCGGCGAGGACAAATCTGGCTACGACGCGCGCCGCAGCGCCGGAAATCCGGGCGATTTGCGCGGGAAGATCTTGCGCGTCATCGCCAAGGCCGACGGCAGCGTCGAGATCCCCACCGACAACCTCTACACCGACGCCAAGGCCGGCCGGCCCGAGATCTTCGCCATCGGCGTGCGCAACCCCTTCCGCATGAAGGTCGACAGCAAGACCGGCCGCGTCTGGTGGTGCGAGACCGGCCCCGACGCCAAGACCGACGACGCCGACAAGGGCCCGCAGGGCTACGACGAGGTCAACTTCGCCGACGCCCCCGGCGCCTACGGCTGGCCCTTCTGCATCGCCGACAACAAGGCCTACGGCATCGTCGACTTCGCGACCGACAAGTCCAGCGGCAAGTTCGACTGCAAGGCGCCCAAGAACGACTCGCCGCACATCGCCGCGCCCGTCACGCTGCCCGAGAGCCGGCCGGCGGTCGTCTGGTACCCCTACAACGAGGAGCCCGCCTTCCCGGGCATCGTCCCCGGCGGCGCGCGCACCGCGCTCTTCGCGCTCATCCATCGCGGCGCCGCAGCCGGCCTGCCGCCCTTCTTCGAGGGGCTGCCGATCTACATGGATTGGAGCCGCAGCCAGTTCTACGGCATCCACCAGGGCGACGACGGCAAGGCCGTCGACGTGGTCCGGCTCTGGCCCGAGCTCGACGTCGTGCAGCCGATCGACATCCGCGTCGGCCCCGACGGCGTGGTCTACGTCCTCGAATGGGGCAAGGGCTGGGAGGGCAACCAGGGTGCCCGGCTCTCGCGGCTGGTCTACACGCCGTAGCGCGCGCCTCGCTCAGCCCCCGCGCCGCGCGGTGAGCAAGAAGATCGGATAGGGCCGCCCCTCCTTCTCGACCGTGCAAGCCGTGCGGAAGCCGACCTCGGAGAAGCCGGCGGCCTCGGCGTGCGCGGCGATGGCGGCGCGGTCGAAGCCGGCGTGGAACACGCCCTCGATGCCCGGCGGGTGGAACGAGCCGTCCTCGGCGTCCAGGTCGGCGAGCGCGAGCTGCCCACCCGGCCGCAGGTGCGCGGCGAGGGCGGCGAACAGGCCGGCGGTATCCTGCACGTGGTGCGCCGCCATCGCGCTGACGACCACGTCGACCTGCCGGCCGAGCGGCGCGCTCAAGATGTCCTGGCAGACGGTCTCGACCTTGCCCTGCAGCGCTGGCTTGGCCGCGAGCTGCGCCAACATCGCCGGCGAGACGTCGACCGCGAGCACCCGCGCGACCTTCGGTGCGATCTGCGCCGCGACCAAGCCGGTGCCGGCGCCGAAATCCATCACCGTCGCGGTCGGCGCGAGCGTGAGCGCGTCGAGCATCGCGGCGCCGACGCCCTCGGAGATCTGCTGCGGCACCGGCCGCGCGTCCCAATCCGCCGCCTTGTCGTGAAAGAGGTCGCTCATCCGCACTCCTGTCGCGAAAGTCCCGCGCGGCATCGTCCGCCGCGCCTTTGCGCGGAGCCACTTCGGCCGCCGAATATTACACCAGGCCGCAGTCGTCGCCGTCAGAACAAATCCAACTGCCGCCCGCCCGCCGCCGGCTTGCCCGGCTTGCTCGGATTGCTCGGCCGCTCCGGCGCCACGAACGCCGCCGTCGTCAGCGCCGGCACCTCGGTCGGGAAGCCGAGCCGCCGCCGCGCCAGCTCGAAGCGCTGCGCCAAGAGCGTGGCGTAGGCGCCCTCGCCGCGCATCCGCACGCCGAAGCGCGCGTCGTAGAGCTCGCCGCCGCGCGCGCCGCGCAGCAGGGCCAGCACGCGCGCCTTGCGCTCGGGCATCCAGGCCTGCAACCAGCCTTCGAAGAGCGGGCCGACTTCGCGCGGCAGCCGCAGCAAGATCCATCCCGCCGAGCTCGCGCCCGCCTCGCGCGCGGCCTGCAAGATCGCTTCGAGCTCGGCATCGTTGACCGCCGGGATCATCGGCGCCGCCAGCACCCCGACCGGCACGCCCGCCTCGGCCAACGCCGCGATCGCGCGAATCCGGGCGTGTGGCGCCGCCGCGCGCGGCTCCAGCGTGCGCTGCAGCCCGGCGTCGAGCGAGGTCACCGAGAGGAACACGCGCACCAACCCGCGCGCCGCGAGCGCCTGCAAAACGTCGAGGTCGGCCAGCACCCGATGCGATTTGGTCACGATGCCGACCGGATGCCCGCATTGCAGCGCCAACTCGAGCACGCCGCGCGTCAGCCGCAGGTCCGACTCCACCGGCTGATACGGGTCGGTGCTCGCGCCGAGCGCCAACGTCGCCGGCACGTAGCCCGGTCGCGCCCATTGCCGCCGCAGCGCCGCCACCACGTCGTGCTTGGCGAAGATCACCTGCTCGAAGTCCAGCCCCGGCGATTGGCCGAGGTAGGCGTGGTCCGGCCGCGCGAAGCAGTAGATGCAGCCGTGCTCGCAGCCGCGGTAGGGGTTCACCGCGCGGTCGAACGGCACGTCCGGCGACTCGTTGCGGCTCATCGCCTCGCGCACCGCCAGCGGACGGACGACGGTCTTGCGGCCGGCGAGGTCGGCGGCGTCGTCCAGGCGGCGGGCGCTGGCCTCGTAGCGGCCGCTGGGGTTGTCGACTGCGCCGCGGCCACGGATCGGCGCCGGCGGCGCGGCGATCGCGTCGGGTTCGAAGCCTTCGGGGATCTCTCGCTCGACGGTCGGCTCCTCGCGCATCCGACGAGCCTGCGCCAACCTGAACGGATGTTCAAGTCTCTGGCCTGCGCAGCACGCCTCGAATCGTCTCTGCGGCGGGCCGCACCACGCACCTGACCCCTGGAAGAGCCGATCGGGGACCGGTTGGAGCGCAGCCACCTCTCGCACGCCGAGCTCGGTTTCGTGGGCTCGGCGCACTTCGTTCAGGGCGCTCTGACCGCTGCAGGCCACACCGCCGTTGCGGTCGTCTGCTACGCGCGGCCGATGCTCGAACGCAGTTGGCGCCAAGGCGTGGGTCGCTGTCGCGCCTCCACCGACGCCAAGACGCGATGGTCCAGACCGCGATCAATCGCTGCATTTGGGCCACGTCAGCAGCTTCATGCGCGTCGCTTCGTCGCACTCCTTCCATCCCTGCGCGGCGAGGTGGGCTGCGTCGACCGGGTAGATCCCCGGAGATTGGGAGATTTCGCTTCCGTCGAGGGTCTGGTAACACCACGCTGCGGTGGCGAACACATCGAAATCGCCACAGGCGATCACGCGCTGCTCGAACGCAGGGTGGCATTCCTGAACCTGGTCGACCGCGGCTGCGACCTCGACGCGTCCACATCCCTCCGGGCAGGTACCGTCGATCTGCAGCAAGCAGCTCGACGCGGTGCCGTCCGCGCTGCCGGAATCGCTGGTGGACGCAGCGTCGGCAGGGGCCGTCCCCGCGGCTTCGCAGCCGGCGGCGAACGCTAGGACGGCGAGAAAGTAGCGAACCGAGCTGTTTCGAGCCGAGTCCATGGCGGCCTCCTCGTGATCTGCGGTCGAACCGCTGTGATTGTACAGGGCACTGTAGACCCACTGGCCGCCCGACGCGACCGAATAGCCCTTGATGCGCATTTCGAGGCATTTGCCGCCGATCTCCGACGCCTCCAGGACGATCTGGCTGCGCCGGTATCCCACACCTCGAGGTCGATGTCGGGCACGCTCGTGAGCGCGATGTCGATCACCGTGACGACCCACTCGAGTTGGGTCGGGGCGGTGCTTTCGCCGGCGGGGACGGAACGTGGGTGAGGGTTGACGCAAGCAACATCACACCTGCGCCACGGGTTCGGTCGATCTGCAGTCTGGATTCAGAGTTGGCTGACTTCTGGTTGGGTCCGCCGCCCGCGCGAAGACGTGGCGCCCCGCCGCGGTCGGCCCTACAATGCCCGCAGGCAGGAGGAGGATCGCCATGCACCACGTCACAATTCGCAAGCTCGGCCTCGCCGCGGCCCTGTTGCTCGCCATCGGCTGCGGCAACGTCGTGGTCGACGGCAGCGGAACCGACGTGCAAGCCGGCAACGACGTGACGCAGAGCGACGTCGGCGGCACCTCCGACGGTAGCGCCGATACCGGCGGCGGCGACGACACCGGCGGCACCACCGACACCGGCGCCACCACCGACACCGGCGGCACCACCGACACTGGCGGCACCACCGACACCGCCGAGGACACCGGCACCGCCGACGACGCCACCGCGCCCGACGCCATCGCTGACGCCGTCGAGCCCACCGACGCGGTCGAGCCCTCCGACACCACCCCCGACGACGCCGGCACCACCGACGGCGGCACCGTCGACGCCGTGCCCTTCGACGCCGGCGCCCCGGACGCCAGCCCGCCCGACACCACCGAGCCCGACACCGACGCCGGCGGCCCCGCACCGGGCTGCTGCAAGGTCGACGGCGACTGCGCCTCGGGTTCGATCTGCTATTTCGGCCCCTACAACGCCGGCAAGTGCATGAGCACCGTCGGCCTCGACAAGGGCAAGTGCTGGACCTCCGCGCAATGCGGCACCGGCGAGGTCTGCCAGGGCGGCATCGCCTGTGGCTGCGACGCCTTCTGCAAGGCGATGGACACCCCCGGCACCTGCGGCAAGCCCGCGCCCGGCAAATGCAGCGTCGGCACCGGCGCGGACGTGAAGTGCGCCTCGGGCGAGTTCTGCGCGCTGCCGGCGGGCCAATGCAGCGGCGAGGGCACCTGCGCGATGCAGCCCGGCGGTTGCTCCATGCAATACGATCCGGTCTGCGGCTGCGACGGCAAGACCTACGGCAACGACTGCGAAGCCGCCTCGTCGGCCCAGAATTGGGGCAGCAAGGGCGCCTGCGGCCCGACCGGAGGCGGCTGCTGCAAGGACGACTCGCAGTGCAAGATCGGCCTGTGCGCCAACTCGGTCTGCAAGGACCCCGGCGAGCTCAAGCCCGGTGCCTGCTGGACCGACGCGCAATGCGGCAAGGGCGGCGTCTGCAAGGGCGCCAATATCTGCCCCTGCGGCGCCAACTGCTTCGTGGCCGACTCGCCCGGCACCTGCCTCGCGGCGCAGTAGCGCGCTCGGAGCCCGAAAATCCGGCCTACAAGCCGGCGGTCGCCGCCGGGTCGACGTTCTTCCAATCGCTGGACCAATAGCCGGTCGCGCGTACGCCCGTCGCCTCCCAGACCATCCAATCCGGCAGGCCCGAGCGCGAGCTGAAGGGCAGCACCGCGTAGAGCAGGCCGAGCTTGTCGGCCGGCGCCCAGAGCACCGCGTCCACGCCCGCGCCGCGTGGGAAGACCGAGAGCACCGCCGCGCCGGGGATGGTCACGCCGGCGATGGTCGGGCCGCTGGCGTCTGCCTTGGCGCCGGGCTGGCCGGGTAGCTGCAGGTCGACGGGCAGGGAGCCGCCGGCCAAGCCGGTATCCTCGACCGCGCTCGGCACCGCCCCGAACCAGATGACGTTGCGCCCGGCCGCCCGCGCGTGCGCCGCCGCCGACGCCGGCAGGACGACGGCATGGCCGTTGCCGATCATCTGCCACGAGGTCGCCCAATACGCCGCGATCGCGCGCAGCGTGGGGTTGTCGTCGGGCACCACGAAGGCGAATGCGCGCTGGAACGCCTGATTGAACGGCCCGCATTGGCCGACCCGCTTGCCGCCCTCCTCGCCGAGCACGAGCGGGCCGTCGGGGAGCTCGAGCGTCTGCTGGCTCAGCCCCGCGCCCGTCACCACGATGCTCTGCGGACCCTTGGCGCGGATCGCTTTGCCGTCGAGGACGGAGCGGCGGACGTTCTGCAGCGTCAGCTTCAGCGTCGCACCGTCGAAGACCGACTCGGCCATCGTATCCTCGGTCGGCGAGGTGGCCGCGTCGATCGTCAGGTAGCTGTGCTGGTGCGTGTAGTAGGGCCCCGGCGAGCGCCAATGGAAGTTCAACTCGGTGGGGTCCAACGTCCGCTTCTGCATCAGCTCGAAGAGCGGCGGCCAATCGACGCAATCGGCGCCCTCGCCCTTGTCGCCGTCCCACCAATGGCCCGCGCCCTGCTGCCAATGGTGGTCGACCTCGGCGCCGGCGACGGTGGCGTGCTGCAGCATCGCCTTGCCCTCGGACCACGGCACGTTGTCGTCGGCCGTGCCGTGGATCACGTACACCGAGCGGTCGCGCAGGTTCTCCGCGAAATGCGAGGTATCCGAGTGCGCCCGCGCCCGCGCGAACGGGCCGGTCGGCTTGCTCGCGCCGCCGTAGGTGTAGAACGAATCCCAGCCCGCCGAGGGGCCCATCACCGCGAAGCGCCCGTGGTGGTGCACGGCGAACTGCCAGGTGCCGTGGCCGCCCATCGAGTGGCCGCCGAGGTAGATGCGCGTCGGGTCGGGCGCGAAGCGCGCCGTCGCGTCGTCGAGCGCGTGCAGCCCGTTGAGGTGACCCCACTCCTCCCAATCGAAGCCGAAGGGCCGCCGATTGGTCGGCGTGACGTGCCAGAGCCAGGTCTTGGCGCCGTAGCTGCCGGCTTGGCCGATGCCCTCGACGCCCGCGCCGTGCAGCGAGAGCATCAGCGCGTAATCCTTCTTCTGCGGGTCGAAATCGCGCGGCGGCCGCACGCCGTAGTACTGCACCGAGGCGTCGGCGGCGTCGCGGAAGGTCTGCCGGAAGGTCTGCTCGCCCTCGCGCACCTGCAGCTTCACGCGCGCTTCCCAGCCCTTCTCGTGGGTGTCGGTCCAGACCTGCAGCGTGACCTCGACCGAGAGCGGAATCGGCTTGCCGGCGGCGTCGTTGCCGAGCGTCGCCTGCGTCGGCGCCTTCTTCGGTACGATCTTCCACCCCAGCTGCGTCGCGCCGCCCGGCACCAAGCCCGGCCAGGCGACCTCGGTCTGCTCGACCCACTCGCCGCCGACCACGCGGGTGCGCACGTCCTTGGCGAAGCTGCCGTCCCACTCCAGCACCGGCAGCCCGAGCCAGAGCGGATCGTTGTGGCCGACGCGCAGGTCGGGGTGGGTGGGATCGTGGGGATCGATCCACAACGCCTCGGGCACTTGCCAGACCTTCACCCGCAGCTTCTGCCCGCCGCGCCCGCGCATGCCCAGCAGATGCTTGCCCGCCGGCAGCTTGACCGGCAGCCGCATCTTACCCGACCCGTAGATATCGCCCGGCAGCCGCCCGCCCTTCCAGCGCAGCTCGTAGGCGCGGTCCGCCTGCACGAGCAGCCGCGTCTCGGCCTTGCAGTCGACCTCGAACAGCGCCCACATCGTGCCCGCCGGGTTGCCCACCGCCGGCAGCTGCCCGCCCGCATCCGGCTCGACCTGCTTCCAGACCTTGCCCGAGACCAGCGCGCCTTCCTCCGGCATCGTCAGCGTACCGGCCAGCAGCGCACCGCCGATCACGTCGGTGTCGCCCTGGAAGAACGCCGCCACCGCGAACGCCGAGGTCGCCACCGGCTCGGGCTCCGCCGGCGGCGCCACCACCTTGTCGATCGGCTTCAGTCCGCTCTGACCCCAGGCGATCGGGTCGATCGCGCCGTCGTCGCCGCCGGCGTCCGGATTCGCGGCGTCCGCGGCGGCATCGTCCGCGACGTCGCCGCCGGCGTCCGTGCCCGCGTCGTCTGCGTCGCTGCCGATGGCGTCGCCGCCGACCGCGCTGTCGCTGCCATTGCCGCTGGGCTTGTCCGCGTCGCCGCCGCAGCCGGACAGGGCCAGCAGGCCGAGCAACCACGCCAAGGCGAGCCCACGCCGCGCGCTCGCGCCGCCGATGGAGAGTCCGTTCGATCGCATCGCATCCTCCCTGCTGCGGGGCGCTAGTTGGCGTCCACGCTCTGTTCGACGCGCCACCCGACCGCCTCGCCGGCGCGGAACGGCCGCACCCGCAGCGGCCCGTCGGTGCCGTCGCCGAAGGGCAGCGCCGCCGGCACCGGCACGTGGTCGCGGACCAAGCGGAGGGTGCCCGGGTTGTGCGGCAAGCCGTGGAAATCGGCGAAGCGCGTCGAGGCGAACGCGGCGAGCCGGTCCAGCGCACCGACCGAATCGAAGGCCTCGGCGTAGAGCTGCAGCGCGACCGGCGCGGTATAGCTGCCCGCGCAGCCGCAGGCGCTCTCCTTGGTCGAGACCTCGTGCGGCGCGCTGTCGGTGCCGAGCATGAAGCGCGGCGAATCCGAGGTCGCCGCCGCCAGCAGCGCCTCGCGGTCGGCGCGGGTCTTCAAGATCGGCAGGCAGTACAGGTGCGGCCGGATGCCGCCGGCCAGCATCGCGTTGCGGTCGAGCAGCAGGTGATGCGCCGTCAGCGTTGCCGCCACGCCCGGCCGCGCCTGCTCGACGAAGCGCACGCCCGCCGCGCTGGTGACGTGCTCGAGCACCACGCGCAGCGTCGGATGCCGCTGCACCAGTGGCGCCAGCGTGCCCTCGAGGAAGACCTGCTCGCGCTCGAAGATATCGACCTCGGCGTCGGTCACCTCGCCGTGCACCAGCAGCGGCAGCCCCGCCTCGGCCATCGCCGCGAGCACCTCGTCGACGCGCGCGAGGTCGCGCACGCCGGCGTCGGAGTTGGTGGTCGCTCCGGCGGGGTAGAGCTTGCAGCCGAACACGCCGCCGGCGCGCGCGGCGGCCATGGCGCGGGGATCGGTCTGCTCGGTGAGGTAGAGCGTCATCAGCGGCTCGAAGCGCGTACCCGCCGGCAGCGCCGCCAGGATGCGCTCGCGATAGGCCAGCGCGTCGGCCAGCGTCCGCACCGGCGGCCGCAGGTTCGGCATCACCACCGCCCGCGCGAATTGCGCCGCCGTCGCCGCCGCCACCGCCTGCAAGGCCTCGCCGTCGCGCAGGTGGACGTGGGCGTCGTCGGGCATCGGCAGCGTCAGGGTGTCGGTCGTCATCGCGGCTCCACGGCGTCGTCGGCGTCGGGGGCGCTCGGGGCGGCCCGGCAATCGAGCAGCCGCACCGCCTCGCCCCGCCGGACGTGCAGCACCGCGTTCTGCCTGAAGCGGCGGCCCCAGGAAAGGGCCGCGCCTGCCGTCAGGCCGAGCGCGAGCCGATGCACCTCGTCGCGCCAGCGGCCGGGGCCACCCTCGGGCTCTCCGCCGACGCCCGGCCAGAACGCCACGCCGGCGGCATGGAGCGCGGCGTCGAGCGCCTGCCGGGAGGCCGCGTTCTCGGCTTCGGAGCGCGCGACGCTGCCCGTCGCTCGACCTGACATGATGTCGACTCCGTCGAACTGGCCGCTGGTCGCGCTCCCAGTCGCTCGTTGCAAGCTTGCTCGGGTTCTGGCTTCCTCCGGCCGCAGCGTGTCACGACTTGGGCTCCTACGCTGAGGATCACCACTATGCCGAACAACGCATCATTGCCAACCGCGCTCCGGCTCCCGCGCAAGCGTCTCCGCGCGGTGGAGCGTCTCGCTGTCCCGGTCGGCGACACCATCAATCAATGGAGCTGGCTCAAGGCCGCAACGCGCCCACTCTGGCGTTATCTCGGCAAAAACTTCGTCACGATCCTCTCGAAGAACTTGTACGAGGTCCATGGCGCTGAACATCTACGCAGCGTCGACGCGCCTGGCGGCATCGTCTTGGTCGCCAATCATCGCAGTTTCTTCGACCTCTTCTTCACCGGCGCCACGATGATCGACACCCGCGCCTCGCTCATCCAACGGATGATCTTTCCGGTCCGAAAAGACTTCTTCTACGACCATCCGGTCGGGTTCTTCATCAATGTGGCGCTCACCAGCGCATCCATGTGGCCTCCGATCTTCCGCGATGAGCGCCGGCGCGAGTTCAATCCGATCGCCATGGCGCAAATTGGTCGTTCGATGCGAAAGGGCACGCTCTGCGGCATCCACCCTGAAGGTACACGCGGCAATGGACCGGACCCCTACGCGCTCGGCAAGGCCAAGCCCGGCGTCGGACAGCTGCTGCTCTCGGCTTCGCCCGACGTGATGGTCCAGCCGGCTTGGATCCTCGGCATGAGCAACGATTTCGTCGGCACGGCGCGGCGCAATTTCCGCCCCGCCGGTCAGCGTGGCGAGCCGGTGCGCATCTGGTTCGGTCCGGCGATCCGTGCCGGCGACCTCGTCGAGCGCTGCGGCAAGGACCCGCAGGCCATCGCCGAGGCGATCATGGAGCACGTCGCCGCCCTCGGCGAGCTCGACCGCGCCCACCGCGCCGCCAACCCGCGGTCGGCCTGAGGCGCACGCCGTGGACCTCGTCCTCATCGGCTACACCACCCGCTACCGCGAAGGCGGCGCCGAGCTGCAGCGCGCGGCCGAATGCCTCGCCCGCCGTGAGCGCGCCCGCGGTGCCCACGTCCGCTGCCTGGCGATTGAGCGCAAGGACGCGCTGCTGGCCGAGTTTTCCGCGCTTTCCGCAGCCGGCGACCGACTGCAGGCGCTGCACCTCTTCACCCATTCGGGGCTGTACGGGCCGATGTTCGGCACCACCGCCTGGCCCGAGCAGCTCAGCCCTGCCGAGTGGCGCGCCACCACCATCCCCTTCGCGCCCGGCGCCGAGGCGTATTTCCATGCCTGCCGCACCGCGCGTTGGTTCGCGCCGTTCTTCGCGCGCACCTTCGGCGTGCCCGCGAGCGGCTACCATTGGTACACGACCTTCTCTGCGCGGCCCGATCGCTTCCGCAAGCCCGACTACGCCGACCCCGACGCCGAGGTCTACCTCGTCGGCTTCCCCGGTCGCACCTCGCACGGCGTGTTCGCGAGCGTCGGCAAATACGCCGGGCTGACCCACGCCGAGCCGCTCAAGCGCTTCGTGCCCACGCCGCCGGGGGGCGACACCACCTACGACGCCGTCGCTGCCGGCTACGACGCGGTCTTCTCCGACATCGCCGTGCGCAAGAAGGAGATCGCCTGGCTCGAGCGGCATCTCGACGGCGCGGTCGCGGCGCTGCGTCCGCCCGAGGGGCGCTTGCGGGTGCTGGACCTCGGCTGCGGCAACGGCGCCTTGTTGCAGCGTTGGCAGCATCGGCTGCGCGAGGGGATCGGCGTCGACGCGAGCGCCGGGATGCTCGCCCACGCCCGCGCCCGCAACGCGGCGCATCCGCACCTGCGGTTTGCGCAGATCGACGGCCCGCGGCTGCCGCTGCCCGACCACAGCGTCGACGTGGCGGTCTCGTTGCTCTCGTTCCGCTACCTCGATTGGGATCCGATGATCGCCGAGCTGCAGCGGGTGTTGGTGCCCGAGGGCCGCTTGCTCATCGTCGACATGGCCGCCAAGGCGCCGAGCGTGCGCGAGCTGCCGCGCCTGCTCGCCGACACCGCGCGGCATCGCCTCGCCGCGCGCAGCCTGCCCGACTACCGCGCCGCGCTCGGGCGGCTGGTGCGTGATCCGGCCTGGCAGACGATGCTCGACTACAATCCGATCCGCGCCTGGCACGAGTACGCGTTCTTCCTCGAGAGCCGCTTCCCCGGTCACGCCGTCGAGCTGCTCGATATCGGCCGCACCGCGCGCGTGCTCGCCTTCGACAGCGGCCCGATGCGCGCCATCCGTCCGCGCGAGGAGACCTGGCCGTGAGCGCCGCGCCGACCGTCAGCCTGCTCGATTGGGGCGCCGGCGGCTTCGATCTGCTCGCCCGTCTGCGCGCCGCTCGCCCCGACCTGCGCCTGCGCTATCGCAGCGACGCCGGCTTCGAGCCTTGGGGCCGCCTGCCGCCGCCGGCGCTCGCCGCCCGCGTGGCCGAGATCGTCGCGCAAGAGCAGGACGCCGGCGCCGACGCCGTGCTCCTGGCCTGCAACGCCGCCTCGACCGCGCTGCCGGCGCTGCGCCACGACGGCGTCGGCGCTGGCCTGCGCTTCGGCCTGCACGGCGTCATCGAGCCCGGCGTCGCCGCCGCGCTCGCCACCGGCGCCGAGCGCATCGGTGTGCTCGGCGGTCGCCGCACGATCGTCTCGGGTGGGTGGGCGCGGCCGCTCCGCGCGGCGGGTCGGCAGGTGCAGGGCCGCGTCGCGCAGCCGCTCAGCGCGCGCATCGAGACTGGCGATTGCGACGGGCCGCAGACCCGCGCGTTGGTGCAGCGCCTCTGTGCGCCGTTGCGCGATCGCGAGCTCGTGGTGCTGGCGTGTACGCATTATCCGGCCGCGGAGGCCGCGATCGCGGCGGCGTTGCCGGGGGTGGCGTTGTTGGATCCGGCGCAGTCGGCGCTCGCGGCGTTGTTGGCGGCGCTGCCGGCGGCCGCGGCGGGGGCAGAGGCGGCGCCGACGTGGGCGGTGTTCACGTCGGGTGATCCGTCGGCGACGCAGCGCGCCGCGCGGCTGGCGTTCGGTGTCGAGACGGGCGAGGTGCGGTTGGCTGTGGACGCGTCGCGGCGCTAGGGCGTGGCGGTGCCGATCGGGCCGCCCAGCACCAGCCACGGCCTCTTCGGGTCCGAATCCAATAGACACTCTGACGTGGACCAGGAATTCGACGTCGAGCCGCACTTCTTCGCCACGCCGCACGTCAACGGCGGCTGCTTGCCAACCGGAAGCGAGAGGCAACCGGTCGACGCGCTGCACGTCACGACTTCGCAGACGCTGTCCGGTACGCAGGTCGAATCGTCGAGGGCTTGGCAGGCTCCGCTCGTCTCCGCCGTTTCCCAGCCCCACAGGTCGGTCCATGTGGCGCGCAGTTGTGCGGTCGCATCGGGTTGCGCCTTCTGACCCGTCGCTGCCCGCCAGACCCAAACCAATCGATTTTCCAGCGCGCGCACACTGCAGAGCGCAGCGAGATCGGGGCGTGCAGCAAGTGCGGGTACCGTCGAATGCCGAACGATGCCTCCATGCGGACCGACTGCGAGCAACTGGTACAGCGGAGGGCCGTCCGTGCTCTGGTCCATCACGAAGAGCATCGAAGTCCCACGCTGGAACACTGTGATGGGACGACTGGCCTGCAACGGCAACCATGCGGTGAACGTGGGGGTCGCGCCGGCCGGCAAATTCGCGACCACCAGTGCATCTTCTTCGCCAGCAAGGTTCCACGCTGGATCGTCCGGCTCTGTTCTCGGCCAGTGTGCGACGAACGACACGCGTGCGTGCGGAACGGAATCAGGCTTGTCGGCGGGCGAAACGAAGCGCACCGTGTCCAACTCGATGTCGAAATTCTGTCCGATTTCGAAGTGCCGCGTCGCACCGTCGGCTGGGCGAACCGAGACAATCGCACCTGTTGTGCGGAGCTTCTCCTGGTCTGCTCCGAGGACGTCGTAGCGCACGAAGGCCGAGACCCACTCTCCGTCAGAAGCGCAGCAGGCGTTGGGCTGACTCGACCCCGAGGAGAACTTGGTCACTTCCCCGGCGCTGGTCTTGTCGGGAAGGGTCACGACTTCGCGCCAGCGCGTGAGGTTCAAGTCAGCATCGTAGCCCGCGTACGCCAGGATCTTGTCGCTGGGCGCCGCGTGGTAGGTGATCGCGAGCCCGATGGCGTCGCCGTCGACGTGGACGAACTTCGCAGTATGCCATGAGAAATCGAAGTTCTTTCCGTTCGGCATGTCGAGGGGCCGTACGCGCACGGTTCCATCGTCGTGAAATGCCAGCAGGACAGGTACGCGGGGGCACGGAACAGGCCAGCCGGGCATCGCAGGCGGTTTGCTGCAATCCGCGGCGTCTTCCTTCTTCACCAGCGTCCTGAATTCGAATCGGACGCCGTTCGCCCGTGCGACGTAGACCCGGTCTCCTCCGTATGGAGGAACGATAAAATCACCAAACTCCGTAGGCTTGTCCTTGCTGAGGACGATGCCGGACGGCGTGAGTTCGATCGGCTCTTCGTAGGAAGGCTCCCCCGGCTGGACCGGAATTCTCGCATTGTCGAGCGATTGCAGTGCGTTGTTTTCGATCCACTGCGAGTTCGTGCTACCGCAAGACATCGTGTAGGTCGACAACGCTTCGGAGGGGAAGATCGTCCCCAATTTCTTCTCGTACCAAGGCTTGCCGTCGCCTGCGTCGGTTTCCCAGAGCCCTTTCCCGTCGTAGGAATCGTCGACGACGTCGGAGCCAGCTCCATTGAGTTCGCCCGCGCCGATCGCGCCGTCGAGATCTGCGGCATTCCCATCGCTCTTCGCGCGTACCGCCGTGTCGCCGACGCTGGAGCAGGCCATTCCACCTGCCAAGACGAAGGCTAGCGGAAGCAGTCGACGCTGAAAGTCGCAGATGTCGAAGGTCACGCCTCTCATGGCCACGGACAGCTCGCGCTCGGACATGGCGTCCACTTTGTTCCCTCGACGACCGCGAGATTCGTCCAGTTGGCCACCTGAGATCCCCCTGGCGACACGAGCCCAGTTGGCACCAATAGTCGACATTCACCCGCCTTGAGTGAAGACTGTTCGGAGCCTGAGCGAACGATCGCACCATACTGTGGGCCCACCCGACCGCCAGCATTTGCATTGAGAATTTTCACCGCGACCGGCCAGACAGAAACGTACAGATCGATTTCGCTGTACGGAACATTTGGGCTTCCCGCACTTGTCATACCAGGGCTGGGGTAGAATTGTTCCATGGATGGGGCCTTCGTCGGTGGAGCGCTTTGCTGCAGTGCGTATTCGATCGGCGGAAGCCCGAATGCGTATGGGATTGGCGGCGGACCACACGAGACGATTCCAGCAGCGGGCTTCCACAGATTCGTGCCAAGCGCCGAGTATTGGCTCCCAAGCTTGGAAAGGCACATCGATTCGCAGGAAAGCTCGTCACCGAATAGTCGCGCCCAGAACCGACGTTCCGCCACATGGGGCAGCGATCGCCAAGCGCGCTTCTGGTAGATCGTCGCCAGGAGAGCCCTTCGAGCAGGGGTGTCTCGCCGCACTGCCAACACCACAGGTAGTACGGGTCCACCTTCGATAGCTGTCGGACCGAGGCCTGAATTGTGTGACTTGTATGCCTGTGCGTCGCAGGTCATGATGCTCGGAAACCAATCTTCGGGGCTCCACCCACTCCAGATTTCTTGGGGAGGCAAGAGGAGATCGTTCGCAGTCTGAGGTCCGTCGGGAGGCGGTGTCCACACAGCGCAACAGTCCGCCTTGAAAGCTTCCATGAGTTCCACATGGTGCTTGCAGTTTAGGCAATTTGGAGCACTCGACCATTGCTCGTACGCGTCCAGCCATGCGTCCAGTGCACTCTGCGACCACTTGCGAAAGGCTCTGTATTCCTTTTTCCATTCAGCGAGTGCAGTGGTTGGGTCTGTGGCGCTGACGTTCGCCTTCGTCTTCTTCTGCGCCAACTCCTTGCCCTTGAGAGAGATCTTCTCAAGAACATCAGTGTTCGGTGACGCAAGCTGCCAGCCACGCGGAAGACAGTTGTCGGGCAGGTTGAAGCAGATTCCACACGCGGGCTTCTGGTCAGGGTTCCAATCTGTGCCCTCCGCTGAGAGCCCCCCGCCAGCATCAAAGTTACGAGAACCCACCAGAGAGCGTTGTCGGTGTTCCACTTCCGCCTGCAGAGCTGGCGCGGTGGCAACTTCCGCGACAGCACGACTGCGATTGATGACCCTTGCCTCCGTCCTTCCCGGGGTTCGGGAGATGCGCCCTGGTCTCTGCGGACGCACCGTAAGCTGTCCATGACTACCCGTGATTCCACTGGCGACGACCCCGGCTGCTCCCCGACTTCGAATTTCCACAGCTTGACCAGGTTCGGGATTCCCGGCGTCGTCACGAATCAACACGGTGATTGTGCCATCTGGCCGCCGCTGCCACTCGCCGCGTGTGCCGTTCATCGTGCGCCTCCCATCCGATCCGTACTCGTGAACTCGATCACGGTCAAACGAAAATCCGCCGCAGAACCGACCGCGTAGAGCGGGACACGCACCAACTCGCCGTGTTGCGCCTCACAGAGTTCGAGCGGCCCCGCCGACGGATCGAGGATGATGCCGGTCGCCGTGGTCGCATCAGCGTCCAGCCCGATGATCGGTCCGATCGCAGCGAGGTCACCCGCGTTCGCTCCCAGGCCGGAGATCAGTAGGCCGCGTCGACTATTGGAGGCGGCCGCGATCAAGGTCGGCGTAGAGGTAGGCCCAACCTCGAGGGTGTAGCTGCGGAGTTGGTAGGTCGTTGCCGCCATGGCCTACCTCCCACAGCCGCAGCTCGAGCCGCCACAGCCTGCGCCGCCGCAGCCGCAGCCTCCGGACTTGCCGCTCCCGACCGCGTCGAGTGGCGCGACACGCATCCAGCCTCGCGCAACGATCCCGGGAGTTGCCGTCGAGGGGATGAGCACCTCCAGCGTCGGCGGCGCGAAGCCGTCGAAGGTACCGAGCACGCCGAGGTGCATCGAGTCGAACAGGCGCGCCCGCCGTTCACCGATCGTCTGCAGCGCGGGGACACCGGGCTTGAGCGCCGAACCCGGCAACGCGAGGCGGGCGGCGAGGGCTCCCTCTTGAACGTAGTCCAGGCCGAGGATCGCGAACTTCCGGCCCGGCAGCGGGCGCCGAAAGCGAATCGATACGGCGCTCCATGCCCCCTGCGTACTCGGCACCGTGACGACTTCGAACTCCACCCAGAGCGAGGGGGCGTCGGGGATTGGGTCGCATCCGTCGGCGAGCCAGAGCAGTGCATGCACCTCAAGGTTGCTGCCGACGCCACCCGCAAGCACCGTTGCGGTGACCGACAGCGGGTCTCCTGCCCGCAAAGGCAGAGGCTCGCAGGCCATGTCCGTGACGCCCAGAGCGTTGTCTGCGATGCCCGATGCCAACGGAGAGATCGTTCGAATCGAGGCCGGGTTGAGGTCAGCGTAGGCCGGTGACTCGATTCGCACGTCCGTGAACACGGCGTTGGCCGCGTTCGGGAAGAGGTCGGATCCTGCCGCCCAAGCCCCAACAAGGCGCATCGGCCTGGGGACGATGGCCTGCTGACCCTGAACGGCGAGAACGCCGTCTGCAGTCGGAGTCAGCGCGAGGTCGCCGCTGGTGTTGTAAGAGGCTTCCGCGCGAGATGCATGCGCAAGGTGTACGGTCATCGGGTTCGCTCCGTCGCGTCGGTGCAATCGACACTTGACGCCTGGGTTGATGATGTCCACACCTTATTCTCGCTCGCTCGCTCGCGCAAGCGAAATGTTCCGCATTGATTCCAGGATATTGTCACATTGCGACGCGAGTTGTCGCATGATTCGATTGCCGCAGCGGATCGGCCAGGGGAAGGCTGCGTGCGGCGCTGGACAGCGAAGGAGATGGGCTGATGTGCACGATCGTCGCGCGCCACGACGCGCAGGGCCGGCTCTGGTTGGTCGGCAACCGAGACGAGATCTTCTTCCGCGGCCGCGCCCTGCCGCCCGCGCCCTTGGCCGACGGACGAGCGCTCGCGCCGCGTGACGCTGACGGCGGCGACGCAGCGCGCCGCGCGGCTGGCGTTCGGTGTCGAGACGGGTGCGGTGTGGTCCGTCGTAGATGTGATGCGGCGCTAGAGACGCGATCAAAAAATGGCCAGGGGCGATATTTTGGTCGCGGCTCGTGGAGGGGGATGGTTCGCGAGAACCGCGCTTCTCGCGACCAGGGGCGCCTAGCCCCCCAAACAACAGACGAGAGACTCGGCCAGAAAATTCGAAGCTGCATTTTATGGCCGAGTCTCGAGGGCGCGGCGGCGGAAGATTCTCTCAAGGACAGGCTCGGGGCGATCGGAAGGAACGCTGCGTGCTTTGCAGCAGTGCGCTTCCTTCGTAGCCTGCCGCGGCGCGTTGGCCGCAGTCACAGGTCACCCGGAGGTCGTCATGCGTCGCTGGTCCCGCTCGCTGCTCCCGCCTTGGATCGCGGCGCTGCTGCTCCTGTTGCCGGCCTGTGCCAGCGATGACGACGACGCGTCGAGCTGCGCCGCGCCTGCTGTACTGCAGCCGACGGCTGAGGGCTGCAATCCGCTCGCTCCCGAATGGGGCGACTGCACGACGCCGTGGCCGAGCGACGTCTTCCGCGCGGTCGACGTCGGC
>JBEARB010000239.1:0-11936 GCA_041163625.1 Pseudomonadota bacterium | reverse complement strand
GGCCGCCGGATGATGGGGCGGACCGGCGTCGGGTCGCGCTCGCGATCGGTGCGGAGCTGCGCGGTGACCTTGGCGAGCCCGGCGTGAACACCGACGAAGCGAATCCGGCGCAGCCGACTCTCGACACAGGAGCGCGTGGAGCCGTCGACACCGGACGCGCTGCGGATGTTGACGAGGCCGACGCGACCGCTGCGGTCGACCGCGAGCTCGAAGAGGATCCGCGAGCGAGCCGGGGTCGGCCGCCGATAGGCCACACGATCGAAACAGACGCGGAACGCCCCCATGTACCGGCGCAATGAGCGTTCGGCGTCGGTGCGGGACATGCCTGTGGCGCGGAGCACGTCGACGGCCAAGTGCGACGACGGCATCGGACGCGGCCCCCGTGCGAGGCCGCGCAGCGGCGCCTCGTCGGCCGTATCGCGGGCGCCGAGCCCACGAAGCCGGCCGGTGCCACCGGTGCCACCGCCGCCGCCACCGGTGCCCCCGAACGCCATCCCACCGCTGCCTTGACCGATGACGAGCTCGGCGGCATCGGACGGCGCGACCGCACGCTTGGCTTTCGGCGCACTCGGCCGCGCGTCTTCGCGAGGCGCTGGTGCTTCTTCGGCCTCGAGCGCCGGTTCGGGCTTGGCCTCGGCGACGCGCGCGGGGAGCTCGGCGACCGGCGCGCCCTGCGGTGCGGGCGGCGGCGGCTCGGCGGCGGCCTGCGCAGCGGTACCCGTACGCTCCGCGTCGTCGGCGTCTGCGGAGCCCCCCTCACCGCCGGCGGCGCGACCGCGCTCGGCCTCGGGCAGCAGCGCGTCGAGCGCGGACCCGCTGCTCGGTTCGTCGGCAGCACCGGCGGCCCGCGAAGGTGCAGGGTCCGCGGGCTGACCGAGCGCTTCGAGCAGGTCTTTGTTCCCGCCCTTGGCCGGCGCAGCCTGCGCCTCGTCGCGCGCCGCGAGCGAGAGCACGCCGTCTTCGCCGATCGTGAGGATCGCGGCACGATCGGTACGCGCGATGCCGTAGCGCGCGTAGTCGGCGTCGGTTTCGAGCACGAGCAGCGCGGTCCAGCGCGAGAGCACGCGGTATTGCAGCGAGAGCTCGACGACCTTCTTGTGGATGGCTTCGCGGATCTCGGCGCTGCCACGGTCGTGCTCGTTCTCCAGCAGCGCGACGCGAGCGCGGGCCCACGTACGCTCGAGCAGGCGCTCGTCGGCGCCGCGGGACTCGGGCCGGATGCTGCCGGTCGCGCCGCCGCTGACCTGCAGCTCCATCTTCGCATCGGGATCGTTCAACTCGGCCCAGACCAGGGCGCTGCCGTCGGCTTCGAGGCCGACGATGCGATTGGGCCAGATCCATGCCGCGCCAGGCATCGTCAGCTCGAGCGGCGCGAGGGTGCGACGTGTCAGGCGGTCGAGCGCTGCGGCCTCGATACCGGCGTGAATCACCACGCCGTCGCGCGGCAGCGTGCCACCGACCAACCGACCGAGCAGCGCCTCGTCCCGCGAAGCGGTGGCGGTGACGGCGTCGAGTCGGACGACGCCCTTCTGTGCGAGCCCCCGGACCTGATCGGAGAGGCGACTGCCGTCGCGCTCGCCGGCGGTGGCGATGCCGTCGGTGAACAATACCACGCGGCTGGCACCGCCGAAACGAGCGGCCTGCTCGCCGGCGACCGTCAGCGCGCGGCCGAGGTCGCTTGCGCCGAGCGCGCCGCGCCGCCGCAGCGCGACCAGGGCGTCGTCGCCGAAGGCGCCGCCCTCGTGGGTGACGACGGCGTCCTGGTCGAAGGCGACGACGACGAGCTTGCCGTCCGCGTCGGCAACGCGACGGGCGAGGTGCTCGACCTGCCGCAGCCGGGCTTCGAACGCCAGCGCGCCCGAGGCGGAGGTATCGACAAGCGCGATCGTGTTCTTCAGCGGATCCGCGGCGTCGCCGGGGGCGGGCTCGCCCTCCTCGACCGTCGGCTGCAGCTGTGCGGCGTCCAGGCGCACGACCGCGACCCTGCCGGCGCGCAGGGCCGACCACGACGCGTCGAGCACGCCGGGATGCACCTCCAAGTCGACGGCCGGCTGGATGCGCTCGCGCCGCACCGTGACCGCCTCTTTCTGGCCGTGCACGAAGATCTTGATGTCGAGCGTGGCGAGCTCGGGCAGACCGACCAGCGGCAAGGTCCAAGTCGCCAGCGGATCGCGTCGCTCCGCCGAAAACGCGAGGATGATCTCCTTGTCGGCGTTGGGCTCGATCGGGAAGACGCGCGCCGCGAAGCGGTTGCCGCTGGTGGCCTCGAGCAGGGCCGGATCCTGGCGACGGTGCAGGAAGTCCTCGTAGACGCGACGCGCACGCTGCTTCTCCACGACTTCGCCTTCCATCCAGCGGCCACCGGTCTTCATCGCGAAACGCGCGACCGTGGCACCGTCGGGCAGGACGAGCTCGAAGCGTCCCTCGCGTCGACGCGACTCCGTGTTGTGGAAGGTCAGCCGCAGCTCGCAGTGCGAGAGCGGGCCGTCGATGACGCCACGGGCCACGTAGCTGCGCAGCTCGAGCCCCTGGCCGTCCGAACTGGTCAGCGCGACCGGTGCCTCACGGACGGGCAACTGCTTGCGAGCGGCGCGGCCGAGATCGTCGGCGTTGCTGAGGGGGCCGGCTTGGCGGGCGGTCGGCGGCGGCGCCGGCGGCGGCGGGTCGGCCTGCGCGGAGGACGCATCCTGCTCGGAGGGCGGCGCAGGCGGTGTCGCGCCCGCGTCGCCCGCGCCCCCAGGCTTTCCGACGCAGCCGGCCAACCAGAACAGTGTGAGGATCCAACCAAGCCCGATTCGCTGCCGCATCGTCCGACCTCCGCGCAAGTCCCGCTCGCACAGACGCGCGAGGGCGCCGAGCGATCTACGCGAAGGCAAGACGTCGTTGCCGGCGACGCACCGTCAGTTGCAGGGCGCCGAGACCTTCACGTCGTCGACGTAGATGCCCTGCCCCGAGTTCGCCACCGAGTCCTTCGTATTGAAGTAGACCTGCAGCTGCACGGACTTCCCGACATAGGCGGAGACGTCGACGTCGAGGTTGTACCACTTCTTGCTCGTGACGTACGCGCCTGTGCCCTTCTGCAGGACGGTCTTGGCAATCTTGCCGTCGACGAGCAGGTACACGAACAGCTGGTCGTAGGTCGTGCCGCCCTCGGTATCCCACCACAGGCTCGCGAGCATCTTGCTTCCGCTCGCCGGCACCACCCACGTCGGCGAGGTCGCGGCGCCGGCGCTCGCGCCGAAGTTGAAGTTCGGCGTGGAGGGCGTCGGATCGCCGTAGTAGAGCGCACCGGCCGAGAGGTTGCTCTGCTTCGCCGCGTCCCAGAACTGCCATCCCTTACTCGGCGAGGCTCCGCTGACGGTCGAGCAGCCGGTGGGCGTGCTGGAGCTACCCGCCGCGCACTTCTGCAAGGTCCAACCGGTGTTGTCCGAACCGGGTCCGAAGGTCCAATGCTGCTTCACGGGCTGGCAGCAATTCGCGATCGGCTGATGGCTACAGTTGCCCGTCTTGTTGTCGCAGGCGTCGGTCGTGCATGCGTCCAAATCGTCACAGGCCTTCTGCAGACCTCCGGCGTAGAGCCGGCGTAGCTTCGCGTTGCTGCTGTCGGCGACGACCAGGCCGGTATTGCCGTACAGGATGCCGTAGGGGTTACTGAACTGCGCGGAGGCCATCGGTCCGTCGGCGAAGCCGGACGTCCCAGAGCCAAGCAGCGTCGAGACCACGCCCGTGAGCGTGACCGTGCGGATCCGGTGGTTCGCGCGGTCGGCGACGTGCAGCAAGCCCTGCGGCGAGAGCGCAACGTCGGCCGGGTAGTAGAACCGCGCTGCGGTGCCCTGCCCGTCCGCGAAGCCCGAGCTGCCGCCCGCCAGCGTGGTGACGTTGCCGTTGGTCGCAATGACACGGATGCGGTGGTTGTAGGCGTCGGCGACGTAGACCAAGCCGTCCGGTGCGGCGGTGACGCCGGACGGGCGATAGAAACGTGCAGTTGCGGCGGGCCCATCGAGGAAGCCGGACGTACCACTACCGGCCAACGTGCTCGCCTTGCCGTTCAGATCGACGACGCGGATGCGGTTGTTGTAGCTGTCGGCGACCAAAATATTGCCGGTGGTCGATTGCAGCGCGAGGCCCTCAGGGTAGTAGAATCGAGCGGTTCCGGCTGCCCCTTCGAGGAAGCCGGACGTACCGGAGCCCGAGAGGGTGGTGACCTGACCCGCGGCAACGAGCCGGATACGGTGGTTGCTACGGTCGGCCACAACGACGCTTCCGTCCGGGAGCGCGAGGACATCGGCCGGGTAGTAGAACCGCGCGCTCGCGGCCGCGCCGTTCAGGAAGCCCGTCGTGCCCGAGCCCGCGAACAGGCCGACGGTGCCGTCCGGCAGCACGCTGCGGATGCGATGGTTGTTGCGGTCCGCCACGTAGATCGTGCCGTCTCCGGCCTCGTCCAGGCCGGTCGGGTAGTTCAACTGGGCGCTGGTACCCTTGGCGTTGGCATAGCCGGCGCTGCCACCGACCCAGGTCTGCACCAAGGGGGCCGGCGCACAGGTGCCGTTCTGGCACAGGTCGGGTCCGACGCAGAGGTCACCGTCCTCGCAGACGGACTGACTCGACGCATTGCTGCAGGCGCCCGACAGGGGCTCGCAGATATCGACGGTGCAAGGGTTGTCGTCGCCGCACGATTTGACCTTGCCGCTGCATGAGCCGTCGGCGGCGCAGGCTTCGCCCGCGGTGCAAGCATTGCCGTCGTTGCAGGCGGTACCGACCTTCTCGGGTGCGTGCTGGCAGCCGAGCTTGTTGTCGCAGCCGTCGAGGGTGCAGTTCTTGCCGTCGTCGCAATCGATGACGCCCGAGCCGACCGCACGCACGCGGTGGTTGGAGACGTCGGCGACGGCCAACTGACCGCCTGGCAGCCATGCCACGCCCTGCGGCGAGGCGTAGCGGGCGGCGGCCGAGGCGCCGTCGAGGAATCCGCTGGTCCCCGACCCGCTCCACGTGCTGACCTTGTTGCCATCCACTCGGCGGATGCGGCGATTGCTCGCGTCCGCCACGAAGAGGACTCCGGACGGCGAGAGAGCGATCCCGTAGGGCGCCGAGAAGCGGGCGCCGGCACCGACGGCATCGACGTAGCCAGCGCTCGCGTTGCCGGCGACGGTGGTCACGGTGCCGTCCGGCAAGACGCGGCGGATACGGTGGTTGTTGCTGTCGGCAACGTAGGCGATGCCCTTGCCGTCGACCGCGATCCCGCGCGGTGCGTTGAAGCGGGCGGCTGGGCCCTTGCCGTCCGCGAAACCGCCGGGGCCGCCCGCGGCGGCGCGCAGGATGCCGTCGGCGTCCACCCGCCGAATCACGTGGTTGCCGGTGTCCGAGACCCAGAGCGCGCCGTCGCCACCGATGGCCACGCCCTCGGGGCTGTTCAAGCGCGCCTCGCTGCCCTTGCCCTCCGCGTTGCCCGCGGCCGAGCCGAAGAGCGTGCTGACCTGCCCCCCGGCGATGGCGCGGATGCGGTGGTTGCTCCGGTCGGCGACGTAGACGGTCGCCCCCTGCGCCGCGACGTCCGACGGGTAATAGAACCGGGCGGACGCCGCCGCTCCGTCTTGGTACGAGGCCGTACCGTTGCCCGCCAGCGTCGAGACCTTGCCGTCGACGATGCGCCGGATTCGGTGGTTGGAATAGTCCGCGACCAGCACCCCGCCGGCGGGGTCTGCGGTCACGGCTCGCGGCGAGTTGAAGCGCGCGCTCGCAGTCGCGCCGTCGAGGTAGCCGGAGCTGGAGCCCGCCAGCGTGCCGACGTCGCCGTCGCCCTGCGACTTGCAGCTGCCGTCGGTGCAGCGATCGCCCAGCGTGCAGGCGTTGCCGTCGTCACAGGGAGTGGTCAGGAACATCGTCTTGCAGTCGCCGGTCTTCGAGTCGCAGCTCTCACTGGTACAGGCGTTCGCATCGTCGCAATTCTTCGTGACGCCGGAGTTGCAGGTACCGGCGCCGTCACAGGAGTCGGCCAGCGTGCAGGCGTCGCCGTCGTCGCACGACGCCCCCTTCGGCATTGCCTGGAAGGTGCACGATCCCGTCTTGGGGTCGCAGTTGTCGATGGTGCAGGTCTTGCCGTCGTCACAGGGAATCGGCTTGCCGGTACAGACCCCGAACGCGTCGCACGTATCCGAGAGCGTGCAGAACGATCCGTCGATACACGCGGCGCCCGCGGGCTGCGCCTTGTGGGTGCAGATGCCGGTCCCGTCGTCACAGCCGTCCAGGGTGCACGGCTGGCTGTCGGCGCAATCCTTCAGCGTTCCGGCAGCGCAGGAGCCGCCGGCGCAGGCGTCGCCCGTAGTGCAGGCAGAGCCGTCGTCGCAACCCTTGCCGTCCATCGCAGCGGTGTCGTGCGTGCAACCGCCGGTCGCAGCGTCGCAGCCGTCCAAGGTGCACGGGTTGTTGTCGTCGCAATTCTTCGCGTTGCCGCCGGCGCAGGTGCTCTCGGTGCAGGCATCGGCGAGCGTGCAGGCGTCGCCGTCGTCGCATGGCCCCACCTTGGGCAACGTGAAGCAGCCGGCGGCCGCCTCGCACACGTCTTCGGTGCAGGGGTTCTGGTCGTCGCAGTCGACCTTCTTGCCCTTGCAGGCGCCGGAGTCGCAGGCGTCCTGCTCGGTGCACTTGCTGGCGTCGTCGCATTCGGTCGCGTCGGCGACCGCTGCGTGCACGCAGTTGCCGCTCGCCGCGTCGCACCCGTCGTCGGTGCAGGCCTCTCCGTCGTCGCAGCTCTTGGGCGCGCCCAGGCAGGTCCCGAGCAGGCAGCCGTCGTTGTCCGTGCAGGCCTTGCCGTCGTCACAAGCCGTGCCATCGGGCTGCAGCGTGATCTTGCAGGCGCCCGTGGTCGGATCGCAGGCGGCGAGTTGGCAAGGGCCCTCGGCCGTGCAGACCTTCGGGGTCCCCGGCACACACGCTCCCGACGCGCAGATATCGCCCTCGGTGCAAGCGTCGCCGTCGTCGCACGCGCCTGCCTGATCGGCATGGGTGCAGCCGGTGGCGGCGTCGCAGCCATCGAGCGTGCAGGCCTTGCCGTCGTCGCAGTCGAGGATCGTGCCGACGCAGCCGGCCGCGCCGCAGACGTCGTCGGTCGTGCAGGCCGAGCCGTCGTCACAAGTTGTGCCGGCGGCGAGCGGAGTGGCCACGCAGGCCCCGTCGGAGCAGGCGTCCGTCGTGCAGACGTCTCCATCGTCGCAGACCTTGGTCGTGCCGGTACAGGTGCCTTCCTTGCAGGTGTCGCTCTCGGTGCAGGGGTCGCCGTCGTCGCAGACCTGACCGTCGGTCTGACCGGCGCAGGGGTCCGGGGCCACGCGTCCGGTGTCGTCCGCGCCCGACGAATCATCGCCCTGCGCAGTGTCGTTGCCGGCGGTGTCGGAGGTCGCGCCGTCCGTGCCTCCGGTGGTGGTATCCGGGCTGCCGGAAGTCTCACTGCCGGCGGTGTCTGCGGCACCGTTGCCGGTGTCGACCGCTCCGCCGCCAGCGATATCGAAGCCGGTGCCTTGCGGGCCCGTCGAGGTCGGCGTCGTGCCGCATCCCCCCGCAACCAGCAGCGCCAAGCTCCAGAGTGCGCACCGAGTGCCCGTCCAACCGTACCGCATGTGCCCCCCTTTCACCGACCTTCACGGTACGGGAGCCGCCGATGTGCGGCAAGCGTGTTCTAGCGCCTACGCTCACCGGGATGGCCGGACGCCACCGTCACGGCGACCCGCTGCTCGAGCACCTCGACGCGGTAGCGATGGCCCACCTCGGCCCCGGGGAGTACGACCGTCACCACACAGCGGCGGCCGGCGTTGTGTTCGCCTCGGCAATGCAGCGCGCTACGGGCCGGGACCGCGCGCTTGGTGGTCTCGTCGTAGGCCGTCGCGGCCGGCGTGCCGACTTCGGCGGGCAGATCGCCGAAGAGCATGGCGATGCTGTTGCCGACGAGTTTGCCGCCGTCGACCGGCGCGCTGCCGAGCAAGACGAAGCGCGGCGCCTTGGCGCGACTCGGCTTGGGGGCGTCGGGCGCAGCGAGCGCCCCACCGGCCATCAGCAAGCCCCCGAGCAGGAGCGCCGCGAGCGGAAGGGTACGGGCGCGGATCGCGGTCAGTCGGGCGAACATCGTTGCCTCCGTGGGTGTGCGCCGTGGCGCCTGCGCAGGAGGGTAGCGCGAGCCGCGGGCGGGTTTCCAGTGGAAGCATCGGGCAGGCCGCCGTCGCGCGAGAGCGGACCGAGACCGATGTGATGCACCCGATCGCTCCGGCCAGCCTCGTGTTGAGACCGCATCGAGACCGGCGCGAGACCGCCGTGAGAGCGGATCGAGCTTGCGATCGCTGGGGAGCGGCCAGGTCCGACCGGAGCGTCGCGGTGCCCTCGGGCGGACCGATTCGCGACTTCGGATTGAATATCCAGCGGCTTGCGAATGGCCCTGCGGAGGGGTTCGAAGTTGGCACGTTCGTTGATCGGTGTGGGGGTGGAGCCTCGGCCGTGGGGTTCTGTCGACTGCCCTGGCGCGCGGGTGGTGGCTGCAGGCTGGATTGCTGGCGGCACCTCGAGGGGGACCTCGGGGCAGGAGCCGTTTGGTGGTCTGCGCTTTGCGCAGGTGGGGAGGGCGTTGGGGGTCCGGGCACTGCGCCCTGGAGGGCCCCGGAGGGGCGAGCACTAGCAGACGTCCCCCCCGTCTCCAATGTCCCCTTCAGCGTTCCCCTTCGTCCCGCCGCCGCGCCCATCACCGTCCGGCCGTTCCGACCGCCCCTGGCCCCATCCCCGCCGAACCCGAGCCAACTCCATCGCCGCCTGAACAACCCCCTGCACCAGCGCCGGAATTTCGGACGTCTCGATCCGCTCCCACTCCGGCTCGTCGTCCAATTCAGTAGCCTCTTCGGCGAACACCGGCGCCCCGGCAGAGCTGGCCCGCGTCGCCAACTCCAACAGTGCCTCGGACGCCGGCGCCGCACGCTCCCCTCGTGCGTGCAACACCCAAGCGAGTCGCGAGAGCTCCTCGACCGTGTAGTCGTCCTTGTCGCCGAGCCGCGCGGCGGCAACGGCCTCGGCCAAGACGTTGCGTGCCGAGACGTGGTCGTAGCGCAACTCGAGCGCCGCTACGATCTCCGCCCGGTCGGTTCGTCGTGCCATGCGCCGAAGCTAGCGCAAAGCTCGGCGCGCGCACTACCCTACCTCGGTGAGCGAACCCACGACCGGACGCGACGCGCACGAGACGGAGGACGAGGCGGCAACGCTCGACGTGGCCGACGTAGCCGAAAGGCTGGAGTCGGGCATCACCGCCACCGCGAACTGCGGCCACACGGCCTGGTTCGAGAACAGCGACATCGCTACCACGTGACCCGACGGCTCGGCGAAGGCGGAATCGGCGTCGCCCACGCGGCCATCGACCGTTCGCTGGGGCGGGAAATCGCGCTCAAGTCGCTCCGCGCGGGCCGCGGAAGCAGCAACCACGCCGAGCTGCGGTTCATCGCCGAGGCCCGCCTGACGGGCAAGCTCGAACATCCCGGCATCATGCCGGTCTACGAGCTGGGCGAGCGCGACGCCGGCGGCCTCTACTACACGATGCCCCTCGTCCGCGGAGAGACCTTCGCCGACGCCCTCGCGGCCGCCGGAGACCGGCTGGACGTACGCTTGCGCCTCCTGCCGCGCCTGCACGACACCTGCCAGGCGATCGCCTACGCGCACAGCCAGGGCGTCATCCACCGCGACCTCAAGCCTGCCAACGTGATGCTCGCGACGTTCGGCCGCACGCTGGTGCTGGATTGGGGCCTCGCGAAGCCAGTCGGCCGCCCCAACACGGTCGACGACAGCGGTCCGTACGCCGACGGGGCCAGCACGATCCGCAGCGGCCCGCTCGACGCGTCGTCGCACGACGCCGGCGTCCGGACGGCCGACGGAGCCATCGTCGGCACCCCGGCCTACATGGCACCGGAGCAGGCCCGCGGTGAACGCGACGCGATCGACCTGCGCTCGGATGTGTGGGCGCTGGGAGCGATGCTCTACGAGTTGCTCACGGGTCGCCCTCCGTTCCGAGCACGCAGCGCGGTCGCGTTGGTGCACAAGGTGGCGAACGAGACGCCCAAGCCGGTCTTGGAGCGAATACCGCGCGCGCCGCGCGAGCTGGCGGCAATCGCGGATCGCGCGCTGCAGCGGGATCCAGACGCGCGCTACCCCGACGCGGGCGCGATGCTGCGCGACCTCGAAGCTTACCAGGCCGGGGACCGCGTCCAGGCACATCGATACGGACTGGCCGAGCTGGCAGCCCGCTGGGTTCGTCGCCACCGCGCGACGGTCACTGCGATCGGCCTGTTGCTCGCCGGACTCGGCATCGCGTGGGTCGTGCGAGACGGTCTCGAGGCCCGCGAATTGGCCGCGCGTCGTGCCACGGAAGAACGCGAAGCGCTCGCGGATGTCGACGCCTTGCTCGCCCAAGCCCGGCGGGGCGCGACCCGAGCCGAGAGGACGCCATCGTCGCCCGACTGATGGCGCGGGCCCGCCCGAGCGTGGAGCAGCGACTCATCGACGCGCTGCACGACGAGTCGGCCGCGTTGCGGGTGGTCGCGGCGCGTGCCATGGCCGCGAGCCGCAGCGAGCAGGCCGTCGACGCCCTGCTCTCCCGCCTGAAGCCAGACGTGGAACGGGACGACGCTGCCCTCTCCGCAGCGATCGTGGCGCTCGCCGCCATCGGCACCGACCGCGCCGAGGAGCCGGTGGATGCGGCCCGTCGACGCGCCGGCCAATGGAGCACGGTGTGGCAAGCAACGCGCGCAGCCTACGCGATGATCCCACCAGCGGTGGTCCCGCCCGAGCGCGAGGGCGACGCCGACGCGTGGGTGGACCGCGGCGATATCCTCGCGCTCGAGGGGCAACTCGACGCTGCCGAGAAGCACTACGATCGGGCGATCGCGTTGAACCCGAAGTTGGCCCGGGCCTACACCAACCGAGGGATGCTGCAACGCCGTCGGGGGGCCCTCCGCGCAGTCATCACCGATCACGATCGCGCCCTCGCGCTCGAACCCGAACTCGGCGCGGCGTTGGCGAATCGGGCCGTCGCACACGGCGAGCGGCGAGACGTGGCCAGCGCGCTCGCCGACAGTCGCGCGCTGGTCGCACTCGGCGGCTCGCTCAAGACCTTGGGCCTGCGCGGCGTGGCGCTCACTGCATCGCGCGGCGGCGACCGAGCGACCGCCACCGAGGCGATGGACCTCGCCCTGGCGGCGGATCCGAAGGGGACCAGGACGCTGGTCATCGCGCTCCGGGTCGCTGCCTACGGTGGCGCGCTGGACGCGGCGACCAGCCTGGCAGAACGCGGTCTGCGCATCGACCGCCGCGATCCGGATCTGCTCGTCTGGCGAGCCGAACGACGGAGACTCGCCGGCGATCTCCGCGGCGCACGCGCAGACCTCGATGCCGCCGTCTTGCGCAGCGACCGTATCGGAATCCGCCGCGCACGGGTCGCACTGCTGGCGGCCTCCGGGGAGGCCGGTGCCGGACGCCTGGACTTGGACGTCATCGTCGAGGCAGCGCCGGACGAGGCCGAATCCTACCTCTCTCGCGCGAACTACGGCCCGAGCGTCGGCCTCGACGTCGCCGACGCGCTCGCAGACATCGAAGCCGCGCTGCGCTTGGCCACGCCCAAGGAGCGCAGCCGGGTCGCCATCTTGGCAGCGGGTGTCCGTCGACTGCACGGTCGACCGGGCGCAGCGTCGGGCGCCGGAGCGGGCGAGATCCCGCTACACGATGCGCTGCTCGCGGCCGCGCGGGGCGGCGCCGCGGCCGCCGACCCGCAGCTCCTCCGCACAATCCACCGCCGCGACGACCGGAGCCTCGCCGAGGTCGCATTCGCGCTCGCGAAGCGCCCGGCGCTGCTCACTGAGGCGTGGCCCGAAGCCGCGCGCGAGCCCGATGCGTTCGCTCCACCCGAATGCGAACTGGCC